>WTFW01000063.1 GCA_011523785.1 Chloroflexota bacterium | reverse complement strand
CGCCAATCTCCGAGCGCTGGCCCACATCCGGGTCGGCCTCACCCCCCAGATGGTGGCCGTGCGGCCGGACTTCAGTCGCATCTACGCCATGCTGACCGATGACCAGGCCGTGGCCGTGGTCTATCAGCAGGACTGGGAAGCCAACAGTTCCACCATCACTTCCAGCAAGGAAAACACCATCGCGCTGGAATCGGCACCAGTCGGCATGTTCCTGAGGATGACTTCCGTGGGTGGTCGTCTCCGTGACGACTCGGAACGAAAGGCCGTGTGCCAGATCCACTATTCGTGTGTGCAGCAGCGAGGAACAAAGCGCTAGCCCGAGAGCAGGCCGGCCTCACTCGTGCGACTTTCGGCAGCCCACCTGCGAGCGTGACGGCGCGAATGCGACCATTCGTTTGACAGGCGTCTTGAGCCGTTGTTAGATAGTGCGCCCTAGGGTGACTTGTCGGCCCGCTGTGGACGACGAGTCACCCTGAACTGGTGTGCAGCGGACCGGTGACACTTGGATGTGAGTCGCCCGTGTCCACCTACTGCGGGGAGGTTTCATGAGCGGACCAATGACTCGACGCAAGGTCATCCGCGCCCTTGGGGTTGGTTCCCTCGGCGGCGCGTCGGTGGCCATTCTCGCGGCCTGTGGGGAGACCCAGGTCGTCGAGGTCGAGAAGATCGTCGAGAAGGAAGTTCCGGTCGAGCGGGTCGTCGAGAAGGAAGTCCCGGTCGAGCGGGTCGTTGAGAAGGTCGTGGAGAAGCAGGTTCCGGTCGAAGTCCAGAAGGTCGTTGAGGTTGAGAAGGTCGTGACCCGAGAGGTCATGGTCGAAGCCCCAGCCCAGATGGAACCGACCCCGCCAATCCAGTTCATGAACTACTGGGCGGCTGGGACGCGCTGGGAGACGATGAAGGCCGGCCTGGAGGAATTCGATAAGCAGTTCCCCAACGTCAAGTACGACCTGATTCCGATTCCGCCAGGGTTCTACCGCGACAAGGTGAACATCATGTTCGCGGCGGGCACCGTTGGCGACGTCGTCGTGCTGAACGGCGCCCGGATGCGTGAGTTCGCGCCAGGTCTTGTGCAGCTCCAGGACCACGTCGACAAGGCCGGCATCGACCTTGACGACTACCTGATTCTGTCGCGCGAGAACCCGGCCGACCCGAGCCTTCAGAACCTGGACATCGATGGCGTGCTGTACGGCATGCCGTTCATGTCGGCCGTCAACGGCTACGTCTACAACATCGACAAGTTCGATGCCGACGGCGTGGAAGCTCCGACAGCCGACTGGACCTGGGATTCGCAGTTGGAGGCAGCCCGGCAGCTCACCAACGCCGACACCAATGAGTACGGTCTGCACCACGGCACCGGCGGCGAGTTTCGCTGGCTGCCGCTGATCAGCGCCAATGGCGGCTGGCTCTTCACGGAGCGAACCCGCCCGGCACCGGCCTCCGGTTTCGCCACCGAGGGCGGACTCGAGGCGTTCGAGTGGTACGTGAACGCCACGTACGAAGAGGGCGTAGGCGTCCCGCTCGGCGAGCTGTCGCAGCTGCTGACCGAGGGCATCACGGCGCCATTCGCAACCGGCAAGATCGGCATGGAGCCCGGCGGCATTCACGGCCCCGGCGGCCGCAAGCTACGCGTGGGCGGCCGATTCGAGTGGGACAACATGCCGTCGCCGCGGTCGCCGACCGGTGAGGTCGCCTACTCCACCAACGAGCTGGGTCACTTCATCACGGTCAAGGCGCTTGAGCACGGCACGGTCGAGGCCTCGGTGATCCTCACGTCGTTCATCGCGGGTGAGTACTTCCAGGGTCTGGTCGCCGACGGGCGCGGAGCGATTCCGATGCACCGCGCCGTGATCAACAGCGACCGGTACCTCGGCTTCCAGCCGGGAATGCCGCGCAGCATGAACCTGATCCGGGACCACTTCCTGAGCCCGGACGCCTACGGCCTCATGTTCTTCAGCGGCTGGGCGCAGTGGTGGAACATCCTGCACGACGAAACGCAGCCCGCGATCGTCGGCGAGATTCCGGCCCGCGAAGCCCTGCTGAACGCGCAGGCCGCGTGCGACAAGCACCTGGCAACGCTGCAATAGGAACGCTTCACGCTCGTTCAAGCGATTGAATGACGTGGACGTGCCGGGCGGGCGCCGCCAACCGGCGCCCGCCCGGCCACCTATGAACTGAGGCAACTTTGCGCACAACACGATGGCAACGGTGGAGCGGATTGCTCTTTGTTACGCCGTGGCTGATTACGTTTCTATGGTTCACGCTGGGTCCGTTCATTGCATCGATTTATCTGAGCTTCACCAACTACCGGTTCATTGGGTTGCCGGAGTGGGTTGGCTTGAATAATTACGTGAGGCTCTTTACAGACGACGCCAAGTTCATTCGAAGCGTAATTAACACCCTGTATTACACCGCTGTACATGTACCTGGAATCATGATTATGGCTTTCTTTGTAGCCATCTTGTTAAATCAGAAGGTCAAGGGACAACCAATCTATCGGACGGCCTTCTATCTGCCGTCCGTAACGGCCGGCGTGGCCACGGCATACCTGTGGATCTTGCTCCTCCAGCCCAATGGCCTGGTGAACCAGTTCCTGGGACTGGTTGGGATCGATGGCCCCAACTGGCTGACCAGCTCCACCTGGGCCATGCCCGCCCTGATTCTCATGAGCTTCTGGGGACTGGGCACGACAATGATCATCTACCTGGCAGCGCTGCAAGGCATCCCGCAGCACCTCTATGAAGCCGCCAGCGTGGACGGGGCCGGCGTGATTCGCAAGATGTGGCACGTGACCGTACCGATGATGACGCCCGCGATATTTCTTACGGCCGTGCTACAGATCATCGGATCCTGGCAGGTATTCACGCAGGCGCTGATCGTGACGAATGGCGGACCTCGAGATTCAACGCTATTCATCCTGCTGCATCTCTATCGCACGGGGTTCGAGTATTTCCAGATGGGCTACGCCTCGGCTATTGCCTGGGTGCTGTTTGTGATCATCCTGGTGTTCACCATCCTGCAATTTGGTGTTGCGCGGCGCTGGGTCTATTACGAGGGCTCTACGGAGCGCTAGGCCATGACAGCACGAACTGCGGACAGCAACCTCGCACCGGCGGTAGTCCCGTCTGGCGGCCGCACCATCAGATCCCGGCGGGTCCAAGCATTGCAGCTCCTGTTGCGAACGTTCTACTACGCCGTCCTTATCGGCGCCAGCATCATGTACGCGATTCCCTTCTTGTGGATGATCAGGGCCTCGCTGATGAGCCTCGACATGTTCTACGTGGTTCCGCAGCCGCTGGTCCCCAACCCGCCCGCGTGGAATAACTACACGGATGTGTGGCAGGTTGGCCCGGTGCTCTGGTGGATCACCAACAGCACGATCGTCTCATTTGTCGGTGTAACCGTTGGGACCTTTATCAGCGCTCTGGTCGCCTTCGGTTTTGCCCGGCTCAAGTTTCCGGGCAATCGCATTCTGTTTCTCATCGTGATTTCGACCATGATGCTCCCGCAGCATGTGACCATCATTCCCCAGGTGATTCTCTTCCGGGAACTCAACTGGCTGGACACACTGCTGCCACTGATCGTACCCCTGCTTGGCGGAGCCCCGTTCTACATTTTCCTGCTCCGCCAGTTCTTCCTGACACTCCCCCTGGAACTCGACGAAGCGGCCGCCATTGATGGGGCGTCACGCATGCGCGTGTTCTGGACCGTCATCATTCCGTTGTCGAAGCCGGCCATTGCGACCGTGGCGGTGTTCTCGTTTATCAGTCACTGGAACGACTTCTTTTTCCCATTGATTGTCTTGCAGTCCTCTGAGCGGCTAACGCTGGCCGTGGGGATGCGCTGGCTGCAGGCCGGCCAGTACGAGGCGCAACGACTGCATCTGCAGATGGCCATTGCCCTGATCGCCGTGGCGCCCGTAGTGATCCTGTTCTTCTTCGCGCAGAAGCACTTCATCCGCGGGATTGCACTGACGGGCATCAAGGGCTGAGGTTCGAACACTCGGTGCGCTGCACCTCGAAGCTCGGCACTGTTTCGCGATGAGGCATCGCCCAACCCGAAGGGAACCTCTCGTGCCAACGCCTGCCCAGCCAAGGGTTTCCGCACGCGCCCAGCCGGCCAGCTCGTCCGGTACAGCTAGTCTAGGCGGAGGGCTCACCGCCCCGTTGGGCGCCCCAGGGCAACCGGTCGCTTATTCGGGCAAGCCGATCACCGTGCGCTCGACCTCGGTGCGAGTGTTGCGCGCGCTGACCAGGGCGCTTTTCTACCTGCTGCTGATCGGCGGCAGCATTATGTATGCGATTCCTTTCATCTACATGGTTCGCTGGTCCTTCATGACGACCAGCCAGGTTTATGACCCGGACTTGTTTTGGCCGTTCCCTCCGGCCTGGGAAAACTACACATATGTGTGGCAGCACCATCCGGTACCTTGGTGGCTATTTAACTCGTTCATTGTGACCTTCATAGGTGTGACGGTCGGGACCTTCGTAAGCTGTGTCGTCGCCTATGGATTCGCTCGCCTGGAATTCCCCGGGAATCGAGTCATTTTCATGGTCTTGCTCTCAACCATGATGCTGCCCTTGCACGTCACCATCATTCCCGTTGTCATCATCTTCCGGGACCTTGGTTGGTTAGACACACTTTGGCCGCTGATTGTGCCCGGACTTGGCGGCGGCGCCTTTTACATATTTATATTGCGCCAGTTCTTTATGACAATTCCAATTGAGCTCGACGAGGCTGCGCGTACCGACGGGGCCTCGCGACTTGGGATTCTGTTTCGAGTCATCCTGCCGCTCTCAAGACCGGCAATTGCTACCGTTGCGGCGCTCGCCTTTATCGGCAACTGGAACGACTTTTTTCTTCCTCTCATCGTTCTGAATTCGCCCGACCGCATTACGCTCCCGGTTGGACTGCGCTACTTTGCCGCCGGGCAATACATGGAACAACAGCACACCTTGCAAATGGCCGTTGCCATGATCTCCGTAATGCCGATCATCGTGGTCTTCTTCTTCGCGCAACGGCAGTTCGTGCGGGGAATCACCCTCACCGGCATCAAGGGCTAACGCTTACAACCTTGTCGGACTGACTTCGCGGCTGACGGACAGGCGTAAGCCGGCGCTCTGACTCTCTACGAGTCGCCCAGCGTCGACAGGTTGTCGCGGACCTTCTCCGCTCCGTCGACGATTTCCTCCATGGCCCTGGGGCCGCTGAGCATCATGTTCTGGGTGATCCAGAGGTCTTCGGTCGCGCAGGCGCGTTCGGCGTGCGGGCACGACATGGACGCATAGTCCACGTCCGGTGGCCCGTCGCCGCGGGGCCAGACCAGGGATAGTTCGCCGTTGGGGTCGCGAAATAGGTCGGCGCGGTTCATGGGGCGTCGGTAGCCGGCCCGGATTCCCAGGCCCTCCGCCTGCATGGCCTCGACGAAGCGATCTCGCGGTAACCCGTCGAATCCTGCCGCGTCATAGCGCACGATGTGCAGGTGGTTGGCGTTGCGCGTGACGTAGGGGTCCTCGCGGCGCGATGAGAGCCCATCCACGTCTTCCAGCAGCTCGGCAAGGTACCGACCGTTGTCCGAGCGACGCTGGGTTTGCCCTTCCAAACGATCCAGTTGCGCACTAGCCAGGGCGGCCAGCACGCCGCCGAGACGACGGTTGCCTGAACTGTAGGGGAACCACTCGTCGGGTTCGGCGGCCTCTGTATCCAGACCCATCTCGCCGAAGCGCATCACCCGTCCGCCAATGTCCATTTCGGAATAGGCGATGGCGTGCCTGTAGATCTCAAGATCGTTCGTCATCACGGCGCCGCCGACGCCGGGCGTGAGGTTCTTGCCGGGACCCAGGCTGAAGCAGCCGACGTCGCCGATCGTGCCGAGCCCGCGGTCGTTCCACGTCGACCCGTGCGCGTGCGCGGCGTCCTCGATCACCTTCAGGTCGCGCCGGCGCGCAATGTCGAGAACCTCACCCATATCGCAGGCCAGCCCGCCAAAGTGCACGGTCATGATCGCGCCGGAGCGGTCGGTTATCGCCGCCTCGATTTGGTGCGGATCGATGTTGTAGGTCTCCGGGTCCATGTCCACGAAGATCGGCACCAGCCCCACGTTCAGCACGGCGGTGGGGCTGGCCATGTAGGTGTAGGGCGAAAGGATGACTTCGGAACCCCGCGGCAGCCGCAGCGACCGCAGCCCGATTTCCAGCGCGCTGGTGCCGCTGCTCACGGCCAGGCAGTACTCGGCGCCCTGGTAGGCGGCGAACGACCGCTCGAAGTTGGTCAGGCTTCGGTTACCCTCGCCGGTCGCCCAGCTGCCGGTGCGCAGTGCGTCGACCACGGCCTCGATTTCGGCCTCGTCGAACTCCGGCCACGCGTTGTACGGCTCGGTGCGGATGGGTGATCCACCGTGCAGGGCCAGTGCTGACATGCCTACGGCTCCTTCCGCCGTCGTTCCGTCCATCCGAGGTATGGCTGGCATGCTACGCCCCTGCGCCGTAGCGCGCTTAGCCCTGGCCACCAGGCATCCGTGGTTCGTATACCATCCCGCCAACCCATCGGCTGGAGCACAGGCATATGGACCGCAAGCTCAAAGTCGGATTCATCGGCTGCGGCGGAATCTCTCGGCTCTACACCGACATCTACGCGGGGATGACCGACCTGGCCCAGGTGGTGGCCACGGCCGACCTGTATCCCAAGCTGGCCGAGGACCGGGCCGAGGCCATTCACGAGGCGTACACCGCCGAGGCCGCCCGCCAGCGCGCCCTGGCCATAAACGCCCGAGACGACGAAGCGCGCGAGGCGGCCCGGCAGATGGCCGAACACGCCCAGGCCGCAGCCAACAACGACATCCGGACGTACGACGGGCACGAGGCCCTGCTCAGCGATCCCGAGATCGACGCCGTCGCCGTGCTGACCACTCCGCCCATCCGCGGCGTGCCGGTCGTGGCCGCCGCGCGAGCCGGCAAGCACGTATTCACCGAAGGCCCGATGGCCAAGAGCGTGCAGGAAGCGGACGAAATCCTGGCCGCGGTCGAAGAGGCCGGGATCACCTACGCCTCGCAATGCGGCGGCCGATACACGAGAGGCCTGCAGCACGCCCGCCGCGCGATTGGCAGCGGCCTTATGGGGCCGCTGGCCGTGGCCAAGATCGAGATCAACTGGTACCACCAGCAGTCGTACTACATGGGCGGCTGGCACGGGAAGTTTGACACCGAAGGCGGAGGCGCGGTTTTTCACCACGGCCGCTATGTGATCGAGCCATTTCTGTTTGCTCTCGGCTCGCCGGTCGTCGAAGTTACGGCGTACTCGGGCGGCTTTCTGCGTGAGATCGAGCACGACAGCTACAGCCTGGCCCTGGTCCGCTATGCCAACGGGGCGGTGGGCATCGTGCAGGGATCCCTGCTGCATCACGAGCATCCCCAGACCGAGCAGACGCGCTGGGAATTCGTAGGCCAGAACGCCTCGATGGTGGTGACCCACGAACACCTGGGCTGGGGCCAGCCCACCATCCTGTTGAACACCGGCCGAGAGAGCGTGTTCAAGCACACGCTCTCGTTCGGTTCCACCAACACGCCGGGCGTGGTGGCCGAGCTGGAAGCCCTGGGCGAAGGTCTGGAGGACCTCCCGGAGGCCCCCAGCCAGCTGCATCAGAGCCGGCTCTGGGCCAGTTGCGTTCTTGAGGGTCGGCCGATCCCGTTCCCCCAGACCATCGCGCGGCAGCATGTCGAGCTCACGCGGGCGATTTACAAGTCCGCCGCCACCGCGTCGACCGTCCAACTGCCGCTGGATCGGGACGATCCCTACTACAGCTTCGAGGGCCGTCTCCCGCGTCCCGACTGGATGCCGCGCCTGCCCGCAGACTGATTCGGACGAAGCGGGCGGCGGATCCGACACGTTGGTTCCGCCGCCCGAATCGCCTGGCTCTAGGCGTCGCTCCAGTCAAGCACGATGCCGGTCCAGCCGACCGGGCCTCGCGCGATCATGGCGTACATTTCCTGGGCCTCCGTGTACGGCACGTGGTGCGACACCAGGTGATCGACATCCACACCGCCGCGACCCATCAATTGATAGATGTAGAGGCGATTCGCCGGCCGCGTCCACCGTTGCATGTGATAGGCCGTCAGGGGATACAGGCGCGTCTGGTAGGTGCCGGTGATCGTCAATTCCTTCCGTAGCAGCTCTTCCTGGAGACGAATCTCAACGGCGCCAGGCGGACTCCCCGTGAGCGTCACTGTCCCGCCAGCCGCCGTGGCTCGCATGCAATCAGGAAGGATCGCGGGCGTGCGCGTGACCATGAAGACAACCCGCGCACCTTCGCCGCCCGTCAAGTGGATCACCCGCTCCACCGCATCCTCTCGGCCCGCGTTCACGGTGTGCGTCGCGCCGCTGCGGCGAGCCAGCTCCAGCCGCTCGTCGACCAAGTCCACGGCGATCAGCGGATAGGGAGTCACCATGCGCGCAAACTGCGTCACCAGCTGACCCACCACGCCCTGACCAAAGACCGCCACCGAGTCCCCAATGTACGGGCGCCCGCGTCGAACGCCGTGCAGCGCCACGTCGCACAGCGAAAGGAACGTGGCCTGCACGTCCGTTACCGAGTCGGGAATCCTGGGAGGCGGGTAATGCTCTTTCCTATCGACTACGCGAGGCGAATCCACTTCCACGAGATGCGCACCCTGATGCGGGGAGGTGGCATAGACGCGATCGCCTTCGCGATAGCCGGCCACCTGCCGACCCACCGCGTCCACCACCCCAACGCTCGAATAGCCGGGCGATCGGGGTTCGACGTCTGGCGACTCGAAGCTGTTGCGTTCCGACCCGGCGCTGATCAGCGACTGGGTCGTGCACACGCGAATCTGGTTGGGTGCGGGATCCGACACCCTGACACTGTCAATCGAAATCCGGCCCGAACCGACGAACGACACCCGCGGGACATCAATTGCAGGCACGGTTACGCCTCCGGAATACGCTCGCGGACATCCTCGCACGCGGCTTTGGTACGTGTATGGAAGTCCTCCGGTCCGACAGGCCTAAAGCCAGCAGCTCACTGCCAGGCGACGAGCGAACCTACGTCGACCGACTAGACTGCCAGACCTCACCAGTCGCCGATTCGCCTGCAAGTTCAGAAATGGCAAGACCACATGCGAATCACTGAACTCGAAACCATAGTCATTCAACAGCCTGGTCCCCCACGCGTAATCGAAGACTCCATTCACCGAATCGCGTCCGGTCGCGACCTTGTCGTGCGCCTGCACACCGAAGTCGGTCTTTACGGCACCTTCACCCTGAGCATTTCGGGCTACGGCGGCGAGCTAACCCGCCAACTGTTCGAAGTCGAAATGCGAAAGCTGGTCGTCGGACAGGACGCCTCCATGCCCCGCCTGCTGCGCAAACACCTGTTCGACCAGACCGAATACTTCGGCGTGAGCGGACTTGGCGTCTTTGGCATCTCCGTAATCGACTACTGCGCGTGGGACATCCTCGGCAAAGCCCGAGATGCGTCAGTCGCCCAACTCCTCGGGCAGTACCGCACCGAGATCCCGGCCTACGGCATGGTCGGATGGCTGAACTATCCGGTCGACGAGCTGGTGGTCCGGTGCCAGCGCGCCATCGACGCCGGGTATCGGGCCGTCAAGGTCAAGGTCGGCGCTCCGGACCTCGCCGACGACCTGCGCCGCCTCGAAGCCGTTCGCGATGCCCTCGGACCAGAGATTCACGTCATGGTGGACGCCAACCAGATCCACCCCGTGGATGAGGCCATCCGCCGCGGTAACGCCTACGAGCCGTACGACATCTTCTGGTACGAGGAGCCGCTGCGCCCGTGGATGAATACCGAGTACGGCGAGTTGCGCGCCGCCGTCAAGGTCCCCATCGCCACCGGTGAGAATGTCTACGGCAAGTACGCCGTGCTCGACTTACTTGAGAAACGGGGCGTGGACATTCTGCAGCCGGACGCGCGTCGCGCCGGAGGCGTGATGGAGATCATGGAGACGGCCGCCCTGGCTGACGCCTATAACGTCCGAATTGCCACGCATGGCGGCTGGCAGCACAACTGCCAGCTTCTCGCCGCCATGACCAACAGCATCTACCTGGAAGCCAGCGGTCACACGCACGACGAGTGTTGGCTCGAACCTGTCCGAATCGTCGACGGCATGGTGCAGGTTCCCGACCGCCCCGGATTCGGCCTCGAATACCGGGAGGACTGGTTGGCTGAACGCCGCGTGGACGGGAGTCGATCCTAGGCTTGCGGCCTACCCCGCCACGACCGGATTGCCAAGGACGCCGATGCCGTCGATTTCAACCTCGATCGTGTCTCCCGGCACGAGCGATCCGCCGCCCGAGGGCGTGCCCGTATAGATGCAGTCGCCGGGCTCGAGCCGGATCGCCTGTGCCAGGTACGTCACCAGTGACGCCACGCTGAAGAGCAAGTCGGACGTGCTCGTGTCTTGCGTGACCACCCCGTTGTGGCGACCGCGTAGTCGCAGATTCGTCGGATCCAGATCGGTGGCAATCACCGGACCGAGCGGCTTGAACGTCTCCAGGCCCTTCCCCAGCATCAGAACGCCGGTGGCCATCTCCGCCACCTGCAACGGGCGGGCGCTCACGTCGTTGCCGCAGCTGTATCCAAGGACATAGTCCAGCGCTTCCTCGGGGTCGATGCGGTGGCAGGGCTTGCCGATCACGGCGACGAGTTCAGATTCGTAGTCGACCGGGCTGAATGGTGCGTCTTGCAGGCTCGGATCGTTGACGGCGTGGGTGAAGCCCGCCTTGTCGGGAATCACGATGGGATCGCCTGGTCCAATCACCGATGTCGACGGGAGTTGAAACACCATTGGGAACTGCGGAACGAACACATCCTCGCCACCTTCGTGGAGGTGCTCAAGATAGTTGCCGCCAACGCCAATCAGCTTCGGTGGGTCAATGGGCGCCAAGATCTTCAAGTCGTCATAGTCCGCGACGCGACCACCAACATCAAAGTCACCGAAGATGTCTCCGCTGACGGCGTTCACAGCTCCACCCTCCTCAAGCGAGCCGTAGGCGGCCCCGGCATCCGTCTGATATCGGACAAACTTCATGGCGGTTCCCCTCTGGCTCAGCGCCGCTCCATGGATCGATGGTGGGGACAGGTCGCCGCAAGGCTTCGGACGACACCGCCCCGGGCCTCAGCCTACCCGCACCAGCGGTTGCGCCGGGTTGTCAGACCTCGCCAACCGGAGATTGCCGGCGGACGTTGGGGCGGCGGTTGGCGGTGACTTCGTCGAGGCGGCGGACGGGGGCGTTGACGGGGGCGTCGTGGAGCTTGTCGGGATCGGATTCGACTTCGCGGGCGATGCGGCGCATGACGTCAATGAAGTTATCGAGCGACTCGCGGGACTCGGTCTCGGTCGGCTCGATCATCAGGGCTTCGTCCACGATGATCGGAAAGTAGATGGTGGGCGGGTGGATGCCGTAGTCGATGAGCCGCTTGGCGATATCGAGGGTTCGCACACCGAGGCGCCGCTGACGGGTACCGGCCAGGACGACTTCGTGCATGCAGATGCGGTCGTAGGGCAGGTCGTAGTCGTCGGACAGCGAGGCCCGCAGGTAGTTGGCGTTGAGCACGGCGTCGTCGGCGGCCTCGCGCAGACCTTCAGCGCCGAGCGAGCGGATGTAGGTGTAGGCGCGTACCAGGTTGCCGAAGTTGCCGAGGTGGCTATGCACGCGCCCGATGCTGGTGGGCGGCGCTTCCGCCAGTTTGAAGGCGTCGCCGTTTCGAACCACGCGCGGTCCAGGCAGAAACGGTTCGAGATGCGCCTGCACGGCAAGGGCGCCGGCGCCGGGACCACCGCCACCGTGAGGCGTACTGAACGTCTTATGTAAATTCAGATGCATCACGTCGATGCCCAGGTCGGCCGGTCGGACGCGGCCGAGCATGGCGTTCATGTTGGCGCCGTCGCAGTAGACCTGCGCGCCGGCGGCGTGGACCAGGTCGATCACCTCAAGGATGCGGCGTTCGAACAGGCCGAGGGTGCTCGGGAGCGTGAGCATGATGGCGGCCACGCCCGGGCCGAGGCTCTCCTCCAGGTTCTGAAGGTCAATGCCGCCATCGTCAGCGGTGGGCAGGCTGATGACCTGCAGACCGCTCATAGTTCCAGTGGCGGGGTTGGTGCCGTGGGCCGAGTCGGGAACCAGCACTTGCGTGCGGCTTTCGCCGCGCGACTGGTGCCAGGCCAGGATGCTCAGGAGGCCGCAGAGCTCGCCCTGCGAACCAGCGGCGGGTTGGGTGGAGACGGCCGGAAAGCCGGTGATGGCAGCCAGCAAGGCTTCAAGCTCGTAGATCAACTCCAGGGCGCCCTGGGCCGTTGCGGGCGGCTGGGCGGGGTGGATATCGGCCAGACCCGGGGTGCGGGCCGTGACTTCGTTGACCTTGGGGTTGTACTTCATGGTGCATGACCCGAGCGGGTACATGGCGGTATCCACGCTGTGGTTCTTGTGCGAGAGGCGAAGGAAGTGGCGCATGACGTCGATTTCGGAGGCTTCCGGCAGCGGCAGGTCGGACCGGACCTGGGAATCGGGTAGGACCGACGACGGGTCGACTGGCTCGAACTGGCGCAGGGGCGGGCGCACGCCGCGGCGGCCGGGGCTCGAAAGGTCGTAAATCAGGGGCTCTTCGCTCATCGGGTACTTGCCCAGGCGGATGCCAGCGCTTTGACGTCGCTGGCGGTCGTGAGCTCAGTGGCCGCCACGAGAATCAGATCATCGAAGCTGGGAGACACACACCCAAGATCCACGCCGGCGAGTACGTTGCCACCGCTGCGAAGGCGCTCCAGCCGGGCGGCGGCACCCTCGGGCGCGTGGACCACGAACTCGTTGAAATAGGGAGCGTCGGTGGCAATCGCGGCCCCGGCGGCGGCCAGGGCATCAGCCGTCCGATGGGCGGCGGCCAGGGACTGCTCGGCGATTTCGCGTAGACCGTGACGGCCCAGGGCCGAAAGCGAGATTGTGGCGCCCAGCGTCACAAGGGCCTGGTTGGTGGTGATGTTGGACGTGGCGCGTTCGCGTCGAATGTGCTGTTCGCGCGTCTGCAGGGTCAGGACGAAGGCGTTCTTGCCGTCCAGATCCGTCGTGCGACCGGCGATCCGGCCCGGAACGCGGCGAATCAACGGTGACCGGACGGCGAACATGCCGGCGCCGGGTCCGCCGTAGGCGGGTGGGCCGGCCAGGGAGCGCAACTCGCCGACCACGATGTCGGCGCCAAGATCGCCGGGCGGAACCAGGAGGCCCAGAGAAACGGGATCGCCCACGACGAACACGACGCGGGCGCCATGTTCGCGCGCCGCCTGAATGACCGGATCAGGGTCAACCACCATGCCCAGGAAGTCCGGGCGCTGGATGACCACGCAGCTTGTCTGGTGGTCGATGGCGTCCACGAGCGCTTGTAGATCGGGACGAACGCTCGTTGCATCGCGGCGGGCGGCGGATACGACGTGGAGGTCGACATCGAGCGCACTGACATATGTCTCGGCTACATCTCGATAGGCCGGATGTACGGTGTCGGCGATGACGACGCGCGGGCGGCGCGTGAGGCCCCGACACAACAGCACGGCCTCGGCCAGCGCCGAGGCGCCGTCGTACAACGAGGCGTTGGAAACTTCCATGCCGGTGAGGTCGCAAACCAGCGACTGGAACTCGTACATGGCCTGCAAGGTGCCCTGCGCCATTTCCGGCTGATAGG
Source organism: Chloroflexota bacterium (assembly GCA_011523785.1). Lineage (GTDB taxonomy): Bacteria > Chloroflexota > UBA11872 > UBA11872 > UBA11872 > UBA11872. Next base: position 52,983 of record WTFW01000063.1, on the reverse strand, counting down.
GGGTGTAGGCCGTGTACCACTCCGAGCGCAGCAACTGCTGGTCAACCAGCGCGGGGACGAAGTGGCGGTAGAACCCGGCGCCGAGAAATGAGGGCAGGTCGCTGGACGTTGCGTTGCGCGCGCCGAGGTCGCCCAGATGTCGAATGACGTCGGTCTCGGGAAGCGCCGGCGGCAAGTCCAACTCCGGGTCGCGGTGGCGAACCGGAATGTCGACAAAGAGGTCGTCTATGGACTCGACACCGACCGTGCGCAGCATGGCCGCCCGGTCGGCGTCGGTGTTAGGCGCGTAGCTCATTCACCAGCTGTTCGTACGCCTGCGCATCGAGCAGCGTGTCGCGCTCGCTCGGATCGCTCGCGGCCAGCCGGATCATCCAGCCGGCGGCGTAGGGATCTTCGTTAATGAGTTCGGGCTGTGCCTCAAGTTCCTCGTTGACCTCGAGAATCTCGCCTGACATTGGGACGTAGAGGGGCGAGACGGCCTTGACCGACTCGACCGTTCCAAACTCGTCACCCGCGGCGAAGCTGTCGCCCGGCGTCGGCAGCTCGACGTAGACGACATCCCCCAACTCTTCCTGCGCGTAGGCCGTGATGCCGACGACCAGCTGGTCGCCGTCGTCGCGCACCCACTCGTGTTCGCGGGTGTAGCCAAGGTCGTCTGGGTACATGAACTCACCGGGCCAAGCAATTAGGGCTAAGGTCTAGAATATCGCAGCGCATGGCGGCCACAGATCAAATCCATCTCTCATCGGTGAATGTCCATGTGCATGCGGCATTCATGCGAGAGGGTGACCCCGGGTCAGTTGATGGTGTGGTCCTGACATCCACCGATCCGGTGGTTTCCTGGGTGTCCATCCCCGCCGCCCCACGTGCGGTTCAACTGCCATCGCCGCCGGCGGCCGATGCCTGGACCGGCGCTTTGGAGAACCTTTACGGCACGCGCCCGCTCTACCTGGCGCCCGGGTATGGACCAGACGACGATCCGGGTGTCGGGGTGCTTCAGGAACTGGCAGACCGCGGAATCATTGGCCTGACCGTCGGTCCGGAATGTGCGCCAGCTATTGAAGGCCCCACCGTCATGGGTCCGGCCGGCGGGGACTGGCGGCCCGCGGCGGGGATTCAGTCCGTGGTGCGGGGTATTGCCGATGATGGCGAGCTGAAGACGTGGAGGAAGCGGCTGCGGGCGGCGTACGGGCCGGACGCGGCTATTGAAGTCAAGCCGTGGCCCTGCTCAAGCTGGCGAGGCGACGGCCCAGCCAGTCCCATGCCGTATCCGATGTCGATGCGCGCTTTGCCCACGGAGCAATCGAGACTTCGCGACACAAACACACTGCTGGACATCTTTCAGCAACTTCGCGGGCCGGACGGCTGCCCGTGGGACAAGCAGCAGACCCACCGAACGCTTCGTCCCTACCTCGCGGAAGAAGCGCACGAGGCCCTGGCCGCGATTGAACGAGACGACGACGTCGCAATGGCGGACGAGTTTGGCGACGTGCTGGCGAACCTCGTCCTGCACGCGGAGATTGCCCGGCAGCGCGGCGGGTTTGCCTGGCCGGACGTGGTTGCGGCCATTGGCGCGAAGATGATTCGACGGCATCCCCATGTCTTCGGCGACGCGCAGTTTGAATCCCTGGACGACCTGAGTCAGACATGGGCCCAAATCAAGGCTGACGAACACAACGGAGATACCGGTCCATTTGACGGCCTGCCGGACTCAATGCCCAGCCTGACGTTTGCGAGATCGGCCGTGCGCGCGCTGCGCCGGGCCGGAGAGCCACTGGACGAGGCCGGCCTGGAAACAGCGACACTGGCCGCGCTGTCGTCCGGGAACGACGCAGAACGATTGGGCGACGCTCTCCTATGGGTCGCCGCGCGCGCCGATGCGGCAAACGTTGACCCTGATATGGCGCTGCGGGACGCGAATGCGCGGCTGAAACAACGGTTCGAGGAGGCCGACGGTCGCAGCCAGGCCATGCACCGCAACTCGGAACGCCAGGACTGATCGCGTTTGCTGGAAGGGGAAGGCTAATTCGTTGCGGTGGAGTCGATTCCGTCCAAAACCTCGAGTGCGGCCGCAGCGACATGGAATGCAGACAACAAGTGGTCCGCCGAAATCTCGCCTGGACCGGCTCGGGTGAGGAAGACGTACGGCACTCCACGAGCGGCGAATATGTCGTGGTCGCCGCGCCCCATGCCGAAGTCACTCGTGACGCGTAGATCGGTCCCGTCAGCTTCGAGTCGCTGATTTATCAGCGGCGCCAGTTCATCCGACACGCCAAGCTGCAAGGGGCGGGAGCGCCCAGGGCGATCGAATGCAAGCACGGAGTCAATCGTCGCGCGCTCGTCGTCTGAAAGGTGCGCCAGGTACCAGCGACTGCCAACGTAGCCGCGATGGGTGCCGTCGAACGCGACAAAGGTGATCGAATGCCGGGCGCCCACCTCATCAGCGTGGCGGGCCAGGGCAAGCAGGAGCGCAAGTCCGTCGGCGTTACCACCGTTGGAGTAGTCGCCCAGCGGAGCATCAGCGGGCGTGGCGACGACGATCTGACGCCGTAACGGTCCCGCCCGATGCCCGATCACATTGGCGCCCTCGAAGGACCGCTGCGGCGGCGAGACATCCACCATGGCCTGCGGCTCGCCGCGCTCCAGGCGCTCGACCAGGTCCTCGCCCGCCTCCTCAGTCACGGAGACCACGGGGATGCCCGAAGGTTGACTGAGCGTGCCGTAGAGCCATCCCGGCCTGTTGTTGTAGACGATGACCGCCGCAGCACCGGCGTCTTCCAATAGCCGGCCGATGACTCGAAAGGGCGTAACACCCCGAGCAATCAGCACCACGGCTCCGTCGTAGTCCGAGCCGCGCAGCACGCCCTCGTCGTTGACGTCGGCCTGCCGCAACGGACCCTCGACGATGCCGACGGCCGAGTAGATCATGCCCGCGGCGAGCACAAAGTCGCCGTCCACCCGCAAACTCACGGAGGGCAGACCGCGACCGAGGGCCAGGAATTCTCGACGTTCGGCGTCGAGTCCAAGCGCATCGATAGACCGAACGAGAGCGTCCCCGAGGGTCGACGACCGGAGTGACGACGTTGCGTCCAGTCGCGCGAGCCTTGCGGCGTCGGCCATCAGGCTCGCGCGCAACTGTCGGTCGCCGGCCATCGCCTGCGACAAGTCGCCCTGGGGTTCATCGCCGGCCGCAACCACCATCGCCTGGGGCAGGTCGCTTGATTGCACCGCGGCGCCGCACGCGGCCGTAGCCATTGCCGCCGCTGCGATGAACGTACGCCGGGACAGACGTCGCACCATGAGCGATTCTATTCGGGCGTAACCGGGCGTCTGTGACAATCAGACCAGACGACGCCCCCAGGACCGTGTGTGGCTAACGCGAATCGGACATTGACCGCGCTGCCGGGCATTCGCGTGGGTCACTGGACACATGCGGCGGCCGGGACCGGATGCACGGTGGTGCTTTTCGACCGAGCCGTAGCAGCCGCCGTGGATGTTCGCGGATCGGCCCCGGGGACCCGAGAGACGGACGCGCTGCATCCCGGCGGGCTGGTTGGGCAGGCCGACGCGATTCTCTTGACCGGCGGCAGCGCGTACGGACTGGCCGCGGCCGACGGGGTGATGCGCTTCCTGGAAACAAGAGGTCGCGGATTCCCTGCGAGCGCCGGGCCTGTGCCCATCGTGCCGGGGGCCGTGGTTTATGACCTGTCGGTCGGCGATCCGTCAATCCGCCCGGATGCTGCCGCGGGCGAGGCGGCTGCCAATGCGGCATCCACGGACCCTGTGCCACAGGGCAACGTGGGCGCGGGAACCGGCGCCACTATTGGTTTCGGCAATGGCCGAATGAAGGGCGGCCTTGGCAGCGCTCTGTTTCACAGTGGGGATGTCACGGCAGGCGCCCTGGTCGTCGTGAACCCGGCAGGCGCCGTCCATGACCCCGGCACCGGCGGCCCATTGGCTGTGGCTTCGGGCAGCACCGGTTCGGGATTCGGCCAGAACACCACGATCGGCGTGGTGGCCGTGAACGCCGCCCTGGAGCGCTGGCAGCTGCGGAAAGTCGCCGAAATGTCGCACGACGGTCTGGCGCGAGCCGTGCGACCGGCACACGGCATGCACGATGGCGACACGATCTTTGCCGTGTCGGTGGGCGCCGGAACCGAGAATGTCGATCTCACATCGGTTGGCCACGCCGCTGCCGAGGCGTTCTCGGCCGCAGTCGTGCAAGGCGCGCTACGGGCGCGGCCCGCGTACGGACTGCCGGCGGCCCAAGGATGAGACGCCTGGTCGCGTTGTTGACCGATTTCGGCACCGATGACCCCTACGCCGGGCAAACGGCCGCGGTTGTCGCCGCGGCGACAGATGCGCGGATCATCAGCCTGACGCACGGCGTTCCTGCGCATCACGTTTCGCTCGGCGCGTGCATCGTCGACGCCTCGCTTGAGCTTCTGCCCCCAGGCAGCGTGCTGCTGGCGGTGGTCGATCCAGGTGTCGGAACTGCAAGGCGCGGACTAATCGTGCGTCGCGACGGCCGCTGGCTGGTCGGACCCGACAACGGCTTGTTGACGCCCACGCAGGGTGACATTGAGTGCTGGTGCGTTGACCGACCGGAGGCCTGGCGGGACTCAGTTGCGCCGACGTTTCACGCGCGCGACATCTTTGCGCCCGTCGCCGCACGCCTGGCGAACTACGAACGCCCCGACTGGCTCGGCTCGCTCGTCCAGGATCCGGTACGCGTCGACCGGCCATCCGCGTGCATTGATGGACCGAAGATCAGAGGCGAAGTTATCCACGTTGACGCGTTTGGAAACCTGATCACAAACATACGGGCCGAGTTGGTGCAGACTGCCCACATGCTCCAAGCACAAGTCGGCGACGCGCGCATCAGGGGCCTGGCCACGACCTATGGCACGGGGCGTGAGCCCGTCGCCTTGATTGGAAGCTGGAACCTGCTGGAGATTGCGGTGCCGGGCGGCTCGGCCGCCCAGAGGCTTGGCTGTCGCATTGGCGACGCAGTGACGGTGGAGCGTGCCGATGCCTAAGCCTGACCTGTTGGCGCCTGCAGCCATCCGGCGAACTTGCACGAGGCGGGCCGTAGCGATCCTTTCAGCGCCACGCCGCGGCATCGCCGGCTAGGGGAATCGGAGCAACCGAATGCTGCTTCGCCTGGCCCAGGATCCAGAGCTCTTTCTCATCGTCGCCTTGGCGTTCGTCATTGCGATCACCCTGCACGAGGCAAGCCACGCGCTGGTGGCAACCTGGCTCGGGGATGACCTGCCACGGCTCCAGGGGCGGGTGACCCTGAACCCGCTGAAGCACCTGGATTTCCTCGGCACGGTCATGATCCTCATCGCCTCGTTCGGCTGGGGGCGCCCGGTGCTGGTGAATCCCTACCGACTGCGGTTCGGATCGCATCGCGGGATGGCCCTGGTCGCCGCCGCCGGACCGGCATCGAATGTGGCGCTGGCCCTGGTGCTCGCGCCGGTCGCCCGCGAGCTTGCGTCGAGTTCCGGGACGGATCTGATCACCGTGGCGGTGGTGCTGATCATTCAACTCAACCTTTTTCTGGCCGCATTCAACCTGATCCCGCTGCCGCCGCTGGATGGCTTCAGCGTGCTGATCGGCCTGGTCCCGCGCGAGACGGCCATACGGCTGGACGGGCTGCGCAGATTCGGACCCGGACTCCTGATTGGACTCTTTCTGTTGATCGCCATCGTGCCCGGGGCCACCGGTATCATCAGCGGCCCGGTGCTTGGGGCCACGAGGCTGCTCCTTGGAGGTTAGCTACCGGCTTCGGCAGGCACTGGCGTTATTTGATCCACGTGTTCCGGCAAGCTCACGCGACCAGGCCATGCAGCGGTTGAACGAGGATGAGCGGACGCTGTTCCAGCGCTTGTCTCCTGCCGATCAACGCCATGCGCTCGCCGTGTATGGGGCGGCTCAAGAGGCCTGGCCGAACGACGACGCCCTGCAGGTAGCTGCGCTACTTCACGACGTCGGGAAGGGCCGGCCGGGATTGGCGGACCGTACCGGTCTGACGCTTGCCAAAGCCCTGGCGCCATGGTTGCTGTTGCGCTGGCAACTCCGTCCAGCCACGTCACGGCGGGGACGAATCGCCCGCCTGGGTGGCGACACTGAAGCCAGCGCGCGTCTGGCGGAACTGGCCGGATCGCCCCCTGACGTGGTGGAGACGCTTCGTTGCTACGGCTTTCGCGAACACGAACGCGGACGACGGCTGGCCGAACTGGATGCCGGGCTGTGACGGCGACCTGGGGACCCGTTGGGCAGGAAAGCGCGCTGGGCGGCTTTGAGATCGATATCGACGACTTCGAGGGTCCGCTGGATCTCCTGGTTCAGCTGATAGAGAAGCAAGGCCTGGACATCACAGGTGTCTCAGTGCTTGCCGTCACGGACCAGTTTGTTGCTTTCGCCCACCAGCTGCACGAGCAGTTTGCGGAAGCGGCCTCCGAGTTTCTGCTCGTCGCATCGCGTCTCGCGCTGCTCAAGTCGCGAGCGCTGCTTCCGAGGGTCGAGCCCGAGGATGAGGAAGAGTCGGTCGACGATCTCGCGGAGCGCCTGCGGGTCTATGCGGCGTTCAAGGCCGTGGCGATGGACCTGGACGCCAGGCTGCGCGCTGGGGAGTCGTCGTTCATACGGGTTGCCGAGCCGAGCCTTCCGCAGCCGTCCCCCGAACCGGGCGCCGGCGACCTGATGCGGCTGCTCTCGGCGCTGGAGCGATTGACCCAAGTCGATACGCCCGTTGAGTCGCTCATCGAAGCGCCGACAAGGCGATTCCGTGTGGCAGATAAGGTGCAGGATCTGCAAGCCAGGTTGAGGTCCCACGGAACGCTGGCCTTCGATTCGATCGCAGCGGCTTGCGCCGACCGCGCCGAACTCATCGCTACATTTGTCGCCGTGCTTCACCTGGTGCGGCAGCGTACGGCCACCGTCGAGCAGTCGGGAACTTTCGGGTCCATCGTGCTCAGATCCACTCGCGAGCATGGCGACGGATAGCGACGCCCGGACCGAGCCCGACGACGCCGTGGCCGATAGCCTCGATGGCGACTTCGGGCTGGCGCGTACGATCGAGGGGTTGCTGTTCGTAGCGGACCGCGCGCTCTCGGCAGCCGAGCTTGGCGGAGTTACCGGTGCATCCGACGTCGAGGTTCAAGCAGCGCTCCGCGAACTGATCGCGCACTACCGCACGCGCGGCATCGTCTTGCTCGAGCACCGCAATGCCTTCCGGCTGGTCTCCGCTCCCGATCTTGCGGACCACTGCCGCCGGCTTCTGGGTCTGGACCAACGCCGGCAGCCGTCGCGCGCAGCCCTGGAGACGCTGGGAATCGTCGCCTATCGCGGACAGGCTACGCGTGCGGAAATCGAACGGGTGCGCGGTGTCGACTCTGACAGCGCCTTAGCCTCGCTGCTCGCGCGAAACCTGATTCGCGAAGCCGGGCGACTTGATGCTCCGGGACGTCCAGCGGTCTTTACGACAACCGACACATTCCTGGCCTACTTCGGTCTGACGTCGCTGGACGAGCTTCCGGAACTGGACCTGGACGTTGCCTCAGACGAGGCGGCAGTGCGGCCGCCGCCCGACGTCTAGCGCTTGGTGAACTGCTTGGCCTTGCGCGCGCGAACGAGGCCGGGCTTCTTACGCTCCTTGGCCCGCGGATCACGGGTCAGCATGCCGGCCTGCTTGAGCTTCGGTCGGTTCTCAGCGTCCATGGACACCAGCGCACGCGCCAACCCAAGCCGAATTGCTCCTGCCTGACCGCGCGTACCACCGCCGGTCACGCGCGCGGAAATGCCAACGGACATCTCTTCGAGCATTCGCAGCGGCTCCAGCGCGTGAAACCGATGATCGGGGACGGACAGGAATTCCTCGATCGGACGCCCATTGACAACAAACGGCCCGTGCCCGGGGTAGACGCGGACCTGTGCGATCGCGGCCTTGCGGCGTCCCAGCCCGTAGTAGTAGTGGCCTTCAAGCGTCATGCGCCAACCTCGAGAATCTGGGGCCGCTGGGCCTCGTGACGGTGTTCAGGGCCGTCGTACACACGGAGCCGCTTCAATGCGCGGCGGCCGAGCGTGGTCTTCGGCAACATTCCCTTAACGGCAAGTCGAATCACCCGGTCGGGTCGTTGGGCGAGCATGTCGTCCAGGCGCGTCATCCGAATCCCCCCCGGGTAGCCGCTGTGCCGGGCGTAGAACTTCTGCTCCAGCTTGCGTCCGGTGACGCGAACGCGCGCGGCGTTAATCACGATCACTCCGGCGCCGTCGTCAACGTTCGGCGTGAACGTCGGCTGGTCTTTTCCACGCAGCACGTGGGCGATGCGCGTAGCCAGCCGCCCCAGCGTTTGTCCGGAGGCGTCAACCACCACCCATCGCCGCCCGCTCTGATCGCTCACCACGTCACCGCCTGTGTCATTTGTGGTCGATTGTATCGAGACGCCACGTTCGGATACTCCACCTGCAGCAAGGTAAGTCCGTGCGCCGGAGCCGTGCCGCGAACCTGGGACCTGGCTGCGGGCTTCAGGAGCGCTGCGACATCCGCCGCGTCGATTTCACCACGGCCGGCGCGAACAAGGGTCGCGACGATCCGCCGCACCATTCGGTACAGGAACGCATTGGCTGCGATGCGAACGCGAATGGTGCTCCCTTCCCGCCACACTTCCAGCGCAAATACCTCGCGCTTCGTGCTCTCCTGGACTCCCGCGGTAAATGCGTCGAAGTCATGGCCCCCGACCAATTCGGCGGCCGCCGACCGCATGCGCGCCACATCAAGCGATTGCCGAACGTGCCATGCGCGCGCCCTGTCCAGGACGGGCCGCACTGGCTGCTGCTCGATGCGGTACTCGTAGACGCGCGCGGTGGCGTCGCGACGCGGATCAAACGCCGGCGCCACGGTTGAGAGGTCTCGGATCGCAACGTCTACCGGCAAGTGCGCGTTCATGGCCCTGAGAAGCGTGTCGTCGTCAAGACTCGACGCAGTACGAAAAGCCATCACCTGCCCCAGGGCATGAACTCCGCTGTCGGTCCGCCCGGCGCCGGCAACTGTTACCTCGTCGCCGGTGGCGGCATGAATCGCGGCCTCCAGGACACCTTGCACGGTGCGCGAACTGCGCTGCCGCTGAAAGCCCTGGAATCCCGCACCGTCGTACTCCACCGTGGCGCGAACGGTTCGAAGCCCGGTCACACCAGCTCCATGCGCGCCAGCGGCGCGCCGTCGCCGAGGCGGACACCAAGACGTCGAATTCGCGTATAGCCGCCGGGTCGATCGGCGTACTGATCGGCCAGATCTTCAAACAGCCGATCAATTGCCTCCGGGTCCGGGATCCGAGCAATTGCCTGTCGCCGGGCATGGAGATCGCCGCGCTTCGCCAGGGTGATCAGGCGATCAACGTCTGGACGAATCTCCTTGGCCCGCGCCAGCGTGGTGTCGATCTGACTGTGCAGAATCAGTGATCTCACGAGACTGCGCTTGAGCGCCCGGCGCTGCGAAGGGTTGCGGCCAAGATGGCGTCCGCGTCGGCGATGCCGCATCTGACCTACTCCTGGCCCTCGTCCGGCGCCGACGAGTTATCGGCCAGCGCAAGACCGCGCAATGCCAGGGCCTCGCGAATCTCGTTGACCAACCGCTCGCCCATGCCACGCAGCTCATAGAGGTCATTCTCGGACATCCCAATAAGCTCCTGGACTGTCTCCAGTTCATGCCGCTTGAGACTGTTCAAGGCTCGGTTCGAGAGCTTCAGGTCTTCCAACGGATCGCCTTCGGCTTCCGGCATCGGCGGTATGAACGCGGACGGCACCTCGTCCATGGTTTCGTCAACGCCCGTGATGAGTTGAAATGACTCAATGAGCTCCTGCGCCGCACCGCGTAGGGCATCCGCCGGGCTCATGACACCGTCGGTCCAGATCTTGAGCACCAGCCGATCGAACTCGGACTCGCGCCCGACGCGCGCCGGTTCCACGTGGTATTCGACCTTGGTGACCGGACTAAACACCATGTCGAGCGGAATGACGCCGATCGGCAGATCGCCGCGCATCTCGCTGCCGACATATCCAGCGCCCGTCTCGACAGAAAACTCCGCCCGCAGGAATCCAGCGTCCGTAAGGGAGGCCAGATGATGTTCGGCGTTTACGATTTCGACACCGCTTGGAAGCTCAAGGTCACCGGCGGTGACCTCGGTGGGACCTTCAGCCTCCAAATAGAGAATGGCGGAATCGGCGTCGTGCGATCTAAGCCGAACGCCTTTGACGTTGAGAAGAAACTCAACAAGGTCTTCGCGCATGAAATCCAGGGTGCTGAACTCATGCAAGGCGCTGTCTACGCGAGCGGTGGCGATGGCCGCGCCCGGCAGGGCCGAGAGCAGCACGCGGCGCAAGGGGTTGCCTAGCGTGTGCGCGAATCCGCGGCGCAGCGGCTCGATATGAAAATGCGCGAAGTCATCGCCAGCCTCGACCATCTGCACGGTCGGCTGGATGTCGGCTTCGGCCTGAGCTGATTCAACGGGTCCAAGAAACACCGCTGGTCCTTACCTTCCTGTCCGCTTCCACGGACTGTCGCGCATGAATTAGCGCGAGTAGAACTCGACGATCAATTGCTCGTTGAGTGTCGCGTCGATCTGGTTGCGATCCGGGATCGCGTTAATGGTGCCTTCGAACGACTCGGGATCTACCGAAAGCCACGCTGGCCGGCCCAGCGCTTCGGCACGGTCCATTGCGTTCTTGACAGTGTCGATGTTGCGGCTCTTCTGGCGCAGCCGAACTCTGTCGCCGACGCCCAGAACAGCCGACGGGATGTCGTGCTTGCGGCTGTTCAATTCGATGTGGCCATGCTGAATGAGTTGACGCGCGTGCGCGCGGCTCAGCCCGAAGCCCATCCGATATACGACGCTGTCCGCTCGTAGCTCCAGCAACTGCAGCAGGCGCTCGCCGCGCGGCCCACTCTGTTTGCCGGCCATCCGATAGTGCCGACGAAACTGGCGTTCGAGCACTCCGTAGATCCGTCGAGCCTTCTGCTTTTCGCGCAACTGGATGGCGTACTCCGTCGGCCGCCTCCGGCTGAAACCGCGGGCTCCCGGACCGCCGCGATCACCGCGGCGCTCGATGGCGCACTTGGGTGTGTGGCAACGGTCGCCCTTGAGAAAGAGCTTCTCACCCTCGCGCCGGCAGAGGCGGCAAACAGGTCCTGTATAGCGGGCCATTCGAATTCGTCTCCCTGGTCTGGTTGCGGCCTACACGCGCCGGCGCTTGGGCGGCCGCGGACCGTTATGAGGGATAGGCGTGACGTCGGAGATGCTCGAGACATTGAGCCCAACGGCCTGTAACGCACGCACGGCGGCGTCACGACCTGAACCTGGACCTTTGACAAACACGTTGATGTCGCGCATTCCCGCGTCCATGGCGCGCTGCGCGGCTTGCTCCGCAGCCTGTTGCGCGGCGAACGGCGTGCTCTTGCGCGATCCACGTGCGCCGATGGTTCCGCCACTCGCCGACGCGACGGTATCGCCCATGGGGTCGGTAATGGTGATGATGGTGTTGTTGAAGGAGGCGTGGATGTGCGCGGCGCCTCGTGGCACGGGCGCCCGACTGCGACGCCGGGATCGACTTGAACGTTCGGCCATACGTCTAGCCTCGCTTGATTACGCGCTTGCGAATACCGACCGTCCGGCGCGGCCCTTTGCGCGTGCGGGCGTTGGTTCGCGTGCGCTGTCCGCGCGTTGGGAGCCCGATTCGGTGTCGCAGCCCCCGGTAGGAACCGATCTCACGCAGTCGGGCGATGCTGGTCTGCACCACGCGGCGCAAATCCCCCTCAACCCGCTCGCGACCGATCAAGGCCCGGACCCGCCCGAGCTCCGCCTCGGTCAGGTCACTGACGCGAGCCTGCGGATTGACGTCGGCCTGTCGGACAATCTCGGCACTGGTGGTACGTCCGATGCCGTAGATGTGGGTCAGTGCAATCACCACTGGCTTGTGGCGTGGAATGTCAACGCCGGCAATACGAGCCATGTGTCCCCGTCCTTAGCCTTGTCGCTGCTTGTGTTTCGGGTTTGAGCAAATGACCATGACACGCCCATGCCGCCGGATCACGCGGCAGCGGTCGCACCGTGGTTTGACGGAAGCCGAGACTCGCATAGTCGCTACCGCTCCACTCGCTGATCGGCGCGCAGCCGCCAGGTAATTCGCCCGCGCGAAAGGTCGTAGGGTGAGAGTTGCATACGTACACGGTCGCCAACGCCTACGCGAATAAAGCGTAGGCGCATCTTGCCGGCCAAATGGGCGAGGATGGCCTGCGGCTCGTCATCGTCGCCGTCCCCCGTCTGAATGCGAAGCGGCTGACCATTTGGCCCAATTGGCTTGACGAGGAACATCGTGTTCGGCAGTGAGTCGACGACCTCGCCTTCGATTTCGATGACGGGAGTCTTGCTGGACGACTCGTCGGCCGGGGCCGGCGCTTCGTTTCTCTGGTTTCTGGGTGGCGGCACCACGAACCTCAGACAGCTTCCGTAAGGACGCGCGGTCCTGCGTTGGTGATTGCCACGGTGTGTTCGAAGTGGGCGGACAGCGAGCCATCGTCCGTGCGCGCTGTCCAGCCGTCGGAATCGAAGGCCACGCCGGCGGACCCGATGTTGACCATCGGCTCGATAGCGAGGGTGATTCCCGGAACCAACTCTGGCCCACTGCCAGGACGCCCGAAGTTGGGCACCTGGGGCGACTCGTGCATGGTGCGCCCGATTCCGTGTCCGACGAATCGTCTCACGATGGTTAGTCCGGCCTCCTCGACCAGCTTCTGCACGGCTGCTCCGATATCTCCGATGTGGCCACCCGCGACGGAGGCACGGATAGCTTCAGCGAGTGCGGCGCGAGTTACATCAAGCAGGCGGCTCGCGTCAGGGTCAATCTCGCCAACCGCGAGCGTACGCGCTGAGTCGGAGTGCCAGCCGTCGAGAATCACTCCACAGTCCAGACTAATGATATCGCCTTCCCGCAGCTTCGCGCTACCCGGAATTCCGTGCACGATTGCGTCATTGATCGACGCGCAGATTGCGCCGGGAAAGGGCTTGACGCCGGGGTCGGCCGCGGGCACGCCTTGAAACGACGGGATGCCGCCGTGGTCGCGGATGAAGGTCTCGGCCATCGCGTCGAGTTCGCCGGTGGTTACGCCGGGACAGACCGCCGTCTCGATCTCGTTCAGCGCGCCGGCCAGGACGCGGCCTGAGGCGGCCATGGCTTCGACCTGCTCAGGGGTCTTCGGTTTGATCGAACCGGACATCACCTGATTACGGCCTTCAAGGTGGTCCAGACGCGACGCGCGACGGATTCAACATCGCCGATGCCGTTCACTTCAATCAGGGCGCCAGCCTCACGGTAGTGGTCGATGAGCGGCTCGGTGTCCTGGTGGTAGACCTGCAAGCGGTGGCGGGCTGTTTCTTCGGTATCGTCCGCCCGACCGCGGTCGAGCAGACGCCGTAGCGCGATGTGGTCGGGCACGTCGATGTAGACCGCGGCGGTTACGGAGAGGTTGAACTGCCTGAGCAGGTCATCCAGCTTTTCGGCCTGGTTCCGCGTTCGCGGGAAGCCATCAAAGCAGATATCACGTCCCCGAGCGTCGCCCATGTACTCCTCGATCACCTGCAGTACGACCTGATCGGGTACGAGTTGGCCGCTGAGCAGATAGGACTCGGCGCGCAGCCCCGCCGGCGATCCGGCGGTAACCGCATCGCGAAAGAGATCGCCGGTGGACACGTGATCCAGCGCCATGCGGCAGGCCAGGCGCTCACCCTGCGTGCCCTTGCCAGCACCAGGGGGGCCAAGCAGGACGACGATCACCGGACGCTCGCCCATGCGCCTACCGAATGAACCCTTCGTAGTTGCGCATCATCAACTGCGATTCAAGCTGGCGCATGGTGTCCAGCACGACGCCCACGACGATCAGCATCCCCGTGCTGCTGATGGCCACCGCGTCGGCACCGGTTACGGTCTGGGCCACGAAGGGCACGACGGCGATGATTCCCAGGAATACCGCGCCAGCCAGCGTGATGCGGTTGACGACTCCCGTCAGGTACTGGTGCGTGGGACGGCCGGGACGGATACCCGGGATAAAGCCGCCGTTCTTCTGCAGGTTCTCCGCCAGGTTTTGCTGCTGAAAGACGACCAGCGTGTACACATACGTAAATACGATCACAAGCAAAAACGTGAAGACCCAGTAGATGCCGTTGCCAGGGCTGAGGGTGATCGCGATGGCGCCGGCCGCATTGGCCAACCACGATACTTCGGATGTCTCGAAGTAGCTGGCAACCGTGGCTGGAAGCAGCATCAGCGAAAAGGCAAAAATCAGGGGAATCATGCCCGCCGAGTTGACCTTGAGCGGGATGTGCGTGCTCTGGCCGCCGTACATGCGGGTTCCCCGGATGCGCTTGGCGTAGTGCACCGGAATTCGACGCTGAGCTTCCTGCACGAACACGATGGCCGCGATCATGATGAGGCCAATGATCACGACGGCAATGAAGCCGCCGATGTTCTGGCCAGCGAACAGCGACTGGCCTAACGCCGCGGGAGCACCGGCCACGATGCCGGCAAAGATGATGATCGAGACCCCGTTCCCAATGCCGTTCTCGGTGATCAACTCGCCGATCCAAAGCAGAAACATCGTCCCCGCGGTCATTACGATCAGCATCACAGCGATGTCGAACGGGCCCAGCGTTGGCGACAACAGACCTTGCTGGGCTGAGCGCAGGATCTGAATCTGGCCAAACCCCTGCAGCATGGCGAAAGGAATCGTGGCCAGGCGGGTCCACTGCGCGATCTTGCGTCGACCGGATTCACCTTCCCGCGAGAGTTCCTGCAACGGCGGGATCAACGGAACCAGGACCGTTGAAGCGATGTTGGCGGTGACGTAGGGATACACACCCAACGCGACGACCGAAAAGTTCTCCAGCGCCCCGCCGGACAGGAGGTTCATGAACCCCAGCAACTGGTTGCCGGCGAAGAAGTCGGCCAGCAGTGCCGTGTTCACACCGGGCAGCGGGATGTGCGCAACCGCCCTGAATACGATCAGAAGGCCGATTGTGAAGAGAATCTTGCGACGAACGTCGGGCAGCTGGAAAGCCGCGACGGCCGTCTCGATCACTCGCTCAACTCCTCGACGGAACCGCCGGCGCTTTCGATCTTCGCCTTGGCCGTCGCCGAAAACTTCGGTGCGCGTACCGTCAAGGCGTGTTCCAGGTCACCGTCGCCGAGGATCTTGAACAAGCCGGGCTCAATGAGCCCCTTGCCCTTGAGTTCCTCAGGCCCAACCACCGATCCATCTGGAAAGACGTTCAGCGCACTCACGTTGACCGGCTGGAAGTCGCGCCTGAATCGGTGGTTGGTGAAGCCGCGACGATTGGGGAAACGCATGAGCAGGCGCGTCTGCCCGCCTTCGAATCCGGGGTACGCGTTGCCACCGCTTCGAGCGCCCTGACCCAGGGTGCCGCGGCCGGTCGTCTTGCCCTTCCCGGATCCCTCGCCGCGGCCAACGCGACGACGTCGCTTGCGCGGTGGCGCAACTGCCGTGATTTGATGCGGTTTCATGCCTGGTCGCCGTTCGGGATGTCGGACTCGACCTCAACGAGGTGTTGCACGACCTTGACCATGGCCCGAACGTCCGCCGTGTCGGGCCGAGACGACGTTTGGCCAAGTGCACCCAGACCCAGAGCCCTGAGCGTGTCACGCTGCGAGTCCCGGGATCCGATGGAGCTCCGCACCTGACGCAGGCGCAGTTCAGTCATCAGAGGATGCCCCGACGGCCTGTCGGCGGCGGGCCACGGTCTCTTCAGGTATCTGAAGGCTCGCCAGGCCATTCACCGTGGCGCGCACCACGTTCACCGCATTGGTAGAGCCAATGATCTTGGTGAGGAGATTGCGAACGCCGGCAAGTTCAAGCACGGCCCGTACCGCGCCGCCAGCAATGACTCCCGTGCCGGGCCGGGCGGGGCGAAGGACGACCTTGGAAGCCCGATAGCTCTCTTCGACATAGTGTGGAATTGAGCCATCTTCGGTCAGGGGAATCTCAATCAGGGAGCGCCGAGCGCGCTCCTGACCCTTGCGAATGGCCGCCACGACCTCGTTGGCCCGACCGATCCCCACACCAACATGCCCGCGACGGTCGCCAACCACGACAATTGCATTAAATCCGAATCGGCGACCGCCCTTAACAACCTTGGCCACGCGCTTGATGCGCACGACGCGGTCGTCCAGACGATGAAGGTCGCCGGAATCTCGGGCTGCGTCGTGGCCGCCTCGGGCAAGCCTGGAATCCATCGTCATAGTGCAATGCCCCCAGCGCGCAGGGCGTCGGCCAACGCCTTGACGCGCCCGTGGTAGCGATGGCCGCCGCGATCGAACACGACGGCGCTTATGTCAAGTTCCTCCGCGCGCTTCGCCAGGCGAGCACCAACGTCCGCTGCGCGCTCGAGCTTGGTGGCGCCCTCCGCTGAGGACTCACACGACGAGGCGGCGGCCACCGTATGGCCGGCCACGTCGTCTATGACCTGGGCGTAGGTGTGCTTGAGGCTACGAAACACCGCGAGCCGCGGTCGCTCGGGACGACCGGCGATCCGCTGGCGAATGCGGCGGTGCCTCCGTATGCGTGCCGCTCGTCGAGTCTCAGCTGCCATTCGTCAATCCACCTATGCGACGACCGTTGCAGCGGTCTTGCCGGGCTTTCGCCGTACAACTTCGCCCTGGTAGCGGAGACCATGACCCTTGTAGGGGTCGGCGGGGCGGATTGCTCGAATCTCCGCCGCAATCTGGCCCACCGCTTGCTTGTCGATACCTCGAATGATGATATGGGTCGGGTCGGGCACCTCGAACTCGATGCCGTCAGGCGCCCGGCGTCGTTGCGGATGGGTAAACCCCAGCTGCAAGTCGAGCGTGGCGCCCTGGAGTTGCACCCGATATCCGGTGCCCTGGATCTCAAGCCGTTTTTCATAGCCCTGGGTGACGCCGAGGATCATGTTGGCCACCAACTGGCGAGCCAGCCCATGCAGGGCGCGGATCCGGTGCTCGTCGGTGGGACGGCTGGCCACCACACGTCCGTTCTCGCGCGTAAACGTAATCATGGGCGGTAGCGCCTGGACCAACTCGCCCTTGGGCCCCGTTACCGTGACGACATTTTCCGTGTCAAAGCTGACGGTCACTCCGTCAGGAACATCGATGGGGGTCATACCAATGCGGGACATGGGCCTACCAGACGAAACAGATGACTTCGCCGCCCAGGCGACGTTTGGCAGCTTCACGACCGGACATGATGCCCTGGGAGGTTGAGACAACAGCAGTACCAATACCGCCCATGACCCGCGGAATCTCGCGCGCCCGCGTATGGATACGCAGACCGGGACGGCTGACGCGCTTGGCGCCGCCAAACGTGGGCGTGCCGTTTTGGTATCGCAGCGTCACTTCCAACCAGGCGCGATGGCCCTCGTGGAGAGTCTCAATGGACCCGACAAAGCCTTCGTCGGCAAGCAGGGCCGCGATTCGGGCTTTGGTCTTTGAATGCGGGATGCGGACCTTGGTGTGACGCGCCGCGACAGCATTCCGCAGCCGCGTCAGCATGTCCGCAATTGGGTCCGTCATCGTCGGCTCACCAACTGGCTTTCGTCACGCCCGGGATGTGCCCCTTCACGGCGAGTTCCCGGAAGCAGATTCGGCAGATGCCGAATCGCCGTATGTGCGCGCGCGGACGCCCGCAGAGCCGGCACCGGTTGCGATAGCGCACTTTGAAACGCAGTTTCCGACCGCGAATGGACTTGGACTCAAACTCGGGGTCCAGCCACGCCTCGCGTTCGCGCTTCCACTTTTCAATCTTCGCCTTTCGAGCCATATGCGAACCTCAGGCCGCCTCTTCCAGGCGTTGGAACGGCATGCCGAGGAGTTCAAGCAGCCGTAGGGATTCAGCGTCGGTTCGCGCGGTCGTCACGATTACCACCTGCAAACCGCGAATCCGATCAATCTGGTCGTAGTCGATTTCCGGAAAAATGAGCTGCTCGGTCAGTCCCAGCGCGTAGTTGCCGCGGCCATCGAAGGAGGTCCGCCGAACACCGCGAAAGTCACGCATGCGTGGCAGCGCAACGGTAACGAGTCGGTCCATGAATTCGTACATGCGGGGGCCACGCAGCGTACCCTTCACGCCCACGCGCTGCCCAGCCCGCAGCTTGAATGCAGCCACGCTCTTGCGAGCCCGCGTCACAACCGGGCGCTGGCCCGTGATTGTCGCAATATCCCGCACGGCGTGATCCACCGACGCATCGTTTTCGAGCGCTTCGCCTAGCCCGATATTCACGATGATGCGGTCCAACTGCGGCACGGCCAACGGGTTGCCATACCCGAACTCACGCATCAATTGCGGTCGGATTTCATCCCGGAAACGTGCAAGAAGGCGGGCCATCACTCGTCAATCTGTTCGTTGCATCGGCGGCAGCGTCGCCGCTTCCTGCCGTCGTCGCCCCGCGTGTAGCCGACGCGCACCGGCTGGTCGCAGACGGGGCACACCAGCATGACGTTTGACGCGTCAAGTGGGGCGTTGAAGTCAATGATACCCGCTGGCTGTCCGATGGCCCTCGGCCTCGCGTGACGCTTTCGAACGTTCACGCCCTCCACAACCACACGTCCCGTGGCCGGCACCACGCGCTCCACCACGCCTCGCCGCCCAACGTCGCGGCCCTGGAGCACCTGGACCGTATCGCCTTTGCGGATTCGAAATCGTCGAACCGACATCGCTACAAGACCTCCGGCGCCAGCGAGACGATGCGCATAAACCGACGGTCTCGCAGTTCGCGCCCAACAGGCCCAAAGATGCGCGTACCGCGAGGAACTTCTCCCTCAAGCAATACGGCGGCGTTGTCGTCAAAGCGGATCCGCGAGCCGTCGGGCCTCCGGTACTCCTTATTCACCCGCACCACCACAGCCCGCACCACGGATCCTCGCGGAACAGCGCTGTTGGGCGCCGCTTGTTTGACGCTGCCCACAATAATGTCGCCCACGCGCGCGTACTTTCGCGACGATCCGCCCAGCACGCGGATGCACATGATTTCGCGCGCGCCGCTGTTGTCGGCGACTCGGAGCCGGCTCTGTTGCTGAATCATGTGGGTTACGCGTTCTGTAAATCCCCGGAACTGTCGTCCGACTGTTCCTCGGCCACTCCGGCGCCCAAAGCCGCCTGGCGTTCTTCATCCGTCAGCCGGGTTCTTTCAATGACCTCGATCAATCGCCAGCGCTTCCGCCGGCTTATTGGCCGCGATTCCTCGATCTGAACCACGTCGCCGATGCGGCACGAGTTTTCCGGGTCGTGGGCCATGAATCTGCGCCGAATTCGCACTGGCTTCTTATACAGCCGATGACGGCGGATCGACTCCACCTCGACGATGATGGTCTTGTCGGCCCGATCACTCGCTACGCGACCGATCCGCTGCGCACGCGCCCCTGGCACGGGTTAGCCTTCTTCCATCTGGATTGACGCGAACGTGCGTTCGCGCTGAACGGTCAGCATGCGTGCGATATCGCGCCGCACGTGGCGAAGCTGCGATGTATCCGCCAACTGCAACGTCGCGTGCTGGACACGCAGCCGGAAAAGCTCTTCCTTGGTTTCCGCAATCCGGGTCTCCAGCTCGTCATCGCTCAGGTCCCGGAACTGGTCAGCCTTAGCCAATGGTGACCTCCGCGGAACGTGATACGACACGCGTCTGAACCGAGAGCTTGTGTGAGGCCAGGCGCATGGCTTCGCGTGCCATCGCTTCTTCAACGCCGGCCAGTTCGAAGAGAATCCGGCCTGGCTTGATCACGGCGACCCAACTCTCGACATTGCCTTTCCCACTGCCCATGCGGACCTCGGCGGGTTTCTGGGTAATGGGTTTGTCAGGAAAGATGCGAATCCAGAGCTGGCCGGTACGCCGAACCGAGTGGGTGATGGCCCGGCGAGCCGCCTCGATCTCGCGACTGTCGACCCATCCCACCGTGGTGGCCTGCAGCCCGAAGTCGCCCGAGACGAGCGAGTCGCCACGCGCGGCCCGGCCGCGGCGGCGCCCCCGGTGCATCTTGCGGAATTTGGTTCGCTTTGGCATCAGCATGGCTAACCTCGCGGTGGCCGCCGCCGACGGCCTGCAACGGGTCGCGATACCGTTTCCGTGAACAGCTCGGCTGCATCTCGAGCCGCCCCGCGGTGGACCCAGCCCTTGACGCCGATCCGGCCGGCCGACGTTCGCGCCTCCGTGAAGCCATAGTCAATATCGGCGTCCAACGTCTGGAGCGGGACGGTGCCCAGGAGTTCAAACTCGCTGCGCGACATTTCGCGGCCGCCCAGGCGGCCGCTAACCATAATCTTCACGCCCTGCGCACCCGCGCGCATGGTTCGTTCCGCCGTCATCTTGATGGCCCGCCGGAAGGAAACCCGACGCTCAAGCTGATCGGCAACATTGCGGACAACCAGAAACGCATCGAGCTCGGGCTGGCCGATCTCTTCGACATCCACGACTACGCGCTTGCCGGTATGCCGTTCAATCCGATTCTGAATCTCCTCACGGTTGCTACCACCCCGTCCGATCACGATGCCCGGCCGCGCCGTATGGATCACTACTCGAACCTGGCTGACCTGGCGCTCGATTTCAATCTTGGATACCCCCGCCCCGTAACTGCCGCGCCGGCGGCCGCCGCGGCGCGCCGCATTGCGCCCGTTGGGCGCTTCAAGGTAGCCACGTACCAGATCGCGGATTGCCAGATCTTCCAGCAGCAATTCCGTGTAGTCGCGGTCGGCATACCAGGTACTTTCCCAGCGCGTGGTGTAGCCCAGGCGGTATCCAATGGGATGAACTTTGCGACCCATGCCTATGTCATTCCGTCTTCCACGGTCACGGTAATGTGACCGGAACGCTTGAGGTACATCCCGACCCGACCACGCGATCTGGGCCGATGGCGCCGAAGCGCAGGACCGTCGTTCACGACGACTGACTGAATGCGCAGCGCGTCGCGGTCCAGGGCGTAGTTGTGCTCGGCGTTGGCCGCCGCGGACTTGACCACTTTGGCAATCTCAGCAGCCGCTCTGTTGGGCATGAACGCCAGGGTAGCCATGGCCTGGTCGATCTCAAGTCCCGACAACTCACGTGCAATGGCCCGCCCACGCTGGGGGGACATGCGCACGTGCTTGGCGGTTGCGGAAACTTCCATGGGTCAGGGTCCCATCGGCGCTGTCGCACGTCCGCGCGCATGGCTGCGAAACGTGCGTGTCGGGGCGAATTCGCCAAGCCGATGCCCGACCATATTTTCTGAGATATACACCGGAACGTGACGCCGCCCGTCGTGGACGGCGATGGTTAGTCCGACCATTTCCGGATGCACCACGCTGGCCCTGCTCCAGGTGCGAATAACCTGCTTCCGGCGACTGCGCGAGGCTTCCGCAACACGCTTTTCAAGCTTTGGGTGGATGTACCAACCTTTTTTCGTACTGCGCGACATACCGTCCTACCTGTTCCGCCGGCGCACAATGAACTTGTCGCTGCGACGCCGTCCGACGCGAGTTCGGCGACCCTGGGTGGGCTTGCCCCACGGCGTCTTGGGCCCTGGCATGCCAACCGGCGCTTTACCCTCGCCGCCGCCGTGCGGATGGTCGGTGGGGTTCATGGCTGCGCCGCGCACTTGCGGACGGCGACGGCGCCAGCGTATCCGACCGGCCTTCCCGGCCGACTGATTGCTGTGATCCGCGTTTCCGACGCGCCCCACGGTCGCCATACAAGCATCGGACACTTGACGCATCTCGCCCGACGGCAATCGAAGCGTCGCAAAGCCGCGGTCCTTGGCCATGAGTTGGCACACCATGCCGGCCGAACGCACGAGTTGGGCGCCGCGCCCGGGCGTCATCTCAACGGCATGCACTTCCGTACCCGCCGGGATGCGAGACAACTGCAATGCGTTCCCCGGCCGGGGCTCGACGCCTGGGCCAGAGATGAGTTCGCTGCCCACGCCGATTCCCACCGGCGCCAGGATGTACCGCTTCTCACCGTCACGATAGTGCAGGAGCGCAATGTGGGCCGACCGGTTGGGATCGTATTCGATGCTAGCCACCACGGCCGGCACGCCGGACTTATCGCGGTGCCAGTCGATGACACGGTAGCGCCGCTTCGAGCCGCCACCGCGATGTCGCACGGTGATCCGTCCGCTGTTGTTTCGACCGGCGCGCTTGGATAGCGGCCGCAGCAGCTTCTTCAGCGGCCGATCGCCTGACAGTTCCGCGTTGTCGACGGCGACATAGCCGCGCCGGCCTGGCGACGTTGGGTTGAAGTTACGAAGTCCCATCGGCTAGACCCCTGGCACCACTTCAATGCTGTGGCCCTCGCGCAGGGTCACCACGGCCTTTCGCCAGTTGGAGCGCTGGCCTTCAAATCGTCCCATCCGTCGCGGCTTTCCACGTACGTTCATTACGTTGACCGATGACACTTCCACGTGAAACATGGCTTCAACGGCGCGCTTGACCGCGTGCTTGGAGGCCCCGCGCCGAACCTGGAAGACGTACTTCCCGAGTTCACTGAGCGCGGTGGATTTCTCGGTCACGATTGGCCGCGTAATGACGTCGGAAGGGTTCATGCGCCAACTCGCCGCTGCAGCGCATCCAACGCCGGCTGGCTGGTCACAATGTGGTCGGCGACGGCAATGTCGTAGAAGTTCAGGGTATCGGCCCGCTCAACGTCCACGTTGGGAATGTTGCGCGCCGAGCGCCGCAGTTCTTCCGGCGGGTCAACGTCCACCAGCAGCACACGTCCTGCCAGACCGGCGGCTCGCAACCATGCGGCGCGGTCGCGAGTCTTGGGTGAATCGCCCCACGATGCCGCCACACGGATGGATTCATCAGCAGCCTTGGCTGCCAGGAGCGCGCGTACGGCTTGACGGCGCTCTCGCTTGTTCACGTGCAGGCGCGTCCGGCGCGGCTTGGGGCCAAATGCCACGCCGCCCCCTCGCCGGATGGGCGAACGGGCGCTTCCGGCGCGGGCTCGGCCGGTGCCCTTCTGCCGGTAGAGCTTGGCCGTACTGGCCGCGACCTCGCCGCGGCTCTTGGTGTTAGCCGTGCCCTGGCGCTGACTGGCGGCATGTGCGGTCAGCATGCGATGCAGCAACTCAGCGGACGCGTCGGAATCACCAAAGCAGTCGCTGGCAACGGGAGAGATTTCGGCTGACGCCGGCACTTCGGCAGCCATCAATCCATCTTCCGAATCGACTTGCGAACCGGCCGGATCGCGACGACCGTATCGCGCGGCCCGGGCACGGCCCCTACCAGGAGAACAAGTCCTCGTTCGACGTCGACCTTCGCCACGGTCAGGTTGCGGGATGTAGCCCGGCCCCCGCCCATACGTCCAGCCATACGCGTACCTTTGAAAACACGGCTTGGCGATGTGCCCGCGCCAACCGATCCAGGCGCGCGTTCGCGGTCAGACTGCCCGTGGGTTCGCTTGCCGCCTCTGAATCCATGGCGCTTCACGACACCAGCGAAACCCTTGCCTTTTGACACGCTGACCACATCGACTCGCTCGCCAAGCTCCACGTTGGCCACGGTTAGTTCATCTCCCACCGAGACATCCGCGCCCTCGTCGGCCCGGAACTCGCGGAGCACACGATATGGCGGAAGGCGACCCAGATGACCACGTTCGGCTCGGGTCAGTCGGCGCTCGGGCACGGGGTCGAAGCCGAGTTGCACGGCCGAGTAGCCGTCGTCTGCTTCGGTACGCACCTGGGTGACGTGACAAGGACCAGCCTGGATGACCGAAACGCCCAGGGCGCGGCCTTGCTCGTCGAACACCTGCGTCATGCCCAGCTTGCGGCCGATCAGTCCTACGGACATGGCTACGACTTCAACTCGATGTCAACACCTGCCGCCAATTGCAGCCGCAGGAGTTCGTCCATCGTTTGCGGTGTGGGGTCTATGACGTCAATCAGGCGCTTGTGCGTGCGCATTTCGAACTGCTCGCGCGAGTCCTTATCGATAAACGGCGATCGAATCACCGTCCACGTCTTGCGCTCCGTAGGCAGCGGAATCGGTCCGCGCACGTCGGCGCCCGTCCGCCCGGCGGTGTCAATGATTCGCCGGGCCGCATCGTCCAGCACCCGGTGGTCGTACGCCTTCAGGCGGATTCTGATCCGCTGCGTGGGCGACTGCCGTCGCGGCCGCGCAGGGGCACGCCGCGCCGAGGCTTCCAATGAAGCCTGGCGTGGCGGTCGCGTGCGCGCTTGTGCCATGGGTTACTTGACGATGTTCGTTACAACGCCCGCGCCGACGGTTACGCCGCCTTCGCGAATGGCGAAGTTGACCCCGTCTTCCAGCGCGATCGGCTGGTGCAGGCGAACGGTCATCTCCACGTTGTCGCCGGGAACCACCATTTCCGTCCCGGCCGGCAACTCGATCTCGCCGGTTACGTCCGTCGTCCGAATGTAGAACTGCGGACGATAGCCGCTGAAAAACGGCGTGTGGCGCCCACCCTCGTCCCGCGTCAGCACATAAACCTGTGCGTGGAATTCGGTGTGCGGGGTGATCGAGCCGGTTTTGGCCAACACCATGCCGCGCTCGACCTCGTCACGCTCGATTCCGCGCAGGAGGCAGCCGACGTTGTCGCCGGCGACGCCTTCATCGAGCGTCTTGCGGAACATCTCCACGCCGGTGACAACGCGCTGGTCAATCTCGGAGCGCATACCGACGATATCGATCTGCTCTCCGACCTGAACCTTGCCGCGTTCGACGCGGCCCGTGACCACGGTGCCGCGGCCTTTGATTCCAAAGACGTCCTCAACCGGCATCAGGAACGGCTGGTCGACTGGACGCTCCGGCTGCGGGATGTAGGTGTCCACGGCCTCCATGAGTTCGAGAATCGGCTGGTACTCGGGCGCATCCAGGTCCGTGCTCTCCGACTCCAGAGCTAACAGCGCGCTGCCCGGAATGATCGGCGCGTTGTCGCCGTCAAAGTCGTACTTGTTCAAGAGGTCGCGAAGCTCGAGCTCAACGAGCTCCAGTAGCTCCTCGTCCTCGACAATGTCGGCCTTGTTGAGAAAGACCACGATTGCGGGCACATCAACTTGGCGAGCCAGGAGCACGTGCTCGTAGGTCTGGGGCATCGGCCCGTCGTCCGCGCCAACGACCAGGATCGCGCCATCCATCTGGGCGGCGCCGGTGATCATGTTCTTGATGTAGTCCCGGTGGCCGGGCGCGTCGATGTGCGCGTAATGCCGGCTCTCGGTCTCGTACTCGGCGTGCGTGATGGAAATCGTGATCCCGCGTTCCTTTTCCTCAGGCGCTCGGTCGATCTCGTCAAAGGCCATGAAGTCGGCCAGTTCCTTGTATGAGAGCACCTTGGTAATCGCGGCGGTCAACGTGGTCTTGCCGTGGTCGACATGGCCAATCGTGCCGACATTGACGTGCGGCTTGGTTCGTTCAAAGTGTTGGCGTGCCATTCGCTCCTGTGCTCCTGCGCAGTACGCGGTTACGAAACCGGCGTCAGAACTCCGTCCGCGGCACCTGCTCGTTGGGTAACCGCGTAGTGGGAAAATTCCATCGAGAACGTTCCGCGACCCTGCGTCGCCGAACGCAACTCGTTAGCGTACCCGAACATTGTCGCCAGCGGTACCTCGGCCGCGATGATGTGCGATCCGCCACGCATGTCAGCGCCGTGGATGGTGCCCCGTTTGGCGGCCAAACCGGCCAGCGTGTCGCCCACGTAGTCCTCGGGCACAACGACTTGCACGCCCATTACCGGCTCCATCACATCCGTTCGCGCCTGGTTCAGCGCGTCCTCCACCGCCATGGCGCCGGCGATCTCAAACGCGAGTTCCGACGAGTCGACCTCGTGGTGCGAGCCGTCGACCAGGGTGATGCGAACGTCGGTGACCTCCATGCCCTGCGGGCCGCTGGTCAACCGGCGCGCGGCCCCGCGCTCGGCGGCGGGAATGAACTGCACGGGAATTGCACCGCCCACGATGCGCCGTTCAATCTGAACGCCCGTACCCAACGCCAGCGGCTCAAGCTCAACCGTCACGTCGCCATACTGCCCGCGACCGCCGGTTTGGCGAATGAAGCGGCCACGCCCGGTGGCTTCCCGGCGGGGGCGCTCGCGGTAGGACACCTGCGGCCGGCCGACATTAGCGCCCACCCGGTACTCGCGAAGCAGGCGGTCGACGATGACCTCAAGATGCAACTCGCCCATGCCGGCAATAAGCGTCTGCCCCGTCTCCTCATTGGCGCTGATTCGGAAGGTCGGATCTTCCTCACCCAGCCGCCGCAGCGCGTCGATAATCTTGTCCTGGTCGCCGCGGCTCTTCGGTTCGATGGCGATGGTCACCACGGGCTCGGGGAAGGTGATGGACTCCAGTTGCAGGGGGTACTTGGGGTCCGTCAGGGTGTCGCCGGTATTGGTCGCGCGGACTCCCACGGCGGCCAGGATGTCGCCGTAGCGGATTGCGTCGGTAACTTCCTCGCGCTTGTCGGCGTGCATCCGCAGAACGCGTGAAAGGCGCTCGCGCTTGCCGGCGGCCGTATTCAGCACGGTCGCCCCCGGCTTGATCGACCCCGAATACACGCGGAAGTAGGCCAGCTTGCCGGCGTGCGGATCGGCCACGATCTTGAACGCGATCGCGGTGAACGGATCGTCTTCCGCGGGACGCCGTTGCTCTTCCGCGCCGGTCTTCGGGTTGATTCCAGTCACCGGCGGAACGTCCAGCGGCGATGGGAGATAGTCTGTGATGGCGTCCAGCAACGGCTCGATGCCCTTGTTGCGCAAGGCGGAACCCATCAGCACCGGAACTCCCTGGGCCGCCACGGTCATCCGCCGTAGGGCGACCTTCAACTCGGCGGTCGGGAGGTCCTCGCCATCCAGGTACTTGGTGGCAATGTCGTCATCGAGCTCAGCCAGGGCCTCGATCATTTGCTCGCGCGCGTCGAGCGCGGACGCTTCCAGTTCCGCCGGAATCGGGCCTCGCTCAGGGGCTGCAAGACTGTCCGCCGGCCAGCGGATGACGTGCATGGCCACCAGGTCAATCACGCCCTCGAAGTCGGCTTCAAAGCCGACCGGAATCTGGATAGGCACGGGATTGGCGCCCAGCCGTTCGCGGATCGATTCGATCGTGGCGTCAAAGTCCGCCCCGCGCCGGTCCATCTTGTTGATGAAGGCGATCCGCGGGACGCTATAGCGGTCTGCCTGCCGCCAGACGGTCTCCGACTGCGGCTCCACGCCATTAACGGCGTCAAAGACGACCACCCCGCCATCGAGCACCCGCAACGAACGCTCGACTTCAGCGGTGAAGTCAACGTGACCCGGCGTATCGATGATGTTGATCCGGTGGTCGTTCCAGGAAGCCGTGGTGGCGGCGGCCACAATCGTGATGCCCCGCTCACGTTCCTGCGCCATCCAATCCATCTGGGCGTTGCCGTCGTGGACTTCGCCAACACGGTGAATCCGGCCGCAGTAGAACAGGATGCGTTCGGTGGTGGTGGTCTTGCCCGCATCGATGTGGGCAATGATTCCAATGTTGCGCGTGCGCGAAATATCCAGGGTGTTCATGGGCCTCATGTCTCGGGATTCAGACAGGTGGAACTAATACGCGTAAATTGCGAACGCGCGGTTTGCTTCCGCCATTCGATGCATCTCATCGCGCCGGCGAACCGCACCGCCCTGTCCGTCGGCCGCTTCCATCAGCTCCGCCGCCAAGCGTTCGGGCATGGAGCGGCCACCACGATTCCGCGAAGCGTCGATCAGCCAGCGCACGGCCAATGAGTAGCGACGATCCCCGCGAATCTCCACGGGAACCTGATAATTCGCGCCACCCACGCGTCGCGGCTTGACTTCAATCTGCGGCATCGCGTTGCGTACGGCGGCTTCAAAGACGTCAATCGCGGGCGCACCGGTACGGCCTTCAATGATGTCGAAGGCGCGGTAGACGATCCGCTGCGAAAGCGACTTCTTGCCGCTCAGCATGACCTTGTTGATAAAGCGCTGGACCGTGCGGTTGTTGAAGCGCGGGTCCGGTGGAATCACGCGGCGCTCCGGCCGTTTACGGCGAGGCATCAGAGGGAGGCTTGCCGCTGAGCGGCGACACGTTCGGTAAAGATCATCGGATCCGCGGCCGTACCCTGCCTCTAACTCCCGCGCTTCGCGCCGTATTTCGACCGGCTTCGACGGCGGCCTTCCACACCATCCGCGTCCAAAGTTCCGCGCACGATGTGATATCGAACACCCGGCAGGTCGCGAACCCGGCCGCCACGGATCAACACCACCGAATGCTCCTGAAGTCGATGACCCTCGCCCGGGATATAGGCGGTCACTTCAATTCCATTCGATAGGCGTACCCGCGCCACCTTGCGTAGCGCCGAATTGGGCTTCTTTGGCGTTACCGTGCGAACCAACGTGCAAACGCCCCGCTTCTGCGGGGAACCTTCGCCACGCTGCATGCGTCGCCGCAACCCGTTATAGGAGTAATGCAACGCCGGCGCCTTCAACTTGCTCCGGCGCTGCTTTCGTCCCTTGCGAACGAGCTGATTAATCGTCGGCACGGTTGAACCTACGGATCCCTTACGTAGAAAAGGCGCGGCGGCAACGCACCGCACGCGACATCGGAAAGCCTATCACCGGCTTTCCCCATCGTCAACGTTTTCGCCGTCCGCCGCCGGATCCGGACGTACGGCCGACGATTCGTCGATACCGAGCTCCTCCGAGGGGCGCAGGAAATCGGCAAACTCATCGCTAGCGCCGCTTGGCGACGCTTCAATGCCGGCCAGCAGGTCGCTTTCGGCGGCGTCCATTGGCGGCGCACCGCCCGCCGCGACACCGGCCTGGGCGCCGATGTCCAGGTCCGGAGCCGCGTCAGCGCCATTGTCGGGATCGCGCAGATCGTCAAGCGACACCCCCTCGGCCATGTGCATGGCCTCGGTGTCGATCAGGAC
The DNA here is from genome assembly GCA_011523785.1 of Chloroflexota bacterium. Lineage (GTDB taxonomy): Bacteria > Chloroflexota > UBA11872 > UBA11872 > UBA11872 > UBA11872. The sequence goes on along the minus strand of WTFW01000063.1, from coordinate 24,038 downwards.
GTCCGACTGGCTGGGGGCTTCGAGCGCCGGACCGTGATAGCGATCCCATCCCGTACCGGCCGGAATGAGCTTGCCGATGATCACGTTCTCCTTCAGCCCATGCAACTGATCGGTCTTGCCTTCCACCACGGCTTCTGTGAGCACGCGCGTGGTGTCCTGGAACGATGCCGCGGCCAGAAAACTCTCGTTATTCAACGAGGCCTTGGTCACGCCCAGCAACACTTCGTGCGAGTCCGCAGCCTGGCCGCCGGTTTCCGCGACTTGCACGTTGGTCTGGGCAAGCGTGGACCGGTCGACCAGCGTGCCCGGCAAGAGCGAGGTGTCACCCGGCGTGTCCACGGTGTTGTGACGAAGCATCTGGCGGATGATGATCTCGATGTGCTTGTCGTTCACCGCCACGCCGACCATGCGGTAGACACGCTGGACTTCACTGACGATGTACTGCTGCAACTGGGCACGGCCGCGCAGCCGCAGGATGTCGTGCGGGTTAAGCGGTCCTTCGGTGAGTTGATCGCCCTCGCGGACAAATTCGCCGCTATGTACGCGCAGTTCAGCGGCCAGCGAGACCGGGTACTCGCTGACATCTTCCTCTTCGGCGCGCACGACGATCCGGCCCTCGTGGATTTCCACCACGCCGTCCGCCTCGGCCGTGACGCCAATGCCGGCGACCTTGGCCAGCGCGCGCTTGCTGATCGTGTTGGTCTTGCTCTTGGCCTTGCGAGCCAGCAGGTCCTCCGCCTCGGCCGTCGGCACGGCCAGAACCCCGTTCCTGGCAATGTCGGCGCCGTCGTCGACAATCGGGACCATGCCCGGCTCAAGCGTGTACTCGTACTCGTGCACGTGAGCTGAAACAACCCGTACTCGCCGCTGCTCGTCCTCTTCAATGACTTCGACCGTGCCGTCGATGTCGCTCATCACGGCGACACCCTTGGGGATCCGCGCCTCGAAGAGTTCCTGCACTCGCGGCAAGCCCTGCTCCTTATCCACGATGTCCGCGCCCACGGTCGCGATGCCACCCAGATGGAAGGTCCGCATCGTGAGCTGCGTCGCCGGCTCGCCCATGGACTGGGCGGCGATGATGCCAACGGCGGCGCCCTCCGCCACCAATCCGTGGCGAGCCAGGTCCATGCCGTAGCACATCTGGCACAGGCCGCGAGCGTTGGCGCAGGTCATGGGCGATCGGACCGTGGCCGACTGCACGCCGGCGTCATCAATCAGCTTGACCAGGTCGTGATCGATCAGCGTGCCCAACGGCACGATAATCTCGCCGGTGTCCGGATGCACGATCGGTCGCGCCGGAAAGCGGCCAAAGCAGCGGACGCCCACGGAATCCAGCACCTCGTCCAGGGTCCCGACTTCCACGGGAATTCCGTCCAACGTGCCGCAGTCGTCGCCCATGACAATCACGTCCTGGGCCACGTCCACCAGCCGGCGGGTGAGATAGCCACTGTCGGCGGTGCGGAGCGCCGTGTCGGCCAGCCCCTTGCGTCCGCCGTGCGTGGAGATGAAGTACTCGTGCGCCGACATCCCCTCGCGGAAGTTCGCGCGTACGGGCATCTCGATGATCCGGCCAGCCGGGTTGGACATCAGTCCACGCATCCCCGAGATCTGCCGGATCTGGTCAAAGTTGCCCTTGGCCGCGCCTGAGTTGCCCATCATGAAAACAGGACTCATCGGATCGAGGCTCGTCTCCACGGAGCTTGAGACGGTGGCCATGGCATCGGTCCAGGCCTTGACGGTGAGCCGGTAGCGTTCGTCGTCGGTGATTAGTCCGTCGTCGAAGCTGGCCCTGATGGCGCTGACCCGGGCATCCGTTTCCTGCTCGACCTGGCGCTTGACCGCAGGGATCTCAAGATCCGTGATCCCCATCGTCACGCCCGAGCGCGTGGCCCACTGCATGCCCAGGTTCTTGAGCTGGTTGGCGACCTCGCCGGTAACGTCCATGTCGGTGTTGAAGAACACCATCTCGATTACACGACGCAGACCGCCCTTGTCCAGCTGTTCGTTGACGAACCGCAACTCTCGAGGGATGGCCTGGTTGAGCATGATGCGCCCGATGGTCGTCGTGATGAATGCCGGGCCGTCCTGGCCGGCCACCTCGTCTGGGAAGTCGACAGGCGTAACTCGCAGGCGGATCCGGTCCTGCAGATCCACCGCGTTGTGATCAAAGGCCAGCATGGCGTCGGTGAAATTGGCGAACGCCGGGAGATCGTCTTCGGCCCGGTCATCGGACTGGCTCTGGGTCAGATAGTAAGCGCCCAGCACCATGTCCTTGGTCGGGCTGACGATGGGCGTCCCATCCGCCGGCGAGAGGATGTTGTGGGTGCTCTTCATGATGTGGCGGGCCTCGTCCTGCGCCGCCCGGCTCAGCGGAACGTGGACAGCCATCTGGTCACCGTCGAAGTCGGCGTTAAACGCCGTGCAAACCAGGGGATGTATCTGGATGGCGCTGCCGCGCACTAGCACGATGTCGAAGGCCTGAATCCCCAGCCGGTGCAGCGTCGGCGCGCGATTGAGGAGCACGGGATGGTCGCGCGTGACCTCTTCCAACGCATCCCACACCAGCGGCTCGGGATGCTCCACCATTCGCTTGGCGCTCTTGATGTTGCTGGCATGCCCGTCGTCCACGAGCTTGCGCATCACGAACGGTTTGAACAGCTCCAGGGCCATCTTGGTTGGGAGGCCGCACTGGTTGAGATTGAGATGCGGACCCACCACGATCACGGAGCGCCCGGAGTAGTCCACCCGCTTGCCCAAAAGGTTCTGGCGGAAGCGGCCCTGCTTGCCGCGCAGCAAGTCGCTGAGCGACTTGTAGGGATGGTTCGACGATCCCGTCACGGCGCGACCGCGCCGCCCATTGTCAATCAGCGCGTCAACGGCCTCCTGCAGCATGCGCTTCTCATTGCGCACGATGATCTCGGGCGCCCCGAGCTCAATCAGTCGCTTGAGCCGGTTGTTGCGGTTGATTACCCGGCGGTAGAGATCGTTCAGGTCACTGGTGGCAAAGCGTCCACCGTCCAGCTGCACCATGGGTCGCAATTCCGGCGGCAACACCGGCAGCACGTTCAGGATCATCCATTCCGGACGGTTGCCCGAGCGGCGGAACGCCTCCACGACCTTCAGCCGCTTGGCGGCTTTCTTCTGCCGCTGCTTCGAAGTCGCGTTCAACTCCTCACGCAACTCGTCCGCGAGTTCATCAAGATTCACGTCAGCAATCAGGTCGAGGATGGCTTCCGCGCCAATGCCGGCCTCGAAGACACTCGGATGACGCACCCGACCGCCCGCGTCCAGCACATCGCCGCAGGTGCGAGTGAGATCCTGGTGACGAGGCTCCGAGAGCAACTGGCCTCGCTCCAGCGTCCCCAGGTCCTTGCGACGTTCCTCATAGAACTCGCGAGCGTCGCCGATGTCCCGAACCCTGTCCTCTTCGATGCGGGCGACGTTCTGTTCGCTTTCGCGGCGCTCCATCGCCTTGGTCTGGTTGAAGCGCTCGCTGGCGCCACTCTTCTCGGCTTCGAAGCGGGATGTCACGTCGGCAATCGCCGCGTCAGCCGCGGCGTCGAGCTGCGCCAGCGCGTCCGCGGGTGGCTTCTCGCCCGCGGCGATCAGGGGATCGCTCATCCAACTCAAGGCAATGTCGCGCTCGAGTTTCTGCTGACTCATGTGCCCTACGGCGGTCAGCAGCTTGCGCGGCGCGGCGATTTCCTTGTTGATGGACTCAGCGCTGGCCTGAACTTCCGTGTCCAGGCGCTTCAGCTCATCGCTGAGTTGCGAGTCAAGTTGGGCGACTTGATCCTCCAGGCGCTCCTGCTCATCGCCCAGGCGAATCGCCGCCTGATCTTCGATTTCCTCGATGTAGTCGGCCAAGTCTTGGTCCAATCGGCCGAGTGCTTCATCACGGGCCTCTGCGTCCAGGTCGGTAACGATGAAGGACGCGAAGTAGACGATCTTCTCGAGATCGCGCGGCGTGATGTCCAGCACCTGGCCGATTCGGCTCGGCGTGCCCTTGAGGAACCAGATGTGCGTAATCGGAGCCGCCAGCTCGATGTGCCCCATCCGCTCGCGCCGGACGCGCGAGCGAGTGACTTCAACGCCGCACTTGTCGCAGATGATGCCGCGGAATCGCACGCGCTTGTACTTACCGCAGGCGCACTCCCAGTCCTTGGTTGGGCCAAAGATGCGCTCGCAGAACAGCCCGTCACGCTCAGGCTTCAGCGTGCGGTAATTGATCGTCTCCGGCTTGGCGACTTCGCCATACGACCAGGATCGAACCTGATCCGGCGAGGCCAGGTGGATCCGAATCGCGCTGAACTTGTTGACTTCAAGCATTCGTTCGGGTCCTCCTACAGGCGGTATTCGCGACCCTGGATGTTGATGCCATCCAGGTCGGGCAGCTGGTCGTGCATGTGTTCGCCGGCCAGCGCGATTTCTTCCTCGGCGTCGTCAAGGATGTCCACGGAAACGCCAAGGCTCTGCAGTTCCTTCACGAGCACCCGGAACGACTCCGGGATACCGGGTTCGAGAATCGATTCGCCTTTGACGATGGCTTCGTACGTCTTGACGCGCCCAAGAATGTCGTCGGACTTAACCGTCAGCATTTCTTGTAGCGTGTGGGCGGCGCCGTAGGCCTCCAGCGCCCAGACTTCCATCTCGCCGAAACGCTGGCCGCCCATCTGCGCCTTGCCGCCCAGGGGCTGCTGGGTGATGAGCGAGTACGGCCCGGTAGAGCGGGCGTGAATCTTGTCATCCACCATGTGACCAAGCTTCATCATGTAGATGACGCCCACGGTGACTTCCTGGTCGAAAGCCTCGCCGGTGCGGCCGTCGTACAAGACGGCCTTGCCGTTGGCCGGTAGCTCCGCTTCCTCAAGCGCCTTCGCAATGTCCGCTTCGTCGGCGCTATCGAATACGGGGCATACGGCGCGGAATCCAAGCTTTTCGGCCGCCCACCCCAGGTGGGTCTCCAGCGTCTGCCCCACGTTCATGCGCGACGCGACGCCCAGTGGATTCAGGATGATGTCGACCGGCGTGCCGTCAGCGAGATACGGCATGTCTTCTTGGGGCAGGATCATCGAGATCACGCCCTTGTTCCCGTGGCGGCCGGCCATCTTGTCGCCGACCATCAGCTTGCGCTTCGAGGCAACGCTGACCCGAATCATCTCGGTCACGCCCGCTTGGAGATCGTCGCCGTCCTCGGTTGAGAACCGGCGCACGTCGATCACACGACCGTATTCGCCCGCCGGCACGTGCTTTGAGGTGTCCTTCACTTCCCGCGCATCGCGCCCGAAGATGGCGCGCAGCAGCCGGTCTTCGCCCGAGAGTTCGGTTTCGCCCTTGGGCGTGATCTTGCCGACGAGCACGTCGTCCGGCCCGACCTCCGCACCGACATACACCACGCCGGTGTCGTCCAGGTTGCGAAGGGCTTCTTCGTTCTGGTTCGGTATGTCGCGCGTAATCTCCTCGGCGCCAAGCTTCGTGTCCCGCGCCTCCACTTCGTACTTCTCGATATGGATCGAGGTAAACACGTCGTCCTTCAGCAGGCGCTCGCTGACGACAATGGCGTCCTCGTAATTGCCGCCTTCCCAGAACATGAACGCCACCACGATGTTCTGCCCCAGGGCGATCATGCCGTCGGCGGTCGCCATGCTCTCCGCGATCGTTTGACCCGCCGTCACGGTATCTCCGGCAGCCACCACCGGACGCTGGCTGATGCAGGTTGCCGTGTTGGACCGGTCGAACTTGCGCAGGCGGTAAGCCCGCTTGCCCTCGGCGTCGCCGTGATCGATCGTGATTTCGCGCGAGGTCACGTGCGTCACCTTGCCGTCGGCCGCGGCCAGCACCATATGCCCGGAGTCCCTCGCGGTGGCCCCCTCCATACCGGTGGCCACCAGCGGCGCCTCGGGCGTGATCAGCGGCACGGCCTGCCGCTGCATGTTGGCGCCCATCAGCGCGCGATTGGCGTCGTCATGCTCCAGGAAGGGAATCATGGCCGTCGCCAGGCTTACGATCTGCTGCGGCGACGAATCCAGGTACTCAACAGTAGCCGCGTCGGCCTCGAAGAAATGCGGTCCTCGGCGTACCGACACCCGATCCATGACGATTTCATTGGCATCGTTGAGCTTGGTCTTGGCCTGCGCGATCGTGTGGCGCTCCTCCTCGTCGGCGGCCAGGTATTCAATCTCGTTGGTCGCCACCGGACGAACGCGCACATCGAGCTTGTCGGCGCCGTCGATCTGGCCTATAGCCTCCGCCAACGCCTCGTCAATCACGTCGCCGGCCTGTGCCAGCGGCTCGTCGCCTTCCGCTGCGACGACCGGCTCAACCAGCGTGCGCCCCACCAGCATCGCGGAGTCCTGCGCCGGAATACGGGTGATCACCCGTCGGTACGGCGTCTCGATGAATCCGTAGGAGTTGACCCGCGCCAGGGTTGCGAGGGTGTTGATCAGGCCGATGTTCGGCCCTTCGGGCGTCTCGATAGGACAGACCCGACCGTAGTGGCTGTAGTGCACGTCGCGTACGTCAAAGCCGGCCCGCTCGCGCGAGAGGCCGCCGGGCCCCATGGCGCTGAGCCGGCGCTTGTGCGCCAGCTCCGCCATCGGGTTGGCCTGGTCCATGAACTGCGACAGCTGGCTGCCGCCAAAGAACTCCTTGACCGCGGCGGTCACCGGCCGGGTGTTGATCAGCCCGGACGGCGTGGCCTCCGCCGCGTTCTGAATGCTCATGCGCTCCTTGATCACGCGCTCCATGCGCAGCAGCCCGACGCGGAACTGGTCGGCCAGCAACTCACCCACCGCGCGCACCCGCCGGTTGCCCAGGTGGTCGATGTGGTCGGGTACGCCCTGTGTAACGTTCAGGTGCACGATCTCGCGCACGATGGACACGAGGTCGTTCGGCTCGAGCGTACGGATGGTCTCGTCCGTCTCGAGTTCAAGGCGCTTGTTGAGCTTGTAGCGTCCGACGGGCCCCAGGTCGTAGCGGCGCTTCTCGAAAAACGTCTGCTCGATCAGGGAACGAGCGTTGTCAACCGTGGCCGGATCGCCGGGACGCAACCGGCCGTAGAGGCGGATTAGCGCTTCTTCGGTGTTCACCACTCCGTCGCGACGATCATCTTCGATCGTCGCTTCAATAAACCGATGCTCCGGGTCGCTGTCGACGTCCGCAAACGCCTCCAGCAGGGCCGCGTCGTCGCTCAGTTCGGGCTCAATCGCGCGCAGAAAGGTGGTGACCGGCAGCTTGCGCTTGCGGTCGATCTTGACGTTCACCACAGTCTGGTTGCTCGTCTCAAATTCCAGCCAGGCGCCGCGCTTGGGAATGAGCTTTGCGCCGAATCGCCGACGGCCGGTGGCGGGATCGACCTCGGCGGAGAAGTAGACGCCGGGCGACCGCACAAGCTGGCTCACAACCACACGCTCGGCGCCGTTGTATATGAATGTGCCTTGGCGCGTCATGAGCGGGAAGTCGCCCATGTACACAACCATTTCCTTGATCTCGCCGGTCTGCTTGTTGTGCAGGCGCGCTTTCACCCGGAGCGGAACCTGGTAGGTACGGTCTTGCTCGCGGCACTCTTCCTCGCTGTACTTCGGCTCGTCGAATGCGTCGTCGGGCACTTCGAAGTGCAATTCCAGGTTCTTCCCCGTGAAGTCCTGGATGGGCGAGATTTCGGCGAACAGCTCACGCAGGTACTCGTTCTTGAACCGTTCGAACGATTCGAGCTGAGTCGAGACCAGGTGCGGCATGCCCAGAATGCTCGGAACACGCCCGTAGTGCCTCTCGTCAATGCTCGAAACTGTGCCGTTTGAAGTCATGAATCGCCTGCTCCTTCGTTCCTTGACGAACGGATTCGATCGCGCCCGCGTACGCCGCTGCCACGGCGAACGGACCGAGCGCCCGTGTGCAGCCAATCGTGGAGTGGGTAGAACAACGCAGTGCGCCGACGCACGGAGGCCGCGGTCGTCAGAGAGCCCTGCGACAAGTACTGCGTCAGCGCGTCACATCCGTTTTCGAATAAGTACCTGGTGGTCGCAAGGCACAGTAACCCAGCCCGCAAATGCCGGCTGGGTCGTGGCTCTTCAGTTGACTCGCGGCCGAGCAGCTATTCGGACACCCCCACGTTGCTTGTACTGTATCACACTACCGCCGGCGGCCCAAGTCACCCTGGGCTCCCAACGCACGACCTGGGCCGCCGGGCGTCCTGGACTGGATTCAAGCACCGAGCGCGTCCAAGTCGAGCTGCCCGTCGTCGGGCCGCCCGCGCCGTCTGCTATCCCAGCCGTCCGCTCAGGGCACGGCCGCCCAACACGTGCACGTGCAGATGTGGCACGGTCTGCGCACCGTCGCGTCCATGGTTTGTTGCAAGGCGATAGCCCGAATCGGCCAGGTCCTCCGCCTGCGCAACCGTCACGGCCACCGACATCACCCGTCCCAGCAACTCCCCGTCGTCCCTTAGCTGGTCAACGCTCGCCACGTGCCGCCGAGGCGCTACCAGCACGTGCGAAGGCGCCTGCGGGTTGATATCGCGAAACGCCACCACGTGGTCGTCGCTATAGACGCGGTCGCTCGGAATGTCGCCACGCGCAATGGCGCAAAAGACGCAGTCCTGCTCAGTGGCGTTGGAACTCATTGGCAACGACCTCCCATGACGTCCGAGGTTTCCACTTCGATTGTCGGCGGTGACTCCCTGGTGAAGTCGAGCAGCCGCCACTCCTCGGCTGCCACCGCCCGTCGCAAGTTGAAGCCGAAGGACCGCGCGGCCGCAATCACATCCTCGACGCGAGTGTCAATCACCCCGCTCAGCAACAGCCGCCCGGCGGGCGCTAGCTGCCCGGCGTATTCCGACATCAGCTTCACGTGCACCGATGCCACGATGTTTGCCACGACCAGCGCGGCGAGTTCCGGTGTCCGAAGACGTGAACTCGGAACGGTGAGCTCGATCCGATCGGACACGCCGTTTCGCCCGAAATTGGCGGCCGCCGCCGGGCCTGCTTCGGGATCTCGGTCGAACGCGTACACACGCGACGCTCCAAGCTTGGCCGCGGCGATAGCCAGCACGCCCGATCCCGTCCCAACGTCGACCACGACGTCACCCGGATCCACCGAACCTTCCAAGGCCGCCAGCGCAAGTTGGGTCGTTGGATGACGTCCGGTGCCGAAGGCCATCGCGGAGTCGAGAAATATCGGAATCCGATCTGCCTGATCGGGCGGCTGCTCCAGCCACGCCGGGACAATCACCAGCCGGCGGCCAACCGCGACCGGCGCATAGGACTCGCGCCAGCGCGTACGGTACGCGTCAGCGTCGACGAACGCCTCCGACGCCGTGCCAACCACCCCGTCGCCGGCAATGCGTAGCATGTCGAGCGCTCGTAGCAATCTTCGGCGCGCGGCCGCCTGCCCCTGGCCTGGAGCCAGGTACGCGTGGGCGGTCACAGGCCACGCCCCCTCCGCCGACGCTGGTCCCGTTTCCACGGCGAACGTTCTGCCGACGAGTCGCTGCAGCGTCATGGATACATCGTCCAGCGCCTCTGGTCGCAGAGGAATGCTGATCGCCGCCCACTGGCCGCTCACCGAAAGGCGGCTCGGATCTTTTCGACGAAGCTGCGCCCGCCCGAATCGCTGCCGCCAGGCAAGGTGTCACGCAGGCGTTCAAGCAGGTCGCGTTGCTTCCGGTTCAGCTTGGTCGGGGTAGCCACGTGTACAAAGAGATAGTGGTCGCCTCGTCCTGACCCGCGCAGGCGCGGCGCGCCCTTGCCGCGTAGCCGAATCGGTGTTCCGGCCTGGATGCCGGCCGGAATCTTGACGGAGTTGGGACCGTCGGCCGTCTCTACCTCCAGGTTGGCGCCCAGGGCCGCCTCGGCGACGTTGATCACGACGTTGCTCAGTATGTTGTCGCCGTCGCGCTCCAGCACGGGATGCGGCGTGACATCGATTCCGACATAGAGGTCGCCCGGCGAGCCCCCGCGCGGGCCGTGATTGCCCTCGCCGGTGAGTCGCAGTTCAGTGCCCGGCTGAAGTCCGGCCGGCACTCGGACCTTGCGCTCCACGGCGACGCGTTCCAGACCAATTCCCGTGCACGTTGGGCACTTGCTCTCGACAACCTGCCCGGCGCCCCCGCAGGTGTCGCAGACCGTAACGTTGACGAACTGGCCGAAGATCGAACGCTGGGCACGCTGGACTTGGCCCGTACCTCGGCAAGGCGCGCAGCTCGTGGGCCTGGTTCCGGGCGCCGCGCCGTTTCCGTTACACGTGCCGCAGGGCTCAAGTCGCCGGTAACTAACGTCGATCTCAACCCCAAACAGGCTCTCCAGGAAGTCCAGCTCGACCTCAACGCGCGCATCGGTTCCAGGCTGCGCTCCTCCGGGCCGTGGCCGTCGCGCGCCGCCAAAGAACGCGTCGAAGACATCACCGATCCCACCAAAGTCGTCAAACCCCGCACCGAAGGGCGCCCCCGGCCCGTCATGACCGAATCGGTCGTAGTTCGCCCGTTTCTCCTTGTCGCGCAGTACCTCGTAGGCCTCGTTGATCTGCTGAAAACGAGCCGTGGCGTCGGATTCCCGGCTGACATCCGGATGGTGCCGACGCGCCAGATCACGATAGGCCTTGCGAATCTCGTCTGGTCCGGCCGTGCGTTCGACGCCTAAGACGTCGTAGTAGTCGGGCTTGGCGCTCACACGGCCCCGCTGGCTTCGTCCTGCGATGCTTCAGCCGCGCCACCATCTTCCGCTGGCGGCTCTTTCGCTTCGGGCTTCGGTCCGGCCTTGACGAGCGCAGGCCGGATCACCCGACCGTGCATTCGATATCCGCGCTGCAATTCGGCGACCACGGCTGTCGCTTCGGAATCCTCCGTCATCACGACTTCGTGAATCTCCACGTCAATTGAGTCGCCCGCACGGCATTCAATCGGAGTCACTCCCGCGGTTTCCAGCACCCGACTCAGCTGCGCCTGGATCAGGGCCACACCATCTATCCAGGTCAGCAGCCGTAGCTCGGAAGGGATTGCCGCAAACGCGCGCTCCAGGGCGTCGAGAACACTCAGCAACTCAAATGCAAGCGCTTGATTCGCGAACTTGGCAACTTCCTGGGCCTCGTCCGTGGTACGCCGCCGGTAGTTCGCAAAGTCGGCCTGCGCGCGGGTCAGTCGATTGAGGAGATCTTGTCGGCGCGCATCCAGTTGAGCGACCTGCGCCTTCAAGTCCTCCAGCTCGTCCGTCGGAACGTCAGCGGCGCCATCGGCCTCCGGCGGCGGGACCGGTTCGTCTTCGTCGCTTGACGCGGACCGAGAGTCCGTGACTTTGACTTCAATCGGCGGTTCGTCGTCGGCGCTGTCAGCGCCGTTCCTGTCAACTGCCATGCGGTTTAGGGATTCCGGGAGCGTTCAGCGCCATTTTACGAGCGCATTTGGACACGGCCGGTGAGCCCGATACCTTCAAGGAGCGCATCAGGACGGTTACGGCGGCGGCGCAACGACCCGCACCTCACCAGGCGTCACGACGAAGTCCGCGGATGCGATGGCCCGAGAGCCAACCATGATCTCGACCCGCCAGGGGCCTGGCGCGGCCGTCGGCGGAAGTCCAAACCAGAAGCCGAATCGCGCCTGGGTGTAAACCGGCTGCGGATCCGTCAGGAAGGTGCCTTGCAGGCTATCCCCAGCGAACCAGCGGATTCCCAGGCGCGAGCCCTGCACGACATTGGCGAATTCAATCGAGACGTTGACTCGCTCCCCAGGGTGGAATGTCAGCGTCGGCTGAATAGGCTCCTGCCCGGGCCCAAGCCGCAGAGCCAGCACAACGCTGTTGGCCTCGGCCGATTCGTTCGCTCCCTCGTCCAGCGCGGGAGTGGGAGTTGCGGTTGGCGTCGCCTCCTGTTTGCTCGAATCCTGCTCCGCGCCTCGCCCCTCGGAACTGAGTCGCCAGATCAGCCCACGCGCCTCGAGCAGGTAGCCAGTCCCATCCGGCCCCAGGGCGATGTCCACCGACGTGAACAGCGGAATGTCGCGAGCCAGGTCGCCGGGTTGCCCTTGGCCGAGCGGGTTGCCGGCAATGATCTGGGCGTGCCCGCCTGGATCGATTCGGACAATCTGGCCGCTGCCGCTCGCGACGACATAGACGGCGCCCACCGCATCGGTGGCCACTCCGATTGGCGCGTCCAGCCCAATCTCGCGGGCCGGACCTTCCGCGGGCGCCTCCGACCGGCCGGATCCAGCGAATGTCTCGATCACACCGTCGGCACCAATCCGGCGAACGATGCCCGCGTGGATTTGGCTGACGAACACCGACCCGTCGGCATTGAGGGCCACCCGCTGCGGAAATCCGAGAGCGGCTTCCGTGGCCGGGCCCCCGTCGCCGCCGTAGCCGTCCACGCCGCTTCCCGCAAAGGCGTGAATCAGGCCATCCGGGCGGATCACGCGCACTCGGTGAACCGGCCCGTCCACCACAAAGAGCGATCCGTCAGAGCCCAGCGCCAGATCGACTGGCTCGGTGAACTGGGCGTCGCGGGCGGGACCGCCATCGCCGCCGACACCGGGCTGCGAACCGCCGGCAAACGTGGTGATGATGCCGTCCGGGTCGATTTTGCGTATCCGGAAATTGCCCGAGTCAGCCACATAGATCGATCCGTTCGAATCGACCGCGAGTGCCGAGGGACGGTTGAGCTGGGCCGCCGCGGCGGCCAGGCCGTCACCGGCGCTCCCAGACTCCCCGGTCCCGGCGATGACGCGCACCACGCCATCGGGATCGAGGCGGCGGATTCGATGATTGCCCGTGTCGGCAATCAGCAGACGACCGATTCCGTCAATGGCGATGCCTCGCGGCGATGCCAACGCGGCGCTGAGCCGAAACTCTCCGTCGGCGGCGTTTCCGGATTCGCCGGTACCGGCAAAGACCTCCGCCACGAGGTCACCGGCGAGCGGAGCGCCGCTCTGCAGGGCGGGCGCCGGCGGCACAAAGGCGACCGGCGCGGGCGCCGCGTCGGCCGGTTGTGTATCGGATGTCGAAGGCGACGCGGCTTCCGCTCCGGGCTGTGGCGCTGGCACGAGCGCACGAATTCGTCGCGCGCTCTGCTCCACAATGAGCAGGCGACCATCGAGCGTCGGCGTGATCGCCAGCGGGAGCGTCAACCGCGACTCCAGGGCCGGTCCGCCGGATTCAACTCGGCCTCCCACCAGCCCGGCGACCGTCTGCATGGTGCCGTCTGGGTGAATGCGGCGGATGCGGCGGTTGTTCCAGTCGGCGATGAATATCGCGCCACTGGCGTCTACAACCACACTTTGCGGTCCGTGGAGTTCCGCCGCCGTTGCCGGACCACCGTCACCGCCTCCACCCGGCAGCCCGGTGCCGGCAATCGTGTCGATCACACCGGTGGTGGAGACCCGGCGAATTCGGTTTCCGGCCAGTTCGGCTATCAGTAAATTGCCCTGACCGTCCACATCCACGTCCACCGGCTGATTGAGAGTTGCGGACAGCGCCGGTCCGCCGTCGCCGTCACTGCCTGGAACGCCGGTACCGGCCACTCTGGTCACGTTGCCGCGGGTATCGACTCGGCGGACCCGGTTGGCCGCCCGCTCGGCGATGAAGAGGTTGCCGTCGCCGTCGATCGCCATGCCCTCGTTACCGGCCGTTCTGGCAAACGCGGCCGGTCCCCCGTCGCCTTCCAATCCCGCGTGCCCGTCCCCGAGAATCGTCGACACCAGGCCCGACGCGTCGATACGGCGCACTCGATCGAGTTCGGCGACAAACAGCGTGCCGACCTGGTCGACCAGCAACCGGCTCGGGTCCGTGAAGTCCGCCGCCAACGCGTGTCCGCCGTCTCCCCCAAAGCCGCGGACTCCGGTTCCGGCCAGCGCCTCGATCACGCCGTCGGCTCGAATTCGCCGAATCCGGCTGGCGCTCGGATCGGAGACATAGACCACCCCGTCCGAGCCAACCACCACGCCACCCACGCTGCGGAACATCGCCGCCAGGGCGGGACCGCCGTCCCCCGCATTGCCAATCTCCCCGGTGCCCGCAAAGTCCGAGAGAATCGCCGGCAGCCGAACGGGCGGCGGCAGCGGCTGCGGTGCCGGCGCCAGGTAAGGAGGCGGGGTGCGCGGGGCGCCGGAATCGGCCGTCGGCGACGACTCGGCGCCAAAGCCGCCAATCTCGCAGGCCGTCGTCGCCGTGGCCACGGCCAGGACGCTCAACGCGCGGCGACGGGACATCGATCCCCTACCCCTGCTAGGTCGCATCGCCTCGCATCACAATCATCAGCGTTCGCAAGAGAATCCGCAGATCAAAGAGCAAGGACCAGTTTTCCACGTAATACAAGTCATAGCGGGTGCGCTCTGCAATCGACGAGTCGCCGCGCATGCCGTTCACCTGCGCCCACCCCGTTACCCCCGCGCGCTCGCGGTGCCGGACCATGTAGCGCGAGAACTCGCCGCGAAACCTCGTCACGTAGTCGGGCTGCTCAGGGCGCGGACCAACCAGGCTCATATCGCCGCGAATCACATTGAGAAGTTGGGGCAATTCGTCAATCCAGTAGCGCCGGAGCAACCGCCCGACGCGCGTCTGTCGAGGATCGTCGGCCACGGTCCAGGTCTGTCCGTACTCATCGGCGCCACTAACCATGGTCCGAAACTTAACGATGGGAAAGGGCCGTCCGTCCCGTCCGACGCGAGTCTGCACGTAGAAAGCGGGCCCCTTGGAGTCTAGCTTGATGATCAGGGCGATGAGCAGCATCGGTACTGACGCCAACACCAGCACGATGGACGCCACCACCAGGTCGAGCGTGCGCTTCGCGAAGCGGCTGAGCCCCCGCAGGCGCACTTCGTTAACCGCGATCAGGGGAAGCCCGCGGACGCCGCCTTCAATTACCGGTGACACCATTAACTGAAAGAGATCTGGCAGCAGCCATACGTCCGCGTAGGACGCTTCAACATCCGCCAGGATGGCGAGCAAGTCGTCGTGCGACAGCGAAGGAATGGCCACCACAACCTTGTCGATCTCGTGCTCCGCGATCAAGTCCGCGAGTGCGACGGATGTGCCAAGCACCGGGTACTCCAGATCGCCGATGGACACGCGCGACTCGAAGTCGTCCACGAAGCCGGCCAACTGATATCGCCGGCTTGGATCTTCCAGCAGGCGTCCGCCAACCTCGCGGCCTTCGGCCCCGGCGCCGATCACCAGCACGCGCTGGACGCCAATCCCGCGTCGCGCCAGCAAGCGCAACACCGTGGCCAGCAGGGACCGGCCGAGCGAGACGAAGAGGATGCCGACCAGCCAGGCGATCGGCATCACGTTTCGTACCGGTTCCAGGCGGTCGGTAAAGACGAAGAAAGTCGCCGCGACGGCAAGCAGGGCCCCAATCGTGACCATGCCCATGCTGCGCGCGACCCGATCCACCGGCCCGGCGGTGCGGAAGTGTGAGTACATGCCCAGCGTGAGGCCGCCGACGACCGTGGACAGGGCAAACGCGACGGTCACTGGCGCCAGAAACAGGAACCGATTGGGGGGCGCTCCCTCGAACCAGCCGAAGCGATAGCGCATGTAGTAGGCCGCGATAAGGGCAAGCCCGACCGCCACCACGTCCGCCACGAGCGACAATGTGGAGACAAGACCGCCCCAGTTGCGTCGCGCCCAGATCATCAT
The DNA here is from genome assembly GCA_011523785.1 of Chloroflexota bacterium. GTDB lineage: Bacteria > Chloroflexota > UBA11872 > UBA11872 > UBA11872 > UBA11872. The sequence goes on along the minus strand of WTFW01000063.1, from coordinate 8,421 downwards.
TGGGCGCCGTCCGTTCCTCCTGGTCGCCAGGTCGCGAGCGCGCGCAGCACTCCGCCACAGCCAAGGATAAGGATTCCGGCCCGAACCGCGGCACGCAACGGCCACGGGTCGCAAATGTGGTGCTTGCTGTAATAGCGCCACATCGAGCGGTAGAACTCGAACCTGGTTCGGATCGGACGCTGACGCGACGACTGCCGCTTGTAGTGCCACACCCGCGCCGTCGAGACGTACAACGTGCCCCAGCCGGCATCCGCGAGCCGCCGCTGCAGGTCCAGGTCATCGCCGTACATAAAGAACCGGGGGTCGAACCCGCCCACCGCCGCAAATGCCTGGCGGCGCACCATCAGGCAGGCGCCGGACACGGCGTCAATATCGCGCACCGCCGCGGGCGACGACGCCTCGGGGTTGTATGGCTTGGCGATGCTCCGTTGCAACGCGCGTGGCGAACCCAGGAAGCGGTGCAGAGCGTTCGCCGGGCGTGGAAAGTTCCGTCGACCGGCCGGATCCAGCGATCCGTCGGCAAGCGTCAGCCTCGGCCCCGCCGCGGCGGCCGTCGGGCAGCGGTCGAGTTCACCAGCCATCGCCGCGATCGACTCCGACTCCGGCTCCGTATCCGGGTTCAAAAACAAGATCAGTGGCGCGGTCGTTGCGGCAGCCCCAATGTTATTCGCGCCTCCAAAGCCGAGCTCCGGCGAGCCGCGAATCGCCTGGACGTCGTCGCGAGCCTGCAGCATCGGCCACGTGTCGTCGCCGAATCCGTTATCCACGACCACAACCTCTAGCGTCAGCCGGCCGGCCGCCGCCGCCAGACGGTCCAGGCATCGCGCCAGGAGGTCGCGCACGTTGAACGTGGTGATCACGACGGCTACGTCAGCGGCGGCTTTGGTCATCGTGGCCGCCGTCGAGAAAGTCCCGCAACGAAGCCTGTCATCTTGGCCAGGTCTCCAACAATCCGTAACGCCGGCGCCAGCGCGCCCGCCACCAGCGGATTGAGCCCGGACGCGCGTCGGACCACATCCGGTACCCGCCGCAACGAGCCGCTCAGGTAGGCGCTGGTCAGCACCGCCAGCAAAACTCGCGCCACCGGCGACGGGTGTTGCAGCAGTCCCAGACCTAGCGCGTACGCGCCATATCGCAGGGCGTGCCGCGGCAACAGCATGCCGGCATGGCCGTCGCCGGCGGCGTACGCAAAGTACTGCCGGAAGAATGCAGCCACCGTGGAGCGCGGTCGGATTCCTACGTCCGCGCCTGGCGCATGTCGAAACCAGCCGCCACAGCGCCAGATCGCGCGGTCCAGCCACAAATCCTCACCGTGGGCCAGCCACTCCGGGTAGCCGCCCACGCGCTCCAGCCACTCGCGGCGGAACAGCGCCGATCCGCTGCTCGGCGGATAGCGGGACGGGTCAATCTGCCGCGCCAGCGGCAGCGTCACCGCGCCCAACGCCGCCTCCATCGTCGTGTGCGGCGCCGCCAGAATGTACCCAAACGATCCGGCGGCCAGCGGCTCGACCTGCACGGCCGAAACAAGAGACGCCAGCCAGTCGGGTGATCGCCTGAGCCCCGCGTCCGTCACCGCAACCAGCGGCGCCTCGGTTTCGGCGATCGCGCGATTGCGTCCGGCGGAAATGTTCGTCCCAGGCGCCCGCAGCAGCGTCAACCGAGAATCTCCGTCAGCCGCCTCCGACAAGGCCTCAAACGTGCCGTCGTCAGACCCGCCATCCACAATCACGACTTCATCGGCCGCCAGCGACTGCTCCCGCAGGCTCGCCACCAACGCCGCCGCGTCTGATGCTTCATTCTTCACGGTGGCGCAGACCGCGACCTTCACGGCGCCGCTCCGGCCGCCGGCTCAGGCAAACCGGCATACGCGTCAAGCAGGCGCTGACCCACAACCGAGGCATCGTGTTCGCTATTGACAAACGCGAGTCCGGCCTCCGCCGCCTTCGCATAGGCCGTCCGGTCGGTGGCCAGGGTCGTGACCTCCTTCACGAAATCGCCCGGTCCGCTCGGCAGCGCCACGCCAATCCCGCCGCGCGCCGGCAGCCCAACAAATCCCTGCGCTCGGGCCACCACCGGCCGGCCTGCCGCCAGGGCCGAAAGGACCTTGTATGGCGCGCCGGATGCGACCGACGTTGGTGAAACGGCCAGCCAGCAACGCCGATACTCCCGGTCGATATCGTTCACGGTCCCGCCCAGGGTGGCGCGCACCGGAGCGATCGGGCGAAGGTCCTCCGAGTGCGGGCCTACCACCCGCAGTTTGGCGCGCGGCAGCCGTCGCGCAACGGCTGGCCACACCTGGCCGAACAGCCACTCCGCCGCCATGATGTTCGGGCGGTACGCGAAGTTCGCGGCAAAGAGAACCTGCGGGTGCGCGGACTGGCCGTCCCGATCCGGCTTCGCCTGCCCGGCCCGCACCGGATGAGGGATGTACACCGGGTCCTTGGCGCCCAATGCCGCCAGCCCCGCCCGATCGTCGGGCGACGACGCAATGGCCAGGTCGACTGTTTGCGCGATCCAGGCTTCCACCCGGCGCAGCAGGCCCGCCTGCCGGCGGGCCCACAAGGAGCGCAGACTCGCGCTCGCCTCCGCCAGGCTCCGTTGCAGCATCCACTCAATGTTGTGCGCGTCGTAGACCACCCGTGGTCGTTCGGTCGCGTGCGGCGTCGCGGTCCAGACATCGTGAATCAGCGGCGCCAGCTGGGCCTGGGCCACGTGCACGGCGTGATACTCGCCGCTGCTCAGCAGCAGCTGGACACGGCCGCGCAGGACGCGGGACCCGTGGCGAATCAGCAGGTCGGGAACGCCCCCCCGCCAACCGCCCCGCAGTCGCCGCCCAAGCGTCGGCGGCGCCGCGCGTACCTGGATGACCCGGCCTATGCAGGCGGGCGCTGGGACCGGCGGCGCCCCGGGCCGATCGAGCGTCACCACGTCCACCCGGTGTTCGCTGGCCAGTGCTTCGATCAGCAGGCCGTTCCGAATCGCCGCGCCGTGCGTGGCCGGCCACGGTGATGTCGAGGTAATCGCCAGAATGTTCACGCGCTGGCCTCGTAGACCGCCAGGGTGTCGCGTGCCGTTCGCTCCCAGCTGAACTTCGCGGCTCGAGCGCGGCCTCGAGCGCCCAGCGAGGCACGCAGTCCCTCATCGTCGGCCAGTTGATCGATGGCCGCGGTTAAACCCTCGACATCGTCCGGCTCAATCAGCAGCGCGTCCTCACCCACCACTTCCGGCACCGTACCTACCCTGGCCGCGATCACTGGTGTTCCGCTCGACATGGCTTCCACTGCCGGGAGGCCAAACCCCTCGTCGAGCGACGGAAGGAGAACGAACTCCGCCTGGCTCAGGAGGCGAACTAGCATTTCGTCGCTCACCCGCCCCGGAAAGCGCACGCACTCGGTTCCTGGTTCGCTCCGCACGGCGCGCACGATCTCCGCCCCCCGGTAACCAAGCGCCCCGGCAACCAGGAGCGTTCCGTTTTGAGCAAACGACGATGCGCCAAAGGCGCGCGCCGCCAACGCCACGTTCTTGCGCGGCTGAATCGTGCCAACCATCAGCCCAAACGGTCCTGGCCAGGCCCGCTCGTCGCAGGTTTCGTTGGTCGCCGACAGCCCCGGCGCGTAGGGAATGACCGTCATCCGAGCTTCATCCGCCAGATCGCGTTCCAGGATCGCCGTGCGCACATGTTCGGAAGGAACGATCACAGCTCGCGCCCGCCGCCAACTCCGAGTGGCCCCTGCATAGTGCCGCCGGCTTGCCGCGGCGTGGGTTTCGGGATGTGTGAGAAACGAAATGTCGTGAACGGTCACGATCGCGGGGACCTCGACACCGTGGGGAACCCCATGATCCGGATAGTGCACCAGGTCTATCCCGCGTAAGGCGCGCGGCAGCAGGAACCGTTCGAGCCGCCCGCGAACCGGGGCGAACGCCGAACGCACAGGCAGCGATGGCCTGCCCGGCAGCCGCCCGCGCCGGTCCGCCAGCAACTCAATCTCCATGCCGTCCCGCGGCTGCGTCGCCAACGCCTCCTGCAACCGCCAGATATACCGGCCGATGCCCGCCTGGTCATGCCGCAGCATTCGCCCGTCCAGTGCGACGTTCGTCATGCCGGACTTGACGCGCGGTTGCCCGCCTGGTTCACGACCAGCCCGGCGAGTCCTCCAACCAGAAACACCAGGTGCGGGAAACTCACGATGTGGTGATCGAACACACCGGCAACCCCGAACGCCGCCAGCGAGGCAAGCAGCGGTCGCAGCGCGGGGTCGGCGGCGGTCGTCTTGATGGCCGCCGTGGCGGCGCCTCCCAGCAGTCCCAGGTGGGCCAGCGCGGCCAGCACGCCCGCCCGCTCCGCCAGCCAAAGCCACGCATTGGAAACCCCGGCAAAGATGTCTGGATGCGGCGGGTCGCCATACCCCACGCCCAACAGCGGAAACCTGCCGATAACCCGGAGTGCCTCTCGAATCTCGCCGATTCGCAGCGCCGCCGAACGATCCTCGCCCAGCAAGCCCTGGCGAATCCGCTCGAAGGGTTCCAGGGGAGCGGCCGCTACCGCTACGCCCAGCACCGCGGCCGCCGCGGCCGCCAGGCGCGGTCGCACCAGCGCCAGCCATACCAGCAGACCGGCGGCGCAAGCAATCCAGCTTGCCCGGGAAATGGTCAACGCCAGGGCCCCGCCAATCAGCGCGAGGGCGGCCAGTCCCAGCGCGGTGCGCCGTTGGCCGCCGCCAATCCACGTCAACCCAAACGGCAACGCCGCCGCCAGGGTGACGCCCAAAACGTTGGGATCGACCAGCAGCCCCGTGGCTCGCGCCGTGACCTGGTCCGGCAGAAAGCGCGCCACGTCCGAGGTGGGGTATCCGGCCGTTCCGAGTGACTCGAGAAACTGGATGCCCGCCTCGCCCGCCAGGTGCAAACCGATCGCCACGCCGGCCTGCATGGCTGCCGCCGCCGTCACGAGAGCGCTGAGCCTCGGCATCGAGCGCCTACCCTGCACCAACACCGCAACCACCAGTGGAACCAGCGCGTAGAGCGACATCTTTACCGCCAGTTGCGCCGCCTCGCCGTCGCTTGACGCGCCAAAGGCTGCCGCGCCCGCCGCCAGGGGCAACACCGCCCCCAGCGCCACAACGACCGGAAGCCACCGGGGAATCAGGTTCCATCCGCCAGCAAACGCCGGCCGGCCCCGGATAGCTCGGATCGCGGCGCCCGCCACTGTCGCCGCCACGATCAGGTCCAGCACCGGCGGTTGCACGCCAAGCCGTTGCGGCGCCACGAGAAAGGGAGCCAGCATGGCAACCGCCAGGGCCGCCGCAAGGCCCAAGGCCGGTCGTGCCAGGCCCAGGGCCACGCCCAACGCGGCCACTCCTCCGGCCAGCGCCGCCGGCGGCGTTCGGGCGCCCGCCAGCACGCCGGCCAGGGCCGCGGCCGCGGCCAGCGCCGCGAGCATTGTCAGCGGTGGGCCGGCGCCGGACAGTCTGGCGGTGGTCACCGCATGTGCGCCTACGGACCCGGGCGGCCGCTACCCGTTGTCCGTGTCGGCGTCTCCGGCCGTTGCAGCCGCTTCGCGTGCCTGCCAGGCCTCATAGGCGGCCTGATCCACCAACTCGCCGCCCTCGATCGTGTAGTCGCCGGTATAGGCCCGACCCGCATCGAATACCAGGTACAGATTGATAGTTCGAAAGCTCTTGGCTCCAATAATGTCCTTGTTCGTCGTGTAATGCGACGCCCCGTCGCCGGGTCCGTCGAACTCCGGTGAGAGGTCGGCGTTCGGATCCACGCGCACGTCAATAATCTCGTCCGCGTATTTGCTCTTGACGTAGAAATGCCACGCGGTGTCGACGGGCTCCTTCGATCCGCCGTCACCGCCGCCGAAGAGTCGCCGAAAAAACCCCATGGTCATCCTCCACCTGCGTCAACGCTCGAGTAAGGCGTCGATGTACGCGTCTGCCACGCGGCGTGAGCGCTGGCGGCGCGACCGCTTGCTCCAGGCCCGAGGCAGATGCGCAATTGACGCCAACTGGCCCGCCAGCGTGGCGCGCGCCGCTCGTCCCTGAATCGCGCGCAGCGCCGCAACCATCAGTTTAAGCTGCGCCCAGGCAATTCGCCACCAACCGCGCCGCCACAAGAACCCGGGCATATTCATCACCGCCACCAGCGGTCGATTGCGTGCCACCAGGTAGCTGGCGATCGGTCCGCCCGCGGTGGCACTCAAGCGATGTCGCACCACCGCGTCCGGCACATAGCGGCATCGATGCCCCGCCATCTGCGCTCGCCAGTCAAGATCCACGTCCTCGCAGTACATCACCAGGTCTTCGTCAAAGACGCCGACGTCGTCGAACAGCTCGCGCCGATAGGCGGACGCGGCCGCGCAGGCCCCAAACACGTCGCACGGCTCCCGGTAGATCGGACTGTCCCGCTGCCAGACCCCGCGATTCGCCGGCAGCCCGTTGCGGCCATACGTGTCACCCGCCGCGTGCAGGCGCGACGGATCGTCGTACAGCAGGATCCGCGAAGCCAGAAAGCTGGCGTCCGGCGCCGTTGCGAACGCCTCGTCCAGCGCCGCCAGCCATCCTGGTTCCGGCACCGCGTCGTTATTCAGCAGCGCAATGTACTTCCCGCGAGCGACCTCGAGACCTTGATTGAGCGCCGCCGCAAGGCCCCGCTGGTTCGGGAGTACCACAACCCGATCGGCAGGCCGCTGCGCGCGCATCCAGGCCACCGTATCGTCGTCTGAACCGTCGTCCACCACCACCACTTCGAAGTCCTGCAGCGCCTGACGGTCCAGACCGTCCAGCGCCTCCGCCAGCAGGTGCCGCCCGTTCCAGGTCGGGATCAGCACCGACCAGCGCGGCGCGCCCGCGTCATCGCCGGCCGGCACCTACAAGGCCACTTCGCGGATGTGCGCCGTCAGCGCCTCACCCCAGGGACGCAGCGTCACGCCCACGGCTCGCGCCGTCTCGTTGGCGAGCTCCGCATTCGCCGGCACCGCCGCCGCGCGCGGAAACTCGCTGGCGCTGATCTCCTCCAGCTGGACGTCGTGCCGGTCCATGCCGTCGAGAAATGCCGACGCCCAGCCATACCAGCTGGTTGCCCCTTCGTTGACCAGGTGATGCACGCCAAACGCCCCGGTCTCCGCCAATTCCAGGATGGCGGCTGCCAGGTCACCGGCGTTCGTTGGGTTTGCCACCTGGTCGCCCACGTACCGCAGCGGACCGTCCGCGGCATCCACGTTCGCCAGTCGGGTCAGGAAGTTGCGCCCCCACCGGCTGTACAGCCAGCTCGTGCGCACGACATAGAGCCGCTCCAGCACCTGCCGGGCGGCCCGTTCGCCGTGCAGCTTCGTCCACCCGTAGGCACTCAGTGGCGCGGCGTCGTCATACTCCAGGTAGGGACCGAGCTTCATACCGTCAAAAACGTAATTCGTGCTCACGTACACCATCTGGGCGCCGGCCCGCTCGGCGGCCCGCGCGACGTTCCACGTCCCCACGGCGTTGATCCGGTACGCCTCCGCTCGATCCCTCTCGCAGCCGTCAACGTTCGTCGCCGCCGCCGCATGAATGATCAGGCGCGGCGCGATCTCCCCGAGCGTTCGCTCCACCAGCGAGGCATTCGTTATGTCGAGCTGCGATCGGTTCAACGTGACCGTGGTTTGTCCATCCAGCCGCCGCGCCAGTTCGATGCCCAGTTGACCGCCGGCGCCTGTCACCACCGTCGAGCCGGCCACCCTACGGCTCCGAATCGTCGCGCCCCGCGTCGGCGAACATCAGCCAGACCGCGAACGCCGCCGTCGTTACGGCCACTGCCACCAACCCCGCGTATTGCGCGACGGACAGGGCCCGACCGACCGACACCATAAAGACCAGGGTCGTCAGAACGGCCGCCAACACCAGAAACGCAATCACGGCGGGGCGGCGGAAAAATGTCAAGCGGGAGCGCAGAAAATCACCGTCCAGGCTGCGTATCCGGTGCGCGTACCCCGGAGGGCTATCATACCAGTGTGGCACTTCGGCCCTCGGCCGCTACCCAAGGTCTCATCGTCCTAATGCCGCCGACACTGCTTCCCGCCCACCGTGTGTTCATCTGGACCATCGGCTGCCAGATGAATCGCGCTGATGGCGAACGGATCCAGCGCGAGCTCCGGCGAGCCGGCCATGCCCACGCCGACACCCTGGCGGACGCCACCGCCGTCGTCGTCAACGGCTGTGCCGTTCGGGACAACGCCGACCGCAAGGTCTGGGGCATGTTGGGCATGCTCAAGGGTCTCAAGAAAACCAGGCCGCATCTCGTCGTCGGTCTCACCGGCTGCACCGTCCACGCCGGCGAAGACGAGCTGGCGCCCCACCTCGATCCGGTGGATGTGCTGTTCGACACCCTGAACGCCGAGCCCCTGCTCGCTCGGCTGGCCCGCTCCGCCCCCGCCGACGCGCC
>WTFW01000157.1 GCA_011523785.1 Chloroflexota bacterium | reverse complement strand
ACATTGGCCTGCCAGAGTTGACACATCCCCGTCCCCCGTCATCCCGGCGTCCGCAGCCGGGACCCAGCGCCATGATCAATCCCAGCGCACCCAAGCCACCCCTGGCAACCCAGCCTGACCAACTGCTCCCAACCTCTGCCTCTCCACTTCCTCACTGAACACTTAGCCCTCAAAAGTGAGCACATTCGGCCGAAAAGTGAACACATTGGGCCGAAAACTGAACACATTCACCCAAAAGCCGAACACATCGCCCCTGATTCGGTGAACACCTTCCTGAGCAGCGAGTCGTGAGCCTCGATGGACCCGTCGTTCCCACGCCTTTCTCTTGCCGTCCGTTATCTTTCAGAGTACACTGGGGGCGATGGTCCCAGCCCTTGCCTATCCCGTATGCCCACCGCTCCGCCCGCCCCTGCTTCTCGAAGCAAACCTGTTCGGCCGTCCCGCCACGCTATCCGGTCGTCCTGTCGCCGACCCCGCATCGCCGTCCCTTCAAGGCCTCCGCTCCGCGACAATCCCGGAAATCTCGGACTCTCGACAGAAAAATCGCCAATAGCCCTCCCTCGCCAGCCCGTCCCCCCTCTGGGGGGACGGGCTGGCGAGGGAGCGTTCCCCCCTACACCCCCATGCCGTCGCGACGCTGCCGAGTGGATCGATGACCCAAGGGAGACCCGACATGTCTGAAGGCATCCACGTCGTCCTGGTCGTCAACGACGAAGCCGCCCACTGGCAGGGCTATCGTGACCGTCTGGCCGCCAACGACGGCGCCGCCTCGGTCTCCGTGGCCGTCCCCGCCGGCGAGCGCCGCGACTCCATCCTGTCCGTGCTCGGCGACAAGGTGCGTACCGTCGCCGAGGACCCCGCCGAACTCCTCGCCGCCGAATCGCCCCAACTGGCCGTCATCACCGTCCCGCCACTTGATTCACCGCCAATCATTGACGCCGCGCTGGACGCTGGCGCCCACGTCCTTACCGAGAAACCGGCCAGCGTCTCCGACACCGTGCTCGAACCCCTCGCCCGCAAGGCGCTCGCCTGCGACCGCCACCTCATGCTCGCCTTCGCCGGCAGCCAGCAACCCGCCGTTCGCGACGCCGCCCGCATCGTTCGCGACGAGGGCCGCCTGGGAACCCTCTACGGCGTCACCGCCCACTACATCGCCGACCAGGCCCGCATCCGCGATGTCGAGCAGCTCCAGCGCCGCACGGGCTCCTCCAACACCTGGTTCTTCCAGAAGCGCGTCGGCGGCGGCGGGCACCTGTCGTGGCTCGGCATCCACTTTGTCGACATGCTGCACGTGGTCACCGGCCACGACATTGTCGAAGTCACTGCCATGACCAACGTCGCTGGCGGCCAGCCCATCGACGTCGAGGACTCCGCCGTCCTCACCCTCCGCTACGACAACGGCATGCTCGCCTCGCTGACCTCGGCCTACTACCTGGACCAGCACGACGTCGCCGACGACAAGCAGGCCCTCTTCAAGGTCTGGGGCGAAAACGGCTGGCTCCAGATCGACCCGCACGAAGGCACCCCGCTCACCTGCTACAGCAACCTCCCCGCTTACGCGGACCAGCCTCGCGAACGCATCGACTACGACTCCGACTTCATCACCGGCTACGACACCCTCATGCACGAAGCGCTCCGTGCCGCCGCCGGCCTTGGCGATCCCCCCACCTCAACGCTCGACGCCCTCCAGGCCCTGCGAGTCGTCCACGCCGCCTACCGCTCCGCCTCCAGCGGCCGCGCCGAGCCTGTTCCCGCCCGCGGCCAGTGGACGCTCCCATGACTGACCTCCCCACCCTGGAAACCGACGTCTTGGTCTGCGGCGCTGGCATCGCCGGACTCACCGCCGCCCGCACCGCCCAGGAGGCCGGAGCCCGGGTAATCGTCCTGGAGAAAGGTCCCGAGACCGGCGGATCTTCCGCAGTCTCCGCCGGCATCGTCTGGACCGCCCGCGACCTCGCGGGCTGGCTCTCCGTCCAACCCGGCGGCGACCCAACCCTCGGCAAGGCCCTGGTCACCACCTATCCGGAAGCCATCCAGTGGCTTCGCTCCCAGGACGTTCGCCTGGATCCCTTTGAGTTCGGCGAAAGCGGCTGGAACCCGCCATTCCCCTATGTGGCCTTCCAGCTCGAGCGCCGCGATGACGGCCGTTCCAATCCGCGCGCTGCCATGGATCGACTCACCGCCAACATCGCCGACGCCGGCGGCCGCATCTTTACCGAAACCGCCATCCGCACCTTCCTGCAGGACGCCGCCGGACGAATCGTCGGCGCCGAAGCCCAGGGCCCCGACGGTCGCGTCCGCATCAGCGCCGGGACCACGGTCATGGCCACCGGCGGTTTCCAGGGCAGCCCCGAGCTTCGCGCCCGCTACTTCGGCCCCAACAGCGACCGCATGATCCTGCGCGCCAACCCCTACAGCACCGGCGAGGCCTTCCAGGCCGCCCTGGCCGTCGGCGCCGGATCTGCCGGCCCCTTCGGCCGCTTCTACGGTCATCGTGTCGTGGCTCCGCCGGCCGTCGTTGACTTCCCGTCATTCCCGCGCGTCCACCTGGGCGGGGCACTGCCCGGCGCGATCCTCGTCAACCTCCGTGGCGAACGCTTCGTCGACGACTCCCTCAGCGACGAAGTCAGCGTCCACGCCATCCCTCATCAGCCGGAGGCGCTCGCGTTCCTGATCTACAGCGAATCGGACGCCTCCTCAGAGGTCGGCTCTGCGGCTCTGGAACCGGTCAGGTCCGTTGGCACTGAAATCCTCCAAGCGCCCTCACTCGATGCCCTGGCGCAACGGATGTCCAAGACCTGGGGTGTCGCCCGCACACCCTTGCTTGACACCATCGCGGCCTACAACGCCGCGGCCAACGCCGGCGACCCAACCATGCTCCCCATTCCGCGCGCCAGCGATCTGCGCCCGCTGGCTCTATCGCCCTTCTACGCCATTCGCTTCCTGCCCGGCATCACCGTCACCTACGGCGGCGTGCGCATCGACGCCCTTACGCAGGTATTGGACTCCACCGGCCGCCCGCTCGGCGGCCTCTACGCCGCCGGCGCCGATGCGGGCGGTATCTACACCCGTGGCTACACCGGCGGCCTCTCCATGGCCCTCGCCTTCGGCCGCATCGCCGGCCGCCAGGCCGCCGCCAGCGCCCTGTCTCCCTACTGAGAGACCCTTGCAAGACCGCGCCTCGACCTCGAAGGCGTGGCGGATCTTCACCCTCTCCGAGGGGAGAGGCAGGTTCGGCCGTCTTCGGCCGAAACCCGTGAGGGGTCTTCCGCGCAACCAACCTCGGGTTTCGCACAGCTTTCGTCTGGGACAACGATTGGGATGAGGGTCTTCCGGGCAACCACCCTCGCGTTCCGCAAAATCCTCTAGTCGATCACCTCCGCCATCACCCGCATAAAGTTCTCGCCCGCAATCGCGTCCACCTGCCGCCCGCTGTAACCGCGCGCTTCCAGCGCGGCCAGGAACTGCGGCGTCTCGTGCGCCCCCGCAAACCCCTCGACTACATCCTCCAGGAACTCGAAGTCCGTCCCGATCCCCACGTGCTCATACCCTGCCAGGTTCACCATGTAATCCACCACGTCCACCAGCGCATCCAGCCCCACCGTCGGGAATCTCTCGTACAGCGGCCTGGCAACTCCAGATCGAGCTCCAGCCTCCGCCGCGAACGGGTCCAGCCGGCCCGACCTCACGTCGTCCAGCAGCTTCAGCCCTCGCTCACGTTCCGAGACGCTTATGCCCGGACCAGAGCCGCGCCCGCGCTGGCACTCGATGTCCACAAACGCCGAAGAGCAATGGATGCCCACCACGCCCCCGCTATCCGCAATTCGCCGCATGTGGTCATCCGTCAAGTTGCGCTGAATCGGGCTGATCGCCTTCGGATTCGAATGCGACGCCACGATTGGATCCCGGCTCTCCTCCAGCACGTGGTCGATAGCGCTCATCGAAGCATGCGACACGTCCATCAGGATCCCCAGCCGGTTCAACTCCTGAACCACCTCGCGGCCAAAATCGGTCAATCCGCTGGGAACGTGCTGCTCGCAGTCGCAGTCGATCCAGGTCTGCGGCGCCCCATGCACCAGCCCCGTCACCCGCAGGCCAAGCTCGTGATACGCCCGCAGCATCGACAGGTCCTCGGCCATCAGCAGATTCTCGGTATGGATCAGCACGGCGATCTTCCCCGCGGCCGCCGCCGCTCGAATCTCGGGAGTCGACGTCACGAACTCCAGGTCCTCCGACGCCGCGCACAACCGTCGCACCGCATCGAACCCGCGCAACAACCGCTGCACCCCGGGCGCCCCCTCGAAAAACGTCCGCCGGAACATCTCCGTGTTCGCTTGCACGGTGGCATGCGGAGCAAGCATCGGATTCACCGTGAACTCCCCCGGCGCTCCCTCCGAAAGCCAGATGCAATCCACCCCGCCCCGCTGCAGCTTCGGAATATCCACCTGCCGCCCCGGCACATCCGCCATCGGCTCCCGGTACTCAATTCGCTCCGCCCTAAAGTCCCGCTGCATGTGCAGGTGCGCCAGCAGCGTCAGGCGGCTGTCTGCCTCGCCGGGACTGGCCACGCGTTTATTCGACATAGCTTCGACTTGCCACGAAAGACCTCCCACCGAGTCGGCTTTGACTAAACCAGTCGGCAACGGATTGTATAAGGCTTGGTGCTCTCAGTTGAATCTCGACGAGTATCCGTGGTACCACCGCGAAATAAACTCCCAGGCTGTGGCTGCGGCATGCGGTGTCGTGTCTTGCGTGAAGGCATACCGCAGATAGCACAAGCCGGACTCCATCCCGTCACAACTGTCAGGACCCTCGAGGCCTTGCGTGGCGCGATACAGGCGCTGGAATCCAACCTGGAACAGTTCTTCACCGAGGATGAAATAGAGATCGTGTAACAACTGTGCGCCCAGAAAGTAGCGGCAATTGGTGGAATGGTCCGAGGCGATGCTCTGGATATCGGTCTGCGAGCACTTATGTGCTAAATCTTGCCGCTGTCCGGAACCTAGCACGCCCGCCCTGATCTCCACGAACACCGCCCCGCCTTCGCATAGCCAGCTTGGACAGCTGTGCCAATAGTAGTGGGCAACCTCGTGCGTTAGTACCTGATCGGTAAATCGTGAAAAATAGTGCTTGGGATCGTCGTATCCGTCTTGCATGGTTATGTGTGTTCCGTGATAGTACCATCCACCATAAGGTTTGACCGTGTCGGCTACTAAAAGTGCAATGTAGTTTGACGGGAACGGCTCGTTCATTATGTCCTCTGTCTGGCGAATGGCTCGCTCGAGATACTCCATGGTCTTCGACCATCCGTTCCTCAGCCGCACGATTCCGATGTGCATAGTGCCGGAGCGTGGCAGCGTGATGGTTCGGTTCTCTAGCGACACGCCGTCCTCATTCAAAAACCTATGCAGCAGGGAATCGTCTCGATCCACGATCTCGTCGAGCACTGGCACGATCTGGGCGTCTCTATCATTGATTCCGCCGCGCCCCTGGTAGTGGGAGACGATATGGACGAAGTAATGGTAGTGTCGAAATCTAATGTCTTGTAGACTTCGTAACGTGACCGGGTCATGACCTTCAATTGACTGCAGAAACGGCATCTCGACGATCGCTTGCACCACTGATCCAACGTGATCGTCTTCAGGGCCCTCGTTCTGAGCCAGCGCTATGGTGCGTAGATAGCCAATCACCTGTTCCTCGTCCCTTACCAGGCCATCCTGGGCCCATGGCTTGGCAAGGAGCTGTCGGAAGTGCGGTGCCCATCCGTTGCCAAGAGCGAAATAAGCTAAGAACTGGTCGTGGTTGCCTTCTTGTAGCTTGCTCCTGATCCACGGAATCTCGGCGATAGCCACGAGGAGCTCGAGATTCGCCAGATTCTGCTCGGTCGGTGGAGTATGGATGCCATCAACCCACACATGCCGAACAATGTGCACCAACAGTTCGCTAGAGTGATCCAGCAACCTCTCGAGGTGGCCAATGGCAATCTCGTCAATGTGACTGACTCCATCTTCTACCCAATCCAACCCGTCTATTGCGCGAATGCCCTCGGTGCGAAGATCATACTCGGCCTGGATGGCCTCGTGTTCATCCTCCGTGATCCCATCCTGGATCCATGGCAAGCCCCCAATCTCTACAAGGGTCCGTAGCACTCGAATGTCGCGCTCGGTGGGTGGGCTGTGGATTCCTCCAACCCAAATGAACTGAAAAATATGAAACAGGAAGTCTTCCGAGACTATCCCCAGCGTATTCAGCTCGTCCAGGGCTCGCTGTTCAATTGGCGATACTCCGTCTTGAATCCACTCCACCCGTGCAATCTCCTGCGCTGCACGCGCTGATAGGGTGGCGCCTTCTGGCGCATCGTCGGTGCTCGCAATTGCAGGAGGTGGCGCATAGGTTGCAAGCGGGTCTTTCGCCGCATTGGGGATAATGACATTGTCAAGTCTTTTCACCTTGTCGGGGACGTTTTGAAACTGCACGTTGCCCGGCGTGGTTCCCGGCGCCGGCACGTTCCAGATCTCAAAAACTGTCCGCTGCGTACGCAGGACCTGTAGACCAATTGGATTCCCGTGAACTTCGCGGTTCTCATATCGAATCGGTAGGCCGTAGAGATTCAGCCAGTCCGGCTCTGCCAGGAACCGGGCCTTGATCTTGGGGTTCGAGTCGAGCAGCGTCAGGTGATTCCTCGTAACCGTGGCAAAGTCCTGGCCGGCGTCCTCGGGCAACACCTGGTGAGGCGGCACATTCGACAGTTCGATCTGTGGAAACCGATTGGCCAGCACGTCCAGCGTGTTGTAGTAGTTCATCCGCTCGCGGTCCGGGTCCCATTGCAGGATCACCTTCTGAAATGCCTGCAGCGTGAACGGTCCGTCGGTCCAGCGCTGACTGATCGGGTAGCCGATCGCCTGCAGGTCCTTGGCCCGCACGAAGTTCCACAGCGGCACATCGTCAGCATTGGTTACGGCAAACCCGTCGGCCGGGTTGGGCGTGTCGCTGCCGGTGATGGTGAACAGGCAACCGTCGGACAGGTCGACGCCAACGTCGGTTCCGCAGGCCAGCGCTCGTGCCGGGGTGAGACTCCCGGCTACCAGGAGGCACACGATCGTTGCGATTGCGAGCAGGCGATGTCTCCGCACGGGCCCTATCAACGGATGTCCGTCACCTTTCCAGAGTGCCGGCATGGTACCGCCCGTCCTCTCGAAGCTGCGCTGTGGCAACTGAGTGGATCTCAGCGTGCGATTGGAGCAATCTCTGCCAGCGACACGTGCCCACTGTCTCCGAACGTCTCGCTAACTCGAACCGTCAGCGCCGTCACGACGTCATCGGGCATGTCCACCACGTTCTCTGTTTCCGGTCGCAGCGGCTGTTGACGCACCCACTCGAACGTCCCGCTCCCGCGATCGATCGCAATCTCAACCTGGCGAGGCCAAGTGTCCAGCGGCTCCCCGCTCGCGTTATAGAACACCACTCGCTCCAGCGCGCGTGGCGGGTTCAACCGAATCGTGATGTCCTGCGGCAACCGGGAGTCCGCCGACCGCCACGCCGGCGTCGACCCATCCACCACGCTGTCGATCACCAGCCTCGCCGGATGCCCTTCAGCCTGGCTCGTAACCGCTTCGATATGCCCGCCCATCGACCCGAAGCCAAAGATCTTGTTCACCGACGGGTCTTCAATGATCAGCGGCTCATGCTCCGCGCCTACAAGTCGCTGCTCAACGAATCCGTAGCCAATCACCGCCACCGGCAAGGCCAGCATGAGAGCCAGCGTCAACAGCGGTAGCGGAGCTGTGTCGCGCTCGCGCGTATGCACCACCACCAGCACCAGCGGTGTCAGCAGGAGCACCAGCATCAGGACAACCGGCGAGTCCAGGATGCTTTCCACCCCCCGCACCCGCAGCACCACATACGTGATTGGCAGCGCCAGCGCCGCCGGCAGCAGGATCAGCCGGCGGCCCAGGTGCGCAAACGCGATGCGCTCGTGCGGGAATACCACCAGGACCGCAAAGCCGAGCACGAACCCCGCGAACGCCGGAATCGGATTCCGAACGTCTATCGACCAGACCACCAGCCACGCCAGGATCAGCAGGAACGAAGCCAGCGGCGCCGAACTTCCCGGCGCCCCTCCCTCGTCCAGCGTTACCGGCTCTTCCTCAAGCGAGCGCCCGGCCGCATAGCGCCGCGGCCGGTACAGGCCCTCGCGCGGTGGACGAGTTGCCGGCGGCCGCTCGGTCTCACCCGCCATAAGAACCGCCGCCCTTCGCCTCGACAGCTACATTGAGTCGGCAAGCGTAGCGAAGCCGGTTCCGAGCCTTCGCGCGTCGGGTTAGTCCCATGAGCCAACAGAGCAACCAGTCCACTCACCCCGGTCGCCGGGAACTGCCTGTCGACCTGCCAGCCCTCAGCCCCGGCAATATCCCGCTCCCCACCGACTTCGGGCTCGATGCCTTCATCGACGCCATCGCGGCTACCGAATCGGACGCCTTGCGCATCAATCCCCACACCTCTGCCGATCGCGTCGGCGCCGCGCTGCGCAGCTGGATCCTCGGATTCGAAACCGACGCCGTCACCATCCGCCAACGGCAGGACGTCGTCCGAACCTTGTGGAACCGCCCCGCCCTCAGTGACTTGGTCCAGCACCTCGACCTCGCGCCATACGACGCCAATCAGGAAGCGCGCGGCGGCTACCAGTACCACCTCGAGCGCTTCGAGTCCTACGCCGAGGCCCTCACCAGCCTGCGCGCCGCGCTCGACGACCCGCTCCCAGGCTGGCTCACCGCCGTCCGCACCGCCCTGGACGACGCCGCAACCGAAGCGTCCGGCGCGACCCGCAAGCTCAACCCCCGCCTGGCTCTCGAAGTCAGCCTCTCCGGACGCGTCCACATCTCAAAGCGAGAGAGCCTGTTGGGCGGCAGCTCCCAGCAGGGTCGGCTCAACTACACCTATGCGTTGATCAACGAGTCAACCGGCGAGTCCGTGGAGCGCCAGACCCCCGGCGGCTTCGGCGTCGGCGACGTGCTCAACCCCTGGGACCCCGCCCCCCAGCGCCGCTCCACCTTCGAGCACCAGCTGGACAGCGAGGTCTTTCGCCAGCTGACCCGCATCGTAAAGGAATCGATCTTCACCCGCGTCTACCACCTGTCCGGCGTCATCGGCGTTGACGAACCCGCCGGCGTCGCCAAATGCACGGTCTTCTTTCGCCGCACCTCGCGCGAGCCGCTGCTCAAGGTCATCGCCAACAACGCCCTCGGCTTCATCCCCGGCGCGCCGCGCCTTGGGTATGCGTGGGAGAGCCTCAAGCCGTCGGTCGCGGAAGGAACCCTTTACGTCGAAATCTCGGCCGAGCCCACCGGCGCCATGCAGGACGAGAACACCCTTTTCCGCATCCTCGAAAAGGTTCGCTCCGACCACAACCTCTTCTACCTCCGCCAGTTCGCGCCCGCCATCCGCCGCTTCGAGCGCCTGCTCGTCACCCTCAAGGCCGTTGCCGCCGCCGTGCGCTTCTTTCGCGGCCTCCAGGCTCGCGGAACCCCCGTCGTCTTTCCCACGGTCGTCGATCCAGCCTCAGGCGCGCCCACCCACATCCACGGCCTCGTCCCGCCCGAACTCGCCGTCCTGACCGGTCACGCCTACGTTCCCAGCGATGTCCGGTTCTCTTCGCGGCAACCCACCGTCCTCATCACCGGCGCCAACAACAACGGCAAGACCACCTACCTGGACTCCATTGGCATCACCCAGGCGCTCGTCCAGGCCGGCCTTCCCGTGCTCGCGTCCGAGGCCGCGCTCGAACCGCGCGACAAGATCCTCTCCCACTTCATTCGTCCCGGTGACGTGCAAGCCGGCGAATCCACCTTCGCCCACGAATGCTCCCGCGCGGTCCGCTTCGTCGAGCAACTCACCGCCCGCAGCCTCGCCCTTTGCGACGAACTCTTCCGCGGCACCTCGCCCCAGGACGGCTTAGTGGTCTCCGAACTGGCCCTTCGCTGCTTCATGCGCTCCGGCGCCGCCGTTTTCTTTGTCACCCACTACCACGGTCTCGTGCAGCGCCTCAACGGCGACGACAGGCTGCGCTACCTCGCCTGCAAGCTGGATCACTCCGTCCAGCCCGCCCGCTACACCTACCGCATGCAGCCCGGCGTTTCGACCGAGTCCGACGGCCTCCTCGTCGCCGCCCAGCACGGCTTCAGCGCCGAAAGCCTCGACCGGATTCTGGCCTTCAAGGCGTCCAGGGGCGAGATCCCCGAATCGAACTGACCGCCCCGACTAGGCTCGCCGCAGCCTCGGCGCCACCGCCAGCACCAGCAGCCCGGTCAGCATCACCACCAGTCCGGCTCCGCCAATCGCCCAGCGCACGCCCACCGC
>WTFW01000164.1:52196-66737 GCA_011523785.1 Chloroflexota bacterium | reverse complement strand
TCAGCGTGATCGCGTGCTCCGCCAGGCCCGGCAGGCCGTAGAAGTTCGGGACCGACCCCATCGCCAGCACCAGGTGGTCGTACGGCACCACCTGCGGCGTCGTGGAGCGGCGGCTGCGCACCGTCACCCGGCGCTGTTCGGTGTCGATTCGTTCCACGTCGCCGTGGACGAAGTTGGTGAAGGGGCAGGCCGCGCGGATCGGGGCCGCGATGTGCTGCGCTTCCAGGGCGCCGGAAGCCACCTCCGCCAGCATCGGTGTGAACAGCAGGAAGTTGCTCTGGCTTACCAGCGTGACGTCCAGGTCTCGCCGGCGCTGGGTCATGCGCTCCAGCGTCTGCGCCGCGCTCATTCCGCCGAAACCGCCGCCCAGCACCACGATGCGATGCACGCGATCCTCCGCGCGCTCGTCCCGACGGACCAGCAGGGCGCCGCCGCCCCACTGCTGCACGGCCCAATACAAGCCGCCGATGGTCAGCGCCCCGTACAGCATGTGCCCCATCAGGCTCGAGAAGCCGGCCGACGCCACCGCAATCGACCAGTCCGGGATCACGCCTTCCGCCAGCGGACGGATCGTCAGCGGCCCCAGGATCCAGCCCAACAGGCCGAACGTGACGCCCAATGTGATCTGTGCGGCGTAGCTGCCCGACTCGTGCCGGTACTGCATGCCCACCCCAGCCCCAATCAGGGCGGCCAGCAGGAGGTGCACGACCAGTCCGGCGCCGCTCGTGGACGTGCCGGCCAGCCCGGTCACTTCCACGCGCATTTGCTCGGCCTGCATCGCCAGGGCGAAGACGATGCCGGCGATCAGCCCGGCCACCGCGCCGAACAGCACTTCGCGACGGGCAATGCGGGCGGCGAATCGCATACGCGTCTCCCGTTGCGAGTGTCGCTTGATTGTGACAGCGACGCGCGGCCACTGACGAATCCCGAGGTGTCGCGGATCCAAGCTCCGGCTTTACGAACGACTGCAGGCCCGCGCATTCGTTGACGCCGATCCGCCGGGCGTCGCACGCTCCCGGCATGGTTCGGGCACAGTCGTATCTCTTGGCACTCGCGCTTCTGGCTGCGATTGTGGTCGTGCTGCTCATGGTCGCCCGTGTACTTCCGGCGCAGTGCTCGTCCGTGCTTGGCGCGATCATTGCCGCCGAAGCGACCAACGGCTCCTCGCAGCCGACGCCCGCCGCTACGCCGATCGACCGCCCCGTCTCGTTCGACGGCTTGCGTCCGGGCGTTACCGAAGCCTTCGGCCTGCGTGAAGGCCTGGTCGTCCTCCAGGCCATCTACGACGGAACTGTCCAGCCCTTCAGCGCATCCCTTCGGTTGTTGGGCGATCCCGATGCCGAACCCATCGCCCCAATCAGCATCATCCCGCCGCTCAGTCGCGAGGGCGGAGCCGCGGCCCAGATCGCCAGGGCCGGTAGCTACGTTCTCAACGTCGAACTCGCCGAAGGCGAGTGGGTCGTCACCATCGCCCAGCCGGGCGACGCGGGCGGCGCCGGCTAAGCGCCTCGATAGCCCCTGCCAGGTGACCGTGCGCCCCCGCTATTTCTATACTGAAGCGCCGCACCCGGACGGATCGAGGCCGGTTATGGATCCCAGTTGTCTGCAATACGCCCTGACCGACGACGAGCGCGAATCGTTCGAGCGCGACGGCTTCCTGGTCGTCGAGAACGCCGTTCCCGAAGACTTGCGGGAATCGTTGATCGAAACCATTGACGACCTGATGGAAAGCGGCGTCCTCGAAGAGGGCCGCACCGACAAGACCATCACCCAGCGCATCAACAAGCTGGGTTTCATTCATCTCGACCGCTCGTTCTTCGACATGGTCGCCTACGAGCGCCTGCTGCCCAAGGTCTGGGGCATCCTCGGCTGGAATATCTACCTCTATCACACCCATCTCGCCGTCACCGGCCGGGAGCCGGGCACCTACGAGCCCGAAGCCCGCGCCTGGGGCTGGCACCAGGATTCCGGCCAGATGAACCGGGACATGGAAACCAACCCGCGCCCGCGGATCTCCTTGAAAGTCGGCTACTTCCTCACCGACGTCAGCAACGAAGGCATGGGCAACTTCTGGGTCGTTCCCGGAAGCCAGTTGTCCAACACCCTCCCCGATCCCGGCGAGGGCGAGGTCCAGCCGGAAGGCGCCATCCCGGTAAAGGTCAAGGCCGGAACCGCCGTCATCTTTGACCGTCGAATCTGGCACGCCGCCACGCCAAACTTCTCGGACGTGACCCGCCGCGTACTCTTCTACGGCTACGGCTACCGCTGGATCCGCACGCGCGACGACATGGAATTCCCCCAGGACTGGTACGACGACTCGCACGCGATCCTGCGGCAGATGATGGGCCACTCCACCAACGAGTTCGGCCGCTCGTCACCCTCCGACGCGGACGTACCGTTGAAGGTCTGGTTGGAAGAGCACGAACAGATTCAGCGCGAGAAGTCCCTCGTCGGCTAGCCGTGCAGCGGTCTAGCGTCGGTGGGCAAGGCGACCGGGCTCCAACCCACGGATAGCGGCGAGGTGAGTGGAGGCGCGGCGCGACCGCAGCCTCTTGCCTGGGACTCGGGGTTCAAGTCCAAACGACGCGTGCTTATGTAGCTGCCGCCCGGACCGGCGTTCGGCGCCACTGGCGTAGCGCCCTAGACCGTGGCCTGGTCGGCCAGCTCGAGCGCCTCGTCCACCACGGCCAGACCTTCGCGCAACTCCTCCGGGGTGATGGTCAGTGGCGGGTTCACCATCAGCCAGTTCCAGCGGGTCATCGTCACCACGCCCCGCTGCAGCATGTACGCGAACATTTCCTTCATGACACCGTAGTTCTCGAACGCCGGCTCGATCTGCGGCACCAGCGGCTCGCGAGTTTCCCGGTTGCGCACCAGTTCCAGCGCGGAGAACAGGCCCAGGCTGCGCGCCTCGCCAATGCTCGGATGGCGAGCCGCCAGGGCCGCGTATTCGTCCTTCAGCAGCTCGCCCATTTCGACCACGCGTTCCGGGATGCCCTCGTCGCGGTAGGCCTGGATCGTTGCCAGCGCCGCCGCGCACGCCAGTGTGTGCGCGCCGTAGGTCAGCCCGGCCCACAGGGGGTTGTCCTCGAAGTGGTACGCGATCTCGTCCGTCACGACCACCGCGCCCAGCGGGACGGTTCCGGACGTTAGCCCCTTCGAGATGGTCATGATGTCGGGCTCGACGTCCCAATGCTCCACGGCAAACCAGCGTCCCGTGCGACAGAAGCCGGACATCACCTCGTCGGCGATCAGCAGCACGCCGTACTCGTCGCAGATCTCGCGCACGCGTTGCAGGTAGCCGTCCGGCGGCACGATCACGCCGTTGGCTCCAGCGATCGGTTCCAGGATTACGGCCGCCACGTGGTTCGGGCCTTCGAGGCGGATCACCTCGGCAATGTCGTCGGCGCACCGTCGCGCACAGTTCACGTCGCACTCGGGGCCGTCCGAGCAGAACCGGCAGCGGTACGGATACGGATCAGCGGCCCGTACGATGCCGGGAATGCCCGGCTCGGTGGCCCAGCGCCGCGCCTCGCCCGTCAGCGAGAGCGCACCGTAGGTCGAGCCGTGGTACGAGCGGCGCCGCGCCACGATTTTCTGTCGGCCCGTGGCCAGCCGGGCGATCTTCACCGCGTGATCCGTCGCCTCGGCGCCGCCCAGGGTAAAAAAGGTCTTGCACAGCGCCCCTGGCGTGATCTCCGCCAGTTCACGCCCCAACTCACCGCGCGGCTCGGAGGCGAATCGCGGGTTCACGTAACAGAGCTTGTCGGCCTGCGCCTTGATGGCTTCCACCACCGCCGGGTGCTGGTGCCCGATGTTGACGTTCATCAACTGGGCGTTCAGGTCCAGGAGCCGACGCCCGTCGTGGTCGTAGAGGTACGACCCCTCGGCCCGCTCCACGGCCACCGGACGCACCGCGCCCTGAGCCGCCCAGTCGAAAAAGGTGTATTCCCGGTTGAGCTCGGCAATTTCGGCGGCCGTTGGTCGGGCGCTCATCGTCATAGTCATGGCGTCGCCTCCGGGAAGTGGGGCGGGGGTACTTCTTGGGCGCTCAGCCTACTGGAAAACCGGGGTAGGTATGTCCGCGCACTGCCAGAATATCCCTATGTGGCGCCTAGTCTTGCGGCGGCGGGCTGGTGAACGACCACACCAGCGCAGCTACCCACCCAATAAACGTCCATCCCAGGAAGAAGTTGAGCAGGAAGATCGGAAGCCTGTTGTGATGTTCTCTGAGCACGGCGATCAGGGTTGGCAGCAAATACGAAGCGATGACAATGAGAACGATGACCAGGCCGGTAAAACCTTCCATGCTCACTCCGTGCCTGCGACGGGGAGCTTGCCAGGTCTCCCCGCGGTTCAATTGCGGCCCCTGGCCAGTCTAGGTCAGAGTTGCCGGCGAGATTTCGTCAGGAGGATCGGGAATGAGCGCTGCAGACCTGGGGCAACGTTACGATCGCCGCATGCCGCATCCCCATGTAACCGCCCGGGTCGAAGTCAGCGCCGCCACGGAGCGCCTCGTCATTGTCAGCGACTTACACGCCTATCGGGAGCCGCTGGAAGCCATCGAACAGTGGCTAACCCAGTTCTTGGAGCCCCATCTGGTCTTCGTCAACGGCGACATCTTCGAAGGCGGGATCGACGGCCGTTTCGCCCTCGAATGGACCATGCGCCACGCCGCCGGCCGCACAACCCGCGGCAACCACGACAGCGCAGTCTTCGAGTACCTCATGGCTGATCCGCCGCCGAGCGATCGCGCGCCCGAGGACACCGAATTCGGGGCTTATCGAGTGATGACGCCTGAACAGCTCGCGTTCGTGAAATCCCTTCCCGACATCCTGGATGTCCACTGGCGTGGCCGCACCCTGCGGCTCATGCACGGCCACTTCAACCTGCGCACGCCGGAGAGAACCAATTGGCGACTTCGGCCCGCTGAGCTGTCGGAACTCTTCGCCGATCCCGCCGTGGACTTGACCGTGATCGGGCACACCCACTACCCATTCATCAGCCGGGGCGACGCCGGCGCGGTGGCCAACACCGGTACGGTCGCGGTGCCGCTGTTCCGCTACCGCGACCCAAGCGGACGGGAAATCGACCGGCGCGTCGACGACCCAGACCTCGCGGTTAGTGACAGCCGTCCCTCGTTCCTCACCGTCACCGAAGCAAACGGCCGGCTCCAGCCCAGGATCGAACGCTTCGACTACGACCGCGAAGGTCTGCTTCGCCGCCACGCGGCCCACGACAGCCTGCGAATGTCGCTCGACATCCGCCGGACCTGGGTCATGGAGGGCCGGGCGCCCTGACCCCCGAGCGGCCGCCGCTGAACCTAGTTCCGGAACGCCGGTCTGTCGGCCTGTCCCGGCCGCAGGTAGCCCCAGCGCCGAAGCTTCTCCCAGCTTTCCTTGGGCGTGCCCTTCATGTACTCGGTCACCATCCAGTCGCCGTAATCGTTCACCGGGATCCGGCCCAGCACGGCTTCCAGCTCCAGGTAGTACTCCCGCGCCCGGTCGTTCTCGCTCTCAAACAGGTTGACCTGCTCGGTGGGATCTTCAGCCAGGTTGTACATCATGTCGCGGCCGTCGCTAGCCCAGATGTACTTCCAGTCGTCGCGGTAGTAGGCCCGCAGTGCCCGGAAGAAGCGACGTAATTCGAAGGCCCGGCCGCGGCGCGTGACGCGCTCCAGCATGTTCACGGGAAACGCGAACTCGCACAACGCATAGCTGCGAGCGTCCCCGTCGCGAGCGCGCAACAGGCTGTGGCTGCTCTCGCCCAGCCACTCGAGCTGCGGCTGCGCGCCGATCAAGTCGTAAATCGTCGCAACTACGTCGTGGGTTTGGGTCAGCGCCGAAACCCGCGTGCCCGCCTCGAACGCCGCCGGATAGCGCACGATCAGCGGTACGTGCGCCACGGCTTCGAACACCGTCAACTGGTGGTTCCAGTACGGCGGATGCTCCTCGATCACGTCGCCGTGATCCGAGGTCACCACCACCATCGTGTCGTCCAGCGTTCCAGCGTCCCGCAGATAGCTGACCACCCGGCCAATCAGGTCGTCCACGTAGGCGGCTTCACCGTCCATCAGCGCGTAGAGCTTGTCCCGAACCTCGTCCGGCATCCCGCCCATGCGCGCAGGATCAGCGAAACCCCCTTGGGACCGGTTGAGTTCACGAGCCTCTTCACGACTGACGTCCGGCGCCCAGCGCGAGTGCCACGGCTCCGGCGCGATATACGCCGTGTGCGTGTCGTTGATGTTCACGAACATGAAGAACGGCCGCTCGTCCTCCTCGTGCCCGCGCAGCCAGCCCAGCATCTGCCGCACCACCTGGGCGCCGCCCTTGTCGTCGTCGGGCTTGCCCAGCGGCGGCAGCACGTAGCTCCAGTCCATGAATCCGCGGTGCAGCGCCGAACTGGCGCTCATGTAGGCGTTGTTGGAGATGCCCACGGTGGCATAGCCGAGTTCGGTCAGTTCCTCGCCGATCGTCGGGTACTCATCGCTCAGCCGTTCGTATCGGCCGTCGGCTCCATGGGTGCTGGCGTAGTGGCCGGTCATCATCGAGGCGTGCGACGGCAGGCACCACGGCGCGGACGTGATGTTGCGTTCGAAGACGGCGCCCTCAGCCGCCAGTCGGTCCAGGACCGGGGTGACCCCACGCGGGTCGCCGTAGGCCCCAATGTTGTGGGGCCGCTGCGAGTCCATGACGATCCACAGGATGTTCGGGCGACTGGCCATGCGCGCGCCCTCCAAGCGGGCGTAACGCGCGGGAGTGTAGCGAACCGGGTGCGCTGGATTAGGCTGCGGGTGAGGGACCGGCGGCGCTTTCTGGAACGGAGGCACTCCAATCCGAATTACCAACATTCGCCTGACAGAACTGCACGGTCTGTTCGAGTCCGAATGCGACTTCTGGGAAGAGCGCCTGGTGCGTCCGCTGGACGTCTATCCCGAACACAAACGCGATCCGGACCAGCACATTCCCAAGGCGCGAAACGCTGACGGCGCCCATGACCTGTCGTGGGTGTTCGTGACCATCGAGACGGACGAAGGCGTGAGTGGCATGGCCGGGCCAATCGACGTGCCGGACGCCTTCACGATTGATACGCAGATCGCGCCGTTCATCCTGGGCTCGGATCCGCTGGCCAGCGAGCGGATCTGGGATCAGCTGTACCGGTTCATGATTCACGGGCGCAAGGGCTCGCCGATGTTTGCGCTGAGCGCGGTCGACACGGCGCTCTGGGACCTGAAGGGCAGGTGGCTCGGTCAGCCGCTATACCGGCTGCTGGGCGGACCCGTTCGGCGGGAGATTCCGGCCTACGCCAGCGCGCTGGGCTTCTCAATTGAGCCCGAGCGGGCAGCCGAACGCGCCCGGCAGTTCGTGGCCGAGGGCTACCAGGCCACCAAGTGGTTCGTGCGCTTCGCCCCCGACGACGGCGAGGCCGGCGCGCGACGGAACGTGGAACTGATGCGCGTCCTGCGAGAGTCCGTAGGCGACGACGTGGACGTGATGATCGACGCCTGGAGCAGCTGGAACGTGCGCTACACGGTGGACATGGCGCGGCGCATGGCGGAGTACCGTCCCTACTGGATCGAGGAACCGGTCAAGTCCGACGACATTGCCAACTACGCACGGATTCGGGCGGCCTCACCGGTTCCCATTTCCGGCGGCGAGCACGAATACACGCGGTGGGGCGCGCGCGATTACATGAAGGCCGGGGCGGTGGACATCTACCAGGCCGACACCATGTGGGCCGGCGGCGTGAGCGAGATGCTGAAGATCGCCACCATCTGCTCGGTGTATGACGTGCCGCTGATTCCGCATGGCGCGTCCGTGCCGGTCAACGCCCATCTCAGCGCGGCCTGGCCGCCACCGCTTTGTCCCTACGTCGAATACCTGGTGAAGTGGAACGAGTTGCGGCAGTTCTTCTTCAAGGATCCCGTCGTGCCCGTCAATGGAATGATCAGCCCGCCCGATGCGCCCGGCGTCGGCGTGGAGATCGACGAATCCAAGGTGACGTCCGAGCGTGAAATGAGCTGGCGCGAGGCCTGACGGAATGTCCTCCGGCTCGGCCTCAGAGCTAGCCTGATGTCTGGCCGCGGATGACGGCGATCTCCTCGTCGCTCAAGTAGGGCGGGTCGCCGACGGGCGTGTTGGCCGCGATGTCATGGGCATTCGATAGCCCGACGATGCAGGTCGAGGCGGCTTCGTGGCCCAGCACGAAGCGCATGGCTGTCTCGAAAGGCAATTCGTCACGCAGGTCGGCGATGTCCTGGATGCGCTCGCGCGGACCGGCGGCGTCGGCCAGGCGTTCGCGGAACATCTCGGACTGTCGCCAGTCGCTGGCCGGCAGCGCGGCCAACTCCGCTTCGCTCAGCAGGATCAGGCCATTCGCAAACGGCGAGCGCGCGAACACGCCTGTTCCGTGCTCGGCGGCCAGCGGAAGCAGTTCATCGCCCGCGCCATCGTCCACGGCGTTGTAGGGCGTCTCCACCACGGGCGCGCCCCAGCGCCGGATGGCTTCCACGGCGGTTTCGGGCTGACCGGTTCGGGCCGAGATGCCCCACCAGCGGATCTTGCCGGCGGCCTGCAGTTCCTCGAGCACGGCGAACGGGGCTTCGTGCTTGACGATGTGCAGCGGCGGGTCGTGCAGAAGGTAGGCGTCGATGTATTCGGTGCGCAGGCGGCGCAGGGCCAGGTCGCAGGCGTCCCTAATGCGCTTGGGCGAATAGTCGCGCGGCTGCTTGGCGCCCTGGATGGACTGGGCGCCGTCGGTCCCGGGCAGGTAGCCGACCTTGCTGATGATGAAGGCGTCGTCGCGGCGGCCGTAGAGTGCTTCGCCCAGCAGGACTTCGCTGCGGCCGTTGCCGTAGACCTCGGCAGTATCGAACGTCGTGATCCCAGCGTCGAAGGCCTGTTGCACCAGGCGAACGGCGTCCCAGGCCGGAAAGTCGCCCCAGGCCTGGCCGCCGATCTCCCAGCAGCCCATGCACAGGGCGCTTACCTGCTCGCCCGTCGCCCCCAAGCTCCGCATTTCCATATCGGATCTCCCCAGCTGTGCATCGGCCAATTGACGTGACGTCTACAGAAAGGTCCCGGACCGCGAGCATAGTCAACGCAGCCGGGTGGCGACTCGCGGCGTGGCCAAGCTCGCGCACGAACTTGCGTCGCGCCTCGACGGGCATTTGACCTAGAGTCATTGTGGGGAGTGTGGCGGGAACGGCAAATGCAGGATCGGAACCAGGAAGGCAGCTCAGCGGCCAGCCACCGATATGTGGCGCTACTGCGCGGCATCAACGTGGGTGGGCACCACAAGTTGCCGATGCGGGACCTTGCCGCGATCTTCGCGGCGGCGGGATGCGAGGACGTCCGCACGTATATCCAAAGCGGGAACGTCGTGTTCCGGGTGGCGCAGGAACTGGCGGACGAACTACCGGCGCGGATTGCTGACGCGATCGAGGCCAGCCACGGCTTTCAGATTCCGGTCGTCATGCGGACGGCATCAGGCTTCGACCGGATTGTCCGCGACAACCCGTTCCTGGCGGCCGGCGCGGATCCGGCCAAGCTGCACGTCGGGTTCCTGGTTAGTGCGCCCGACCCGGGGCGGATCGCTCAGCTTGATCCCGACCGCTCGCCGCCGGACGTATTCGAGGTCCGGGGCGGCGAGGTTTACCTGCACTTTCCCGCCGGGGTCGCACGGTCGAAGCTCGACAACGCCTACTTCGACCGCATGTTGAACACGGTGTGCACCATCCGCAACTGGCGCACCGTCGGCAAGCTGCACGAGATGCTGCGCGAGGTTTGAGCCGACGATACCGGCAAGACGGCGGCGCGACGCTGTGGGACTCGTCGGTCCCATTACGACTCAGAGCCCGAGCCAAGCCACGGAGGCCGAGATTTCCGCCCCAAATTCGCAGTCGGTCGTTATGGCAAAGGCAAGAGAACCCCGGGGGACGTGCCTGGTAGGCACGTCCCCCGGGGCGGGTGCGAATGGCGCAGTCGCGCGGGGGAGGGGTAACGCGACTAGGCCGTCGAGGGGTTTTCTCCGAGTGGAAGCGTGACCTTGCCGAAACCTGACTTTGCGCCAGCCGCGTCGCGGCCGTGGCCGCGTCCCCAGCCGCGGGAACCGGACTTGCCGTGACCCTTGCAGCCGGGACCGCCGTCAGCCTGCAGGGCGGCGTCGATGCGTTCGCGCATGTCCTGGCGCAGTTCGTCCGCCTGGTCGGCGCTGACACGTCCGCTGTCAATGGCCGCGGTCAGCCGCTCTTCGAAGGCAGCCATGGCCGCGTCCGTCACCGCAGTCTGATCGCCGTCGGCTTCGTCAATGACGTCCGCCAGGCTGCTGCCGTCGGTGAGCTTGGTGCGGATGTCCTCTACCGATACACCCGTCTGCTCGGACACGATGGAGATCAGGCCGACAGCCTTTCCGCCGAGGCGGCCACGGCCCTTGCCACGCTTGCCTTCATACGTGCCGGCCAGCCAGTCGCGCACGCGCTGCTCGGCGGCAGCCTTGTAGTCATCGACCTGGCTAGACTCGAGGCGGCCAGCCTCCACGAGGGCGTCGAATTTCTCATCTAGTCCCGTCAGCGCGGCCGTGACCACGGCTTCCAGGTCGCCGCCTTCGGCCTCGATGATCTCAGCCAGCGACTCGCCGCCCTGCAGGCGGGTTCGTAATTCATCCTGACTGAGGCCGGTTTGCTCTTCGATGGCGGTCGCGGCGTCGGACTTGCCGCCACCGCGGCCAAAGCCGCCATGCGCAAGAACCGCACTTACCGTCACGGCCGTCAACAGGAATACGGCTGCTACCGCCGCGACGAGGGTTCGAATTCGGGGTCTCACGACGCCTCCTCTCGCAAGCGCTTGCCATTGCGAGGCCAGCACAACGTTTACGAAAGGCAGTGTTGGGGCGGCTGATGAACAGACGATGCACGGTGAATGCGAGTTCCGTGCATTTTCTTGAGTGGCTTAGAGGGCGCTATCCGCCGTTCGGTGGTGCGAACCGATAGCCGACGCCGGGCACGGTCAGTACATAGCGCGGTCGCGACGGCACCGGTTCAACCCGCTTGCGCAGGTTGCGAATGTGGCTGTCGATAGATCGTGGCAGGGTGGGGCGGTCGTCGTCCACGATGCGCTCGACCAGGGCTTCGCGGGTGAAGACGCGGCCGGGATGTTGCATCAGCGAGGCCAGTAGATCGAACTGCACCTTGGTCAGGGCAATCGCCTCGCCGTCGCGCCGGACCTGGCGAGTGCCGGGGTCAAGCGTCATGCCGCCAACGCGCAGCGGCCCTTCGTCAGAATCCGATGTCGCCGCCCGGCGCAGTAGGGCATGGACGCGGGCGACGACTTCGCGGATGTCAAACGGCTTGGTGACATAGTCGTCGGCGCCGATCTGCAGACCGACTACCTTGTCGGTAATGTCGTCGCGGGCGGTCAGCATCAGCACTGGAGTGTTGGACTCAGCGCGCAACTGACGGCAGACCTCAAGCCCCTGGACATCGGGAAGCATCAGGTCCAACACGACCGCATTGGGCCGACGCTGGCGGGCCAGGCGCAGCGCCTCGGCGCCGTCACCCGCCGTGATGACGCTGAGTCCGTCGCGCTCCAGGTAGGCGCGCACGACCCGCCGAATGTCGGGCTCGTCGTCAACGACCAGGATTAGCCCAGAACTCGGCATGTCAGGTCCGGTACCCATTCCGTCGTATGTTCCTGCACGTTTGATTCTTACACGGTCGTGCGTCGACGCTTCGACGGGTCGGCAGTCGCCTGGCCGTCTGGCTGGCCCACACCAGGGCGCGTGCATCCGACATGCACACTGCGTGCACGCGGAGTCGATACCTTGACGGTTGGATGAAGACCGGCAGTAAGTCCGAGGGCGATTGAACGATGAGCCTGCGTGTACGCCTCACCTTGGCGTTCGTGGCGGTCTCACTGGTGGCCGTGGGCGTTACCGCGATCCTGATTAGTCGGTCCATCGCCAGCAACTTCCAGCGTTACGCCGCCAGTGTGCGCGAGCGGCAGCAGACGACCGTTGCCGAACAGCTCAGTCTCACGTACGCCGCAACCGGTACTTTTGGATTGCGGCGTTCGGGCCCTGGACGTGGATTGCCGTACGTGGTGGTGGATCCAAGCGGTGCGGTCGTTGGGGGCAATGTCGGACCGGAGGTGTCCGGCCAGTCCCCGGACTTCAGCCGCTGGCGAGCCATCCCCATTAATGTGGACGGCAATACGGTGGCCACGGCCTACTTTGCAGACATCGGGAGCCGAGGCCTGCCGCGCGAGGTGTTGGCGCAGCTCCGAATTGCCGAGGACGTCTTTATGCGAGAAATCGGCATCGCGTTGACCCTGGCCCTGCTGGCCGGAGGGGCTGTCGCGGTGGCAATGGCCATATACCTCGCGCGCCAGATCACGCGGCCGGTCCGCACGCTGCGCGAATCCGCCCAAGCCATTGCCGAAGGCGATTTCTCGCAGCGTACCGGCATTCAGCGGAACGACGACATCGGCGCCCTGGCGCGTTCATTTGATCAGATGACAGAGACGCTGGAACGCAACGAGGAGTCGCGGCGTCAACTCTTCGCGGATATCGCGCACGAGTTGCGGACTCCCCTGGCTGTAATCCGCAGCACCGTGCAGGCGTTGGGCGACGGGGTGTACAAGCCCAGCGCGGCGCACGTCGAAACCGTGATGCGCCGGGTGGACATGCTCACCCAGCTCATCAACGACATCCGGGATCTCTCGCTGGCCGAGGTTGGGCAGTTGCGACTTGAGCGATCCGAAGTCTCGGTAAGCGCCCTTTTGGAGGCTGTCCGTGAACGCCATGCACCGCCGGCGGCGGAGCGCGAACTTTCGTTGCAGATTGCAAACTCGGCAGGCGACGCGATTCTTCGGGTTGACCGGACCCGGATTGATCAGGCGCTCGACAATCTGCTGCGCAATGCACTCGTCCACACACCCGGCGGCGGGACCATTACAGTCCGAGCAGACCGGCTGACGGATAGGCAGGCGTCAAACCTGGTATCGGTGGAGGTCATCGACACCGGTCCCGGCTTTGGTCCCGACGAACTGCCGCGCGTATTCGATCGGTTCTATCGCGCGGATAGCTCACGGAGTCGAGCCCAGGGCGGGACCGGGCTGGGTCTGGCCATCGTCCGAGGGATCGCGCGAGCGCACGGAGGCGAGGCTGTCGCGGGCAACAACACCGACGGGCCGGGCGCCACCGTAAGCCTGCGGCTTCCGGTCGATCCCGCGCCTCGATGACGGCCCCGTACCGAAGGATCATTCGGTTGCATAGGAGATGCATGCCGCGTGCATCGGGCCTGCATGGGCTTCGTACTAAGCTCCGCCCCAGACCGGAAATCCATCGAGTGACGCCATGACGCAGAACCCGCCGGAGTTGGACCAATCGCCGCCGAGAGCTTCCCGGCTGCGCCGAATCGGGCGCGTCGTCGCGTGGCCTGTACAGGCTTTGGTCGGACTGGTCCGCCGATTCTGGTTGTGGCTCGTGGTACTTGCAGCCATCGGCGCATTCGTCTTCTATGTGGTGCTACCGCGCGTGCAGGAAGAGGCAGTCGTGGTGGCGCCGCCGCAGCCCGTGGAGGCCACGCGACAAGACTTACTGGTGACAGTCCCCGCGACCGGCACGCTGGACTTCGGAACGCTGGTTCAGGTCGGATTCGAAAACGCCGGGGTGCTCACAGAACTCAAGGTGGGCGCCGGTGACATGGTGTCCGCCGCCGACGTTTTGGCCTTGCAGGAAGCGGATGACCTGACGCGCGACATCGACGACGCCGTCTCAGCCCTGCGCCGGGCCGAACTTGACCTGGCTGAGTTCCTTGAGAACCTGGAGCCTGATCCGGACGTGTACGCCCTGCGTCGCGCGGAATTGGATCTGCAAGAAACCCGTGCCGCACTTGAGGACCTGCAGATTCCGCCGGACGCGGCCAGCATTGCGTCGGCCGAAGCCTCGGTGGCCTCGTCCAGCGCGCAAGTCGCCTCGGCGCGGGCAAACGTCGCTTCCGCCCAGGCGCGGGTAACCTCCACCCAGGCGCAGGTGCACACGGCTCGCGACAACCTGGCGGACTTGCTGGCCGACGCCACGGAAACAGAAATCGCCGAGGCCGCGAGCAGCGTCACGTCTGCCGAAGCGTCGCTGATTAGCGCGCAAGGCGCTTTGGCCGATCTGTTGGCCGGAGCGACCACGCTGGAAGTTCAGCGAGCGCGCGACGCCCTGCTAGCTGCGCAGGAGGCCGTCGTGTCCGCTCGGCGCGATCTGGACTCCGCGGTGGCCGACCACCCGTCCGCATTGACGGACGCCGAGGCCAAACTGGCCAGCGCCCAGGCGGCCGTCATCTCGGCCCAGGTGAAACTCACAGATCTGCGAGTTAAGCCGACGCCTGAGGACGTTCGCGATGCTGAGATTACGCTCGAACAGGCGCGGCTGACGCACGACGACACTGTACGCACCGGCAACAACGCCAGCGCAGAGGTGAAAGAGCGAGCGGGTGTTGGCTGAAGCTGAGGCCAGCCTTGCTGCTGCCGAAGCCAACCTGGCCGTCGCGCA
>WTFW01000164.1:0-52096 GCA_011523785.1 Chloroflexota bacterium | reverse complement strand
TGGCTGAAGCTGAGGCCAGCCTTGCTGCTGCCGAAGCCAACCTGGCCGTCGCGCAGACCGCGCGAGACGACCTGGCCACCGGTCCGGACCTTGTCGCGCTGAACGACGCGATCACGACCGCCCAGCGCAATGAGGCCGCCGCTGCGGCCGAATTGGAAGACCTGCTGGCCGGTGCAAGCGCCACCGATCTGGCCACGCGGCGCGCCAACGTCGCCTCGGCCGAGAGCGCCCTGAACGTGGCGCGCGCCAGGCTGGCCGACCTCACCGCGGACGCCGACCCTGCCGATGTTCGGAAGGCAGAAGAAGACGTGCAGCTGGCCGAACAGGACGTGCGCCTGGCTGAAGAAGACGTTGTCGTTGCGGAACAGAACGTAGCCTCGGCGCTCGCCGGGCTAGCCGACGCCGAGGCTAGGCTGGCCGATTTGCTGGCCGGGGCCGACGCATCGCAGCTGCGCCAGGCCGAACTGGCAATTGCCCGAGCTGAGATCGACCTGGCCGACTTGCGGGAGGACGCCGAGCCCGAGCTCGATCCGCTCGGGGTCGAGCGCCTGGAACTGGCATTGTCGGACGCCAGACGCGCGCTCGAAACCGCACGCACGGCCCTGGCCGACGCAACGCTCATTTCACCTACGACGGGAATCGTTCTCACGGTGGACGCCGACGTTGGCGAGCGGGTCTCCGCTGCCTTCCTCACGGTCGGTGTCGCCGACAGCCTTCGGGTTCGCATCAACATCGACGAGAACGACATTGGGATGCTGGAGGTCGGTCAACCTGCCGGCTTGACCTTTACGGCCTTGGATGATCGCGAGTACACGGGCAAGGTGGCCTGGATCGCGTCGCAGGGAGAAGTTGATCAGGGTCTGGTGACCTTCCCGCTCGACATTGCGCTGGACGCGCCAGACGAGCAGTTGCGAGCCGGGCTTACTGCGGATGTCGAGATCCTGGTCGCTGAAGCGCGCAACGTGATCGTCGTCCCCAAGGCCGCCGTGCAGACGACGCCGCGAGGGGGCCTGGTATTCGTGGCCGCCGCTGACGGATCGTCGAGCCGCCGCGTCGTGCAGACGGGTCTGAGCGGACGACTGCTGGTCGAAGTCGTCTCCGGTCTGGAAGCGGGCGAACTCGTCATGCCAAATGCGGCGCAGGCTCTTGCGGAAGAGCGAGCCGCCGCCCAGGCCGCTCGCGCGGCGGCTGGAGGCGCGGAGGGCCAGAGCGCGCAACCCGGTGGACAAGGCGGCCAGGGCGGCCAAGTCGGCGGCCAGGCTGGCGCCGGGGCGGGCGCAGGTAGCGGGCAATCGGCGTCTGGCGGTGCTCAGCCGGCCGAGGGCGCAGTTCAACCCGAAGCCGGCCAAGCCGCGCCAAACCTCCAGGGAAGCCAGGGTGGCGCGGGCGGCGGTCAAGCGGGCCAGGGCGGGCCGCCTGCGGGCTTCCAGGGCCGCACGCCGCCACCCGGCGTCCAGCCCGGGCAATTCCAGGGTCAGCGCGGCCAAGGCGGCCAAAGAGGGCAGGGCGGCCAGCAGGCCGGCGCTGGCAGGGCAGGCGGCGGAACCGGCGGAGGTGGGGGCGGATAGCAATGTCAATGACCGCCGACCGTCCCCCGCCGACGATCGAAGCCGTCGGCATCACCAAGACGTATCAGATGGGTGACGTAAAAGTGGAAGCTTTGCGTGGCGTCACGTTCACCATTGAACCCGGCGAGATGGTGGCCATCATGGGACCTTCGGGCTCGGGTAAGTCCACGGCCATGAACCTGCTGGGCTGCCTGGATAGTCCAACAGACGGTAGCTACCGGCTGGACGGCGAGGACGTGGAAGGCCTCAGCGAGGACGCGCTGGCTGACATCCGCCTACGCAAGATCGGCTTCGTATTCCAGTCATTCAATCTTCTCCCCCGCATGACGGCGCGTGAGCAGGTGGAACTACCGCTCATGTACGCCGGCGCGCGCAAGCGCCGGGATCGGGCGTTGGAGGCGCTGGCCACTGTCGGGCTAGCCGACCGGGTCGACCACACCCCTGTTGAACTCTCCGGCGGCCAGCAGCAGCGGGTGGCCATCGCCCGTGCCCTGGTCACCCGTCCACGACTGCTTCTGGCCGACGAACCGACCGGCAACCTGGACACCGCCTCCGCGGACGAAATCATGGATGCGATTGAGCAATTGAACACCGAGCAGGGCATCACGACCATTCTGGTGACGCACGAGATGGAAGTCGCCGTGCGCGCACGCCGCGTCATCCGCTTTCGCGATGGTCTGGTTGAAAAGGACGAGGTGATGACATGACCGCGGCCGATGGTTTGCGAGTTGCTTTCCGCGCGTTGGCGGCCAACAAGCTGCGCACGGCCCTCACCCTGTTGGGCATGGTCATCGGCGTGGCCGCCGTAATCACCCTCATGTCGATCGGCGCCGGCGTACAGACGTCAATTGAAGAGAGGATCCGACAGGCCGGAACGAACCTGTTGTCCGTCAGCCCCGGCGCCAGCAGTAACCGGTTCGGAGGATTCCGTACTCGCGGCGGCGGCGGCGGGGTTCGAACGCTGACCGCTCAAGATGCCGACGCAATCGCTGAAGCCAGTATCCCCGGGATCACGGCGATCTATGCGTCACGCTCATTCAACGGGTCGTTCGTATCGGCCGATGGCGCCGTGGAGGCGTCCGTGCAGGGCGTCAACGAGGTCTATCCGGCTGTGCGCAATGCCGAGATCGGCACAGGCTCCTTCTTTTCGGCCGACGACGTCGAACGGGCGTCGCGCGTGGTTGTCATCGGAGACACCCTGGCCACCGACCTCTTCCCCAACGGCAACGCCGTAGGCGAGACGGTACGGCTCAATACCCAGCCGTTCACAATCGTCGGTGTCCTGGCCTCGGATGGCGGCAGTTCGTTTCAAAGTAACGACGACTCCGCCTTTGTGCCCCTACCCACGCTGACGAGTCGCCTGAACCCCTCCAAGACTTCAGCTGGCGACGACGTGGTGTCCTCAATCGTGGTGCAGCTGGTCGATGAGAGCGACGCCACCGTGGCGGGCGTCAAGCAAGCAATCGAGAACCTGCTGCTGAGCCGCCATGACTCGGAAGAGCAGGACTTTTCGGTCGGCAGCCAGGCCGATCAGATCGAGACGATCTCGGAGGTCACCGACACCATAACGCTGTTCCTGGGCGCCGTGGCCGGCATCTCGCTGCTGGTTGGAGGCATCGGCATCATGAATATCATGCTGGTCTCGGTGACCGAACGGACCCGCGAGATTGGGATCCGCAAGGCCATCGGCGCCAAGCGACGCGACATCATGTCGCAATTCATGATTGAGGCCGTGGCCGTCAGCATCGGCGGCGGAATAGCCGGCGTCCTGATCGGCGTTGCGGTATCGCTTGGAATCAACGAGTTGGCCGCCGCCGCCGAGCAGGCGCCGCAGGCCGGCGGTCCGCGCGGCAACCCTTTCGCCGGCGGATTTACCACCACGTTGACCCTGGAGCCGATCATCTTGGCCCTCGTCGTGTCCGTGGTGATCGGCTTGGTGTTCGGCATCTACCCCGCGGCCCGCGCCTCCCGTCTGGCGCCAATTGAAGCGCTGCGCTACGAATAGATCCAGCGAGCCCCGGCCGCCGGCGCCAGTCGCTGTCGGCCTTGGTCAGTGCCGCTGCGGACTATGCGCGAGCTCTATTCGCTAGCGTCTGCGGCGAGGCGAGGAAAGCGACAGCAGCGCGATACCGAACCCGAAACCCGCCAACTCGCCCAGCACGAGCCCCGGCCAAGGCGAGAGCCCGGTGATCAGCCAGTACAGAACCGCGACTACGACGGCCAGCGTCGTCATGGCGGCGCTGGCCGCCAGCACTTCTTCCAGCAGCGGATCAATCCGGCGGCCCCACAGCGGCCGCCAGGGTCGGCGGCCAGACGGAACTGAAGGCGATATCGACTGGGGCATACCCAAGTCTAGCGGGCCAGTCCGTTAGTCCCCGAAACAGCGCTTTGCTAGCATGAACGGGCTCCAGGATTGTTACGTGTCGGAAGGAAAAGAAGATGGCCAAGATGATCCCGCTCATTGGTTCCAGTGAAGCCGGTCCGCTGGGGGCCAAGCACCTGCCCAGGCTCTGGCTCAAGGTGACCCTTTCGGCCGCTGGCGCGCTGAATGACGAATACGACGCGTGTGGCGCAGGTTTCGACCAGATGGTGCTGGACGGCCTCGGCGTCGACCGCGACGCGGCCGTCGCGTACCTGACAAACGAAAAGCCGACCTACCCGCAGTTCGAGCAGTGGGTGCTCGACCAGAACGGCGGCAGCATCGATCAGTCCGTGATCGACGCGTCCAACGCGGCCATTGCCGGCTACAACCATGGTGACGACATCGTCTCCGCCATCTCGTCGGCCGCCGGCACGAACGCGGATGGCGCCATCACGGACGCCGTGACGCTCAACGCGCTTGAGGACTGGAACGAGATTCACGGGGAAGTGACCGGCTAACGCCAGGACACGACGGACTTACGGGGTGCGGACGGCCATATGAGGCCCTCCGCGCCCCGCACCGCTTAAGGAGGAATGACTGATGGCGGCTACGACACAACGGATCGGGTTCGTCGGCGTCGGACGCATGGGCGCCAACATGGCTCGTCACCTGAACGACGAGGGCTATACGGTCTCCGCCGTGTACGACGCGCAGCGTGACATTGCTGAATCGCTGGCGAGTGAACTGGACTGCCAAGCTCCGGATTCGCTGGCGGCGGTCACCGCGGCGTCCGACGTCGTGATCACGGTCGTCACCGATGACTCCTCGATGCGAGACGTGTTCAGCGAGAGCGGCGACAGCCTGCTGAACGACGCGGCCGGAACGACCTTCATCAACTGCGCCACCATTACGCCCCAGGTTCATGTCGACGTGGAAGGGCTGGCCGAAGCCGCCGGCGCGAACAGCCTGGAAGGTTGTATGGCCAGCAGCATTACCCAGGCCCGCGACGGCACCCTGTACCTGATGTGCGGCGGCCGCGAGGATGTCTACCAGGCCGTGGAACCAATCCTCGAGAGCCTCAGCATCTCTCGCATGTACATCGGGCCCGCAGGCACTGCCGCCCAGGTGAAGGCCCTAGTCAACATGGTGATGAACATCAACACCGCCGGTCTGGCCGAGGGCCTTGGACTTGGCGCCGCGTTGGGCCTGGACCTGGAGATGCTGCAGACGGTGTTCTCGCAGACCGGCGCGAACTCGCGGGTGCTTGAAACCGACGGCGAAGACATGGTCATCCGCGACCACGAGTGCTACTTCTCCTCAGCCCATGCCTCCAAGGACTCGGGCATTGCCCTCTCGCTGGCCGAAGACGCTGGGCTCAATCTGCCACTGGCTAGGGCCACCAAGGCGCAGTACGACCGGATGATCGAGGTCGGCAAGGGGGAACTGGACAAGTCCGGCGTTGCTGAGTTGACATTCCCCGGACGGAACTAGCGTCGGCCAGGCCCGGCT
This sequence comes from Chloroflexota bacterium, assembly GCA_011523785.1. GTDB lineage: Bacteria > Chloroflexota > UBA11872 > UBA11872 > UBA11872 > UBA11872. The sequence goes on along the minus strand of WTFW01000164.1, from coordinate 46,657 downwards.
GGACCCGAAGTCTCCGCACCCGGCGCGCTAGCGACACAGCCAGAAGCGGCACTTCGCTCGGTGTCTGCGTGGAGCGGAAGACGGGATTCGAACCCGTGACCCTCTCCTTGGCAAGGAGATGCTCTACCACTGAGCCACTTCCGCCAGGCCACCACGCGGTAGCTTCTGTCATTCTAGCTAGTGGCGTCGCCATCGGCTAACGGCTGCTCAACGCCATCGGCTTCGACCTCGGCCAGCAGTTGTGCCAGCAGGTCGGCCAGCGGCCGTCGATAGGCAGCGGGAACGCCCCGTTCGGCGAGCGCCCGCGACAGCGCCGGGCTGGCCGAGTGGAACTGCCAGCTTCCGACCGCGCGGTCAAGGTCTGGCGATGCCTCGGTTGCATACGAAAGGGGACCAGCCGGTCGCTTGCCGAGTAGCCACGTTACGCCTTCGCCAGGACCTGCCAGTCCCGCGTCCTCCGCTAGCTGGCCCAGCGCTTGCGCCGCCATAATGTCGGGTACCGAAAGTCCGCGCGTCCAGCGGTTGATCGTGCTTGCGCTGACACTGACTCCGAGCGACTGCAGGCTCTGGGCCACTTCCTCCAGCGTCCGGTCCGCGTAGCCCATGTACACGCGCAGCCGGCGTGCAAACTCATCGCGTCCGTCAGGATTTCGCCCGGTCATCGTCGGATCACAGGCTGCAATCGCACATTGGAGTGTGTCATATGTGACGTGACCTTTCAATATTGACATAGCATCCCACGAATGAGAATATGGCCCAAAGGGCGGAGGTTCAGTCAATCTTCTTTCAGTAAGGAGTCACGCCCTTGATCAGAATCATGGAGCCTGCGGTACCTCGGAGTCGGAACCAGAAGTCCGACACGCATGCAACCGCCCGCGAGCTTGTCATCCATCCGCGCCTCGCAGTCCTCAACTCCATTCGCATGTGGGCGGCCGAGCATCCACTCGATGCCAACGATCTGGCCGCAATGGACCGGGTGTTCGCGTTGCTGGCGGAGGCCAGAGACGGGCCAAATCTGGACCTGGTCATGCGTACCGCCCGACATCGTGTCGTAGCTCAAGCCCGACGGCGGCGCCGCCGCTCGCTTCGCGCCGGATGGCGTCCACACAGGTGATCAAGCGCGCGGCGTGTCTCGACCTGCGAGCCGGGCCCCAAGTCGGAGGGCGTACGCCATCCCGCCGGGATCGGCGACGCCCCGTCCGATGATGTCGAAAGCCGTGCCGTGCGCGGGCGTCGTAAGCGTGACGGGCAGACCGACGTGGACCGTGACACCCTTACCGAAGCCGAGGAGCTTGGTCGCGATCTGCCCCTGGTCGTGATACATCATCACTACCCCATCGAATTCGCCCTGCTTCGCTTGCAGGAAGACCGAGTCCGACGGGATTGGGCCGACCACCTGTATCCCCTCAGCCTGAAGTCGCTCGACGGCGGGACGAATGATGCGAATCTCCTCGTCGCCGAATAGCCCCTGTTCGCCCGCGTGAGGATTCAGCGCGGCCACGCCGAGACGAGCGGGACACTTCCCCATACTTCGCAGCGTCCGATCCGCCAGCCGCACCACGGCCGTCAGACGATCGGGCGTGATCATGTCAACGGCGTCGCGCAGCGCAACGTGTGAAGTAACCCTGAACGTGCTGAACTCAGGGATCACATTCATCTCTCCGAAGAGGCCGTCATGCCCGGCGAAGTCGGCGAACATGTGGGCCTCGTCCGGAAACTGCCAGCCGCCTCGGTGCAGGGCGGCTTTGTTCAGCGAGGCATAGCAGATGATGTCGAGGGCTCCCGCCAATGCGAGATCGATCATGTGCTTCAGCGTCTCGCCACAGGCTCGGCCGGACTCGGGCGTAACTTTGCCTCGCTCGACCTGACCTGGATTGACGTTGCCGAGGTCGACGACAGGCACACTGCGGCGAGGCCAGGTCACCTCATCAAGCGTCTCGTAGACGTCGTAGTCGAATCTCAGTCCGGCGTCCCGCATGCCCTGCTCAAGGACGCGCACGTCACCAACAATCACAACGCGAGCACTATCGTCGACAGCGCCGGAGGCCATGGCCTTGACGGCGACTTCAGGCCCGATGCCACAGGCGTCGCCGAGCATGAGGCCGATGAGCGGCAGGCCGTCAGCGGTCACGCAGGTTCCCCTTGCCTTGCAGGCGGATGCGATGTCACCGGAATCACCACGCCGTTCGGTGTCCTGACAAAGTTCGATCAGCCTATCCGTCTCTGGCGCATCTCGTTTTCCCGGCTCACGGCACCGCCACTCCCGAACCCGCTCCCGCCCGCTATGGTGGCGCCTGCCGGTTCGCCCCTCATAACTGAGATCCAGCCCATGCCCCGCCTGGACCCGACGGAACTCGTCATCGGCGATGCGCCGCAATACTTCTTCGACAACGGCGTGGTGAGCGCCGTCGCCAACGTCACGCGGACGGTGCACAGGCCCAGCAAATCGCCGGCCAACCCCGTCATCCAGGCCGACCGGCCCTGGGAGAACATCACCTACTTCTCCTTCAACGGCTGGCAGACCTGGCACGACGCGGATTCCGGGCGCACCCATTGCATGTACGAGGACTGGTGGCTGGATCGCGACAAGCTGGCCCGCGGCGAAGGCGGCACCATTCACGCGTGGGCCAACGCCCGCATGCGCTACCTCTACGCCCGGTCCGACGACGGCGTGACATTCACAAAGCCGCCCATGGGCGTGTTTGCGCACGATGGCGGGGACACCAACGTCGTCATGGGCTCCGAAGTCGACGGCTCGCCGCACTCCATGGGGCTGCTCCGAGACCCGTGGGAAACCGACGAGGCACGTCGATTCAAGGCCCTTTATTTTCATGTGCCGCCCACCGAAGAGGAAGTCGGCGGAGGCGTCGTTCGCCACGGCGTCTCGCCCGATGGCATTCACTGGACGCCGCTGGAGGAGCCCCCGGTAGTCGGTGCCGAGCGTGCGCGCCTGGACGACACGGCCATCGTCGCCGTCGATCCCGAGTCCCGCGCCTATCTCGCCATCACCCGCCATCCCTTCATGGTCGGTGCGCCCGACCCGCTCCGCCTTCCGCCCCTGGGACCAACCGGCGGCACGCCCACCTTTGACGTAGCCACGGACCAGCCCGGCGGCCGCAACCGCCGCCGCGTCTTCATGATGGAAAGCGCCGACTTTCACCACTGGACCCGGCCCCGGCTCGTGCTGGCCCCGGACCCCGACATCGACAATCTCGACACGTCGTTCTACGGCATGTCGATGTACCGGGTCGGCGCCCAATGGCTCGGTTTCATGGGCGTGTTCAACATGGTCAGCAACACCATGCACGTGGAGTTGACCCATAGCCGCGACGGGCGCAGTTGGCGACGTGTGTGGCCGGGTCGTCCCTGGTTGGAGCCCGGTCCCGCCGGCGCCTGGGACCAATTCATGGTCAACGTTTCGAGCGCGCCCGTTACGGAAAATGGTGAGTTGCGCGTCTACTACGGCGGCTCGCGTAACCATCACGACTGGTGGTTTGCCGGCCCGCCCGAGAAGTACGCCGGATCCACCGCCTGGGACCACGTGCCCGAGGTCGACGACATGCGCCACGTGGGCTATGCCCTTGGACTGGCCCGGATGCGGCCCGACGGCTTCGTGTCGCTGGATGCCGGCCGCGAGCGGGAGGGCCTGATCGTCACCGAGCCAATGGTCGCCCCCGGCGACCGCCTGCGCATCAACGCCCGCTGCCGCCCCGGCGGCTACGTCCGCGTCGAAGTCACCGACGCCCAGGACCGCCCGCTGCCCGGCGCCACCGAAGCCGACTGCGACGTCTTCACCGGCGATGCACTGGACCACACCGTCACATGGGCCGGCAGTCCCGCGATCCCGCACGGCGACGGCGGCGAGCCCGACCCTCGCCGTCCGGGCGCCCCATACCGCCGCCTGCGCTTCAGCCTTCGCAACGCCGAGCTTTATTCGTTCCAGTTCGCAATAGCGGACGCCGATCGGAGGAGCTGACTCGCCTACCGCATCCAGCCCGGACGGTTGCCTGGCAGTTGCTGCAGGCCGGAAAGTGTCGGCTAATTCAAAATCATACTTTGAATTAGCCGATCTTTGGCACTAGTATCGTCAAATGACCATCCCGCGTGACCTCGCTCCGCGACTGCTGCAAGCGGCACAGACGTCGCCGTCCATCACGCTGACGGGACCTCGCCAGAGTGGCAAGACCACCCTCGTCCGGACCGAATTCCCCGAACATACCTACGTCAGCTTAGAGGCGCCGGATACTCGATCCTTCGCAACTGAGGATCCCCGCGGTTTTCTGGCCCGGTATCCCGATGGCGCCATCATCGACGAAGTACAGCGCGCCCCGGACCTCCCTGCCTACCTGCAGGGAATCATCGACGCCGATCCACGACCAGGCCGTTGGATTCTCACCGGCTCGCAGAATCTCGCGCTGGTCGCGTCGGTCAGCCAGTCCCTGGCCGGGCGAACCTCGGTTCATCACCTTCTTCCGCTCGCACGGCGCGAAGTCGTGCGCTTTGACGAGCATCCTCGGACATTGGAAGAAACCCTGTCTGCCGGCGGTTATCCCCGCATCTTCGATAACAGGCCCGACCCATCGGAGTGGCTCCGGTCATACGTGGCTACCTACGTGGAACGCGACGTGCGGACGATCAGCCAGGTGGGCGATCTCGCAACCTTCCAGCGATTCCTCGAGCTGTGCGCGGGGCGAACCGGGCAGCTGATCAACTATCTCTCGCTGGCGAGCGACTGCGGCGTGTCCCAGCCGACCGCGAAGGCCTGGCTGAGCATTCTGGAGGCAAGCTTCATCGTCTTCCGACTCCCGCCGTTTCACCGGAACCTCGGCAAACGGCTCGTCAAGACACCGAAGCTGCACTTCTACGACACCGGCCTTGCCTGCTGGCTGATCGGCATCCGAGCCCCGCACCAGTTGCGCACCCACCCCTTGCGCGGCGCCATTTTTGAGACCTGGGTCGTCTCGGAAGTCGTCAAGCATCGGCTGAACCGGGGCGAAACGCGCGGCCTCTACTTCTATCGGAATCGAGACGGCGCCGAGGTTGACCTGGTCATCGAGCATCCGTCTCGCCTGACACTCGTCGAGGCCAAGTCGTCGCAGACCTCATCCTCGAGTCTCTTCGGCGGGGCGCTTCGCGTTCAGGGCCACCTCGCCGCGCTTTCGCCGCCTATTGAAATAGCAGTGACATACGGTGGCGAGGAATCCCAGAATCGAGCCGTCGGACGACTCGTCCCCTGGGACCGCGTCCACGAGATCGCGGAATAGCGATTGTTCAACTTCGGATTTGGCGACTTGGCTGTGTGCCTGACGTCATGTCTTGCATCGGAGCCCAGTCTGGGGACACCCCTTCGACACCCGACTTCTCAAAGCGCGTCAAGGGCCGCCGGCGGAGATAAGCAAGGTCAGACAGGTGACGTTGCCAGCAAGAGTCCACGCTCGGGCCTGGCCATCCCGACTCCTGTAAGCCGACCGGCGTGCCAAAGCGTTGCCTGATTGGCCGTTACCACTGGCTTGCCCAGGGACGCTTCAATGTCGTCGATGATCCCCGCCGTGCGCATGCCGGTGCAGCTGATGAACACGGCGTCGGCGTCCGGCCTGTCCACCTGCGACTCCACGATCCTCCGCGTCTCCGCCGGCTCCACGTCCTCGATATCGCATCGCAGGTTCAGCCCCACCATGGCCGCCACGGTGAATCCCGAGGACTCCAGGTAGACGCGCAGTCTTGCGTTCAGATCATCGATGTGCGGCGACAGCACCGCCACGGTCTGAACCCCCAGCACTCGCAAGGCCTCAACGACAGCCGAGGAGGTCGTCGTCGCGGGCAAGCCGGAGGCAGCCTGCATCTCCTTGATGATGGCTGCGTCACCTTCGGGACCCAGCACATAGCTGGCTGACGTACAGCCGTACGCCAGGGCCTGGGCCCCACGCTCAGCCAGCCGCCTTGCCGCGTGTCCGTTCTGCGGATCCCGCGCCAGTCCCTCCACCAACGCCAGCGTGATGTTCGGTTCCGGATCCGGGTCGGTTCTGACGGGTTCGATGTCAAGCACGAGGTCAGGCCCGACGAATGCCTGAAGTTCAGTCCGGTGCCGCTCCTGCACCGGCTCGGGCCACACGATCCCGATCTGGCGGCATTCCATGGCGGCTACCGTTCAACCAGTTCCCGCGGCCCGCGCGTCAGCACCTCGCAGCCGTCCTTAGTAATCACGCTGGTCTCGCTGAACGCGACCCCAAACTCCCCCAGCCGCCGCACAGCCACCGGGTGGTGAAACACGATGCCGGGTTCCAGCACGCTGTCCTGATCGCTCCGGATGAACCCCGAACCGTCCGCCCAGTTTGGTGGAAAGCCGGCCCCAATGCCGTAGCCGAACGTCCCGTGAAACACCAGGTCGTCGCCCGCGGCCGCCAGTTCCCGCCAGCCCGCCTCCGCCGCGTCACGCGCCGCGACTCCCGGTCCCATGGCGTTGAGAACGGCGTGGAGGGCGGCAAGACAAGCATCGGCAGCCGCCCGCACCTCGGCGGACGGCGGGCCGATTGTCAACGTCCGCATCTGCGGCGCGGTATAGCGCTGCACGCACCCGCCGATCTCCAGCAGCACGTTGTCGCCCGACTGAATGGTGTGGCGCTTGTGCGTCGTGTGCAGCATCCCCGAGCGGGCACCGCTGGTGACGATCGGCGACAGGCACGGGTACTCGCTGCCCGCTCGCGCCATGGCTGCGAAGGCTGCTCCAGCGATATCACCATCAGATACGCCAGCCGCCGCGGTCGCGGTGGCGGCTTCCACCGCCGCCTGGGTAGCGAACGCGGCGCTGCGGATGTGCTCGATTTCAGCGGCCGACTTGCGCCGCTTCAACTCGATCAGCAGTTCAGTCGCGTCGACAAGCTCCGCCAGGGGTAGCGCGTGCGCCAGGCCGGCGGAGAAGGCGGTCGTGGCGCCCCACGCTGCGCCGTCAAGCCCAATGCGCCCACGTGTCGCGCCGTGCTCGGCAAGCATCGCGGCCGCGTACTCCGGTCGATCGCTCTCCGGCGGATATCCGTGAAGGTCGTCGAACCACACCCCCAGCAGCGCCCCGCCAAACTCCGGCGGGTCCATCGCGAGCGCCGGTTCGCCGTCGCTCGGCACGACCAGGCAGGCCCCGCCGTCAACCGCGAACGTCTGGTAACCGGACAGGTAAAACACGCTTGCCGGGTTCATCACCACCAGCGCGTCGAGCCCCTGCGCGTCCATCGCCGCCCGCGCCCGCGCCAGCCGCTCCTCGTACTCCGCCTTGGAAAACGCAGGTTCCGGCTTCAGGTCCCCCAACTTGGCTTCAGGGAACCTCCCCCCGCTCAGGCTGGCATGCACCCGCATGGCTTCGTCCTCTCTCGGGCTACCGGTACGTGCGAGGTCCCCATTGGGCCTCGTAGTACGGCGCAATCATGCGTCCCGGCGGCGCGACGGCATCCAGCCGTTTCCGGTCGGCGTCAGTGACCGCAACTTGCAGCGCTCCCAGGTTGCCCTTCCAGTGGTCAAGGGTGCGCGGGCCCACGATCGGCGCGGTGATCCCGGGCTGTGTCATGTTCCAGGCCAGGGCCAGCTGGCCGGGGCTGCAGCCCTTTTCGCAGGCGATGGCCGCGACCTCGTCCAGCACGGCGAACGCCGCTTCACTGTGCAGGTTCCGCTGCTCTTGCGTCTCCGGACTCTTCTCGAACCGTGTCCCGGGTGGTGCGGCCGTGTTGCGCTGGTAGATCCCGGTCAGAAACCCGCTGGCCAGCGGCGCCCACGGAATGATCCCGATCCCATACGTCTGCGCCATCGGTACCAGTTCACGCTCGATCCGGCGGTCCAGCAGGTGATACGGCGGCTGCTCACAGATCGGCCGGTTGAGACTCAGTTTCTCGGCCACCCACAGCGACTCCACCACCTGCCAGGCCGGCCACGTGCTCGTGCCGATATAGCGCACCTTGCCGCTGCGAACCAGGTCGTCCAGCGCGCGCAGTGTCTCGTCGGGTGGAGTGTCCGGCGACGGACGGTGAATCTGGTACAGGTCGATGTAGTCCGTCTGCAGCCGCCGCAGCGACGCCTCGCACTGCTCCACGATGTGTCGTCGGCTGTTGCCCTGCGCGTTCGGATCCGCGTCGTCCATCGCAAAGTGGACCTTCGTCGCCAGAACCACCCGCCCACGCCGGCTCGGTTCCGCTAGCGCCTCGCCGACGATCGTTTCGCTCGTCCCGCGACCGTACATATTGGCCGTGTCGATGAAGTTGACCCCGGCGTCCAACGCGTGATCGATGATCGCCAGCGATTCTTCCCGGCTGGTCGCGTTCCCAAAGTTCCAACAGCCCACGCACAGCGGGCTCACCTTGACTCCGGTACGACCCAAATTGCGGTAGTTCACTGCGTCCGCTCCGTGCCCCTGGCCGCCGCGACCAGCGAGGCGAGTGTGTCACGTTCTCCACTCCAGCGCAGCCAGCGGGGGCTGGGCAGTCCCTGGATCCTGCGCTGTGAGACTCGCGCTTCAGTGATCGCCGCTGTCAGACCAGCTGAGGTTGTCTGGCGCACGCTTCCGTCGACCTGATTCGTTCGGCGACCTGCCGCGACTCTCAACTGCGTCCGACACGCCCATTGCACTCGCCAAGTTGGTCCTTGCTATCCGCCGTTGCAGCCGGCATACCAATGTTCGACCTCGTCGCAGGACAACTCGGGCCAGTCGCCATCGATCCATGCCGCAACGTCAATCATCACCTCTTCGTCGACATGACCCACGGAGCGGAGCGCGGGAGGCCTGGCCTTCGAAACGTCAAACAGGCCATGGACATGACCCTTGTACGCGCGAAACGCGGCATCCCCGCGCCGGCGCAAGCTCGTGAGCCACGCTTCGTGGTCCTCAATGGGCGTAACCCCCACCCGGTCGCCGAATATCACGAACATGGGAATCGGGAGATAGCGCGCTACGTTTTCCGGTCGATACGTAGCCAGGTCGAGGTGGTAGGCGATCCGCACACCGTGTTCCTTCGGATCACCGTCGCCTCTGGCGGCAGCTTCGATTGCGGCGGCACGTGCTTTCAGCACCTCAATGCTGTGTTGCTCGCTCTCAGAGACCGTCCTGTCGACCTTGGCGTGCTCCTGTTGCATGCGCCATGCGGAGTCCCAGACGTATCCGCTGGAAGGCGAAATGAGCACCAGACCCGCCAGATCGGGATCCAGGCTGGCGATGCGCGGCATCGCGAAGCTAGCGACGCTGATCCCGAGCAGATAGACGCGGGTTGGATCGACACGAGGCGTCAGTCGCAGCCGCCCGATTGCCGCCAACGCATCATCCACGTACTCCTCCGCGAGAGTGAACGTTGGTCGTCGCGCGGCCGCCAGCGCGTGAGTTACGGATCGCTCGGCGAATCGCAGGGAGGCCACCCCATGCGTGGCGAGTCCTTGGGCCACATCGCGATCCCAGCGGTTCGGACTCTCCCCCGCAAAGCCACCGCCTGGGCCGATGATCACCACGGCCGGAAACGGTCCTTGCCCCTTCGGCACGGTGAGCGTGCCGTCAAGCTCCCAGGGCGCCCGGCCAAACGTCACCCGATACGCGTCGAAAGTTCCCGGCGGCGCGTATGGCGGTGGCGGCGACTCGGGTGCCGGCCCCAGGTCCGTCAGAATCGATAGGTAGCTGAACCATCCGATTCGACCGTCAGGCGTGAGGTTTATTGCGGTGTACGCGTCGCGCCTGGACTCCTGGGATTGCCCGTTTCCTCTCATCGATAGGCGCAGCACCACACGCAGATGGTCGGACGCCGCGTCGTACGCCAACGGCGAAAACGTCTCGATGGCAATCAGGTCGGGGTGTTCCGCCGCAACCACGCGCCAGAACCCCTCCAGACCAACCTCGCACAGCCCGCTCCGTCCCAGCTGCTCGAGTGCCAACATCCCGTAGGCCGTTTCATAGTCGTCGTCCGCCATAGCCCGTACGAAGGTGCGTGCGCGCTCCTCCGGGTCAAACGCAAATGGCGCCGCCTCACGGTCTGACGCCGCTGGCGTCGCCTTCTCGCAAGCCGGAACAGTGACACGGTCAACGAAGAGCGTCAGCGCAACCAACGCGGCCAGCCCGCTACCGAATAACCCAAGGGCCAGCCCCAGGCCAACATGCGCCAACCAGGCCATGCGTAGTCCCCAGGTTCTGGGTCGAAGCCTCATTGAAAGCCTGCCGCTGTGCCCCGTCGCCCGCCGCGCTGTCCCATGGTCGGTTCAGACGCTAGGCCGAAGCAAGTGTGTTGCTGCCCGAGTCAACTCGACCGATTTCGTATCCGCGGACGGCCGAACTGAGCGCTGGATCATCCGGTGCGACCGGACCGGAATTTTCAGATCGCAGCTTTGGCGCCACTAGAACGACCCCGCTGACTGGCGCGGCATTGGCTAACGCGCCATAGTGATCAAACCGTTGCCATCGCATTCGCTGCAAGGCAAAGAGAGATACCGGTGCCCGGCGAGACTCTGCGCGCCGCCGTCGTCGGCCTCAACTGGGCCGGCCGCCAGCACGCCCAGATCTACGCGCAGCTTGAAGGCGTAGAGCTCACCGCCGTCTGCGATGTCGACTCCTCGGCGCTTGACCGGGTTGGCCGTTGGTTCCCGGACCTGCACAGCTACCGTGACTTCGAGCGCATGCTCGCCGAACAGCAGCCCGACCTGCTCAGCATCGCCACCCCGGCCCGCTGGCACGCCCCCCAGACCATCCTGGCCGCCACGCGCTATCCGCCGCGCGCCATCCTCTGCGAGAAGCCAATGGCCCTCAGCCTGGGCGAGGCGCGCGCCATGCTGGCGGCCTGCGAGCGGAATGCCGTCAAACTGGCCATCGGCCACATGATGCGCTGGTACACCGTGCACGAGCAGGCGCGGGCACTGATTGCTGACGGCGCCATCGGTACGCCCCTCACCGCAACCGCCAGCATGGAATCGGGCGGGCTGATGAACAACGGCACCCACACGCTGAGCTATACGCAGTTCGTGCTGGGCGACCCCGATCCCGAATGGGTCATCGCTAACGTGCAGCGAAAGTCCGATAGCTACGAGCGCGGCTGGCCCACCGAAGAACTTTCAGGTGCTCTGATTTCGTTCGCCGGCGGCATGCGCGTGTCGTTCGAGGGCGACATTCCCCCCGACCCTCAATACGACTGGAAGCTCCAGACCGTCACCGGAACTGACGGCGTCCTTATGTGGCCGAGCGAATTTCTGGCAACGGACTATGCGGTCCGCATCGTGCGGCGGGGCAGGGGAATAACCGAGACTCCCGCGCCAACACAGACGCTGGATGACGTGTTTCGATGCGAACTGAACGGCCTGGCCCAATGGGCCCGCGGCGAAATCTCGGAAAACCGCAACGACGCCCATCTCGCCATCAAGACCCAGGAAATCCTGATGGCCATATTCGAATCCGCCCGCACCCACACCCTCGTCCGACTTCCCCTCCAGACCATGGGATCGCCACTCATTGAGTCCATCGGAACCGGCGAGTTTCCCGTCGAGTTCCCCGGCAGGTACGACACCCGCTACGCGGTCGACCAGCCACTGCGCTCCAGAGACTGATCGCAAGTCACGGTTGTGGCCGTAGGCCCGAGCGCGTCCGCTAGTCCCGGAAAGGATCAAACGTATCCGCGCCCGCCATGGCCACCCCTATCGGTCGCAGCCGGTGGGTAACCCGAACCGTTCCGGCGTGCTCGGCCAGCACCTGATCCAGGTTCTTGTACGCCTCCGGCGCCTCGTCGGCCCCGCCGCCGCGCAGCACGATGCCCTGCCCGCGGATTGACTCTCGTACCTTCGGCCAGTCCACTACGCCGGGCGCCGTCTGCACCCAGCGCTTGCGCTTCCGGTTGTAGCGCCGGCGGCCGGCCGCCTGGCGTCGCGACATCACCCGCCCGGCCCCGTGCACCGTGCTGTACAGCGCTTGCTTCGAAGCGGGCGAGTCCAGGCCCTCCAGGATCACGGACATCCCGCCCATCGTTGCGCCCACGAATCCCTGCTGACCCGGAAACGCCGGCGTCGCCCCCTTGCGCACGACCCAGAACGTCCGCCCGAAGTGCTTCTCCTCCCAGGCGAAATTGTGGTGGTTGTGCACCGTCAGGTCCGCGCTCGTTCCTAGCAGCTTCAGAATCCGTTCCACCACCCAGCGTCGCCCCGCCTGCGCGTACGTCCCCGCCAGCCGCATCGCCGAGATATACGCCTGTCCAAGCTCGGTCCTCACGTCAAACAGCACCGGCGGCGCATCCATGCTCGTGTTCCGTGGTCGGTCCGTGAACTTCCGTCCCTCGCCCATCGCCAGGAACCCGGTGGCCGTCCGGTGGCCGAACCCCCGGCTGCCGAAGTGCACCCCGATCCACAGCCGGTCCTGCTGATCGGAAAACAGGTCCACGTAGTGGTTCCCGGCGCCAACCGTGCCCAATTGCCCCTCAGCCAGCTTCAGCAGCCTCCTCTGCGGTGCGAAGGCGGCCTTTCGGATTTGTTCCAGCACCGGGTCGTCCACCCGTTCACGGTTCTTGCGCCCCAGCCCAAAACTGATCGTCTGCACGATCTCGTCCATCACCCCCGCGGTGTCAAGCGTCGAGGCCCGCAGCGGCGTCCGCACCGCCAGGTTGCCGCAACCGATGTCGCACCCCACGCCCGACGGCGACACGTGCCGCGGATAGGCGATCGCCGCCCCGATTGGTGCCGAATACCCCACGTGATGGTCGGCGCACAGCACCCCATACGTCGCCTGCCGCAGGCAACGGTTCAGTTGCGCCACGGCCCGAGGGTCGCCCTGGCCAAAAAAGTGAACGCGCGGCTTGCTCATCCCTTAAACCTACGCCGGGATATGCTGAGGCCGCAGCGCGAACACCCCGCACGAATCGGGAGAGCGCCTATGAGCACCCAGGCCAACGGCCTGCACACCCTGTCCCGCGCGCAAGTCGAGCAATTCAGGCGCGATGGATTCCTGGTTGTAGAAAACTTGCTGTCCGAGGACGACATGGCCGCCGTGCGTGACCGCGCCGACCTCATCGCCGGTGGCCGCGCACCCCACGTCCCCGACGACTGCGTGCAGGTCGAACCCGGCTTGCGCGACGGCCCGCTACCCGAAGACCGCGCCCTCGCCGTCCGCAAGATCTACAAGGTGGCCCACTACGACGACGTCATGCTCGCGCACGTGCGCAATCCCAGGCTCGTGGATGTCATCGCCGACCTGCTGGGCAGCGACGACATCAAGCTCTATCTTGACCAGATCCTCATGAAACCCGCGTTTCACGGATCGGCGCAGGCCTGGCATCAGGACTCCGGCTCTTGGCGCGACATGTTTCCCATGGACCTCGTCACCGCCTGGTGCGCGCTGGACGACGCCACCATCGCCAATGGCTGCCTCTGGATGGCCCCGGGCACCCACCGCTGGGGCATGATTCCAAGGCACCTTCAGTCCGATCTTCAAAACTCCTTCGTCGGCCAGTTCGAACCGGTCCCCGTGGAAATTCCGGCCGGCGGCGTCAGCTTCCATCACAGCCTCGTCTTCCACTCCAGCCGCCCCAACACCACGCCCCACCGTCGGCGTGGATCCGCCGTCCACTACATGCGCGCCGCCACCATCCAGGACGAGACGGTCACCGACGCACCCAAGGTTCCTCCCTTCATCCAGGTACGCGGTCAGTCCTTCCCGGGCTGCGTCTAGCGCCGAAACGAGCACAGAGATGGAATTTGGGCTGCTCGGCTCCAGCGGCATTCGGGTCTCGCGCGTAGGCCTCGGTTGCGGATTCCGCAACCAAACCGACCTGAAGCTGATGGAAGACGCCATCAGATGCGCCATCGACCGCGGCGTCACGCTCCTCGATTGCTCCAACTTCTACGGCAAGACGTCCGACACCCCCTACGGCGGCGCATCCGAAATCGCCCTGGGACGCGCCATCGCCGGCTGCCGCGACGACGTGGTCATCACCTCCAAAGTCGGCGAGCCAATCGGACCCCGCCCCAACGATCTGGGGGGATCCCGCATGCACGTCATGCGTGAGATCGACCGCAGCCTGCGGCGCCTGCAGACCGATCATGTCGATATCTACATCATTCACTGGCGAGACCCTGACACCGCCCTCGAAGAGACCGTCAGCGCCATGCTCGACGTAATCCGTCAGGGCAAGGCCCGCGCCTGGGGCATGTCCACCTTTAGCGCCTGGGAGTCCTGCAAGGCGCTCATGATCGCCGAACGCCTGGGCGGCCCACGCCCGGCCATGGTCATGCACCCCTATAACCTGTTCGACCGCGCGCCCGAGCTTGAGGTGCTCCCCTTCTGCCGCCAGGAACGGGTCGGCTTCTTCGCCTATAGCCCCCTGGCCGTCGGCCTCTTGACTGGCTTCTACCGACCCGGTCGTCCGCCGCCGCCCGGCTCAGTGATGGCAGCGCCCCGCAGGCGCGCCGAGTACGACCAGGCCTTTCGCGGCCGCGCCATCCAGGTCCTTGCCGCCGTCGAACGCATCGCCGCCCACCGCGCCTGCGCCCCGGCCCACGTGGCCCTCAATTGGGTCCGGTCCAATCCCGATGTCTCCGTCACCCTCATGGGCGTCGACACGCCCGACCAGGTCGACGCCAACCTCAACGCCCTTTCCTGGAGCATGAGCGACGAAGAGCGCCGCGAACTTGATCTGCTTTCGCAGAGTCCGGGTTCTCCCGACTAGGCGTGCCGAACGCTCGCCGCAGCGGCACGGCCTCGGCGTCGGGAGCTACACACGCCGCCGCCTGACCCCTTGACTATTGCGCGCCTGGCCCACCGTTCCCCGGCAAGGCTCGCGGGTTGTTCCAGGATTGACGCGCACCGTAGAAAACTGGTGCGTACGAGGTCGCATAAAGCGGTTTGCGCAGGCCGCCGACCGTTGGACCGAAACGGTCCTGGCTGTACGGCTGTGGGATGGGCGTTCCCAGGAGTTCTTCGATTCGCGACCGCCGGTCGCCCACGATGTCCGGATGCTCGTCGTGGACGTTGAGTCGTTCGTCGGGGTCCGCGGACCGGTCATACAGTTCGGGATTCGGATCGTCAAAGTCCCAGCCCGTGGCATATACCCAGCGCTCGTCACGAACTGACACCCGCCCGGCCCACGCCGTCGTCACGTAGGGACGCAGGGACTCTCGCTCCCCGGTCGCCAGCGACCAGACGCTCTGGCCATTCATGGTCGGGGGCGCTTCAGACATGCCGGCAAGGTCGAGGATGGTCGGCCCAAGGTCATAGTTCTGAACCCAGGCATCCACGTCCAGGTCCCGGTAGCGGGCATCGGGATGACGAATCGTCAGGTTCTGCTGCGTATTGAATGGGTGCAGCTCGGTATTGCGCTTTCCCCAGCCGGTGTGATCTGCCAGCTCGGTCCCATGGTCGGTAAAGAAGATCACGGCGGTGTCGTCCAGCATCCGCAGGCGTCCCAATTCGTCTACCAGCCCCGCAATCTGCGCATCCGTGAACGTCACCTCGCCCTTGTAGCAGGACGTGTAGTAATCGATGAATTCCGCCGACCTCACGTCGAGGTCCGCGCCCTGCATGTCCGACGAGAACGACGGGTGCAGGATGTGCCTGGGCTGCTGATAGATCGGCCCATCCCAGGTGCTGTTGTAGCGCCGGATGTAGGCCAGCGGCGGGTCGAACACCTCGTGTGGCTCAAAGCAGTCGATCCACAGGAAGAACGGCGCGTTTCGCGCATTGTCGCGCAGCCAACGGCGCGCCGACGTAAAGACCTGCGCGCCCGGCCAGTCGGCCTCCTCGCGCCGGCCGCGGATATTGTGCAAGTGCTGGAGAAACGCGCTCTCACCGCTCAGCGATTGGGCCGAGGCCTCCGGCACGGCCGGTTCGTACGCGCCGAAATAGTCCTTGAACAGCTCGCGAATCAGGTCCCATGAGCCGGTCCTCCAGCCGTCGCCCCCGGCGCCGCGAATGTGCTCCCAGGCCATGAACCCCCGGTGCTGGTTCATGTTGGGTTTGAACAAGTGCGGCGTGTCGGCGATCAGGCCCGTCGCGTAGCCCTGCTCCAGCAGGATCTCGGCGATCGTCGGGTACTCGTCGGGAATCTCATGCCAGCCGTAGTACCCGTGCGCATAAGGGAATCCGCGCCGGCCCGTGAAGCATCCGTTGCGCACCTGGATCGTTTGCCCGGGCTCGGTAAAGCAGCGATTGAAGCGCACCGACTCGGCCGCCAGCCCGTCCAGCGCTGGCGTCGCGATGCTGCTCAGCTTCCGACCGGGCCCGACAATGTCGGCTCGAAATGTGTCCAGGCAGATAACAACGATATTCAGACGGTTCACGGGCAAGCCTGCTTTTCGATCGGCGCGGCCGCCGCCTCAGGGTCAGCGAATTCACGACGCGCCGCAAACGGAGTCCCGCGCACGACGGCCAGCGTGAAAGCCGCGCGAATAGTCAAGATCCTGATCCTGGAGCGGGCCTACAGCCTCTCTGCCCTGCTCGCTCGGCCTGCCTTAAAACTCTGCCGACAAGCTCCTCAGCGATAGGCAACGCTGGCGCCACACGGCGCTGGATCGTTCGGTGCCGCTGCACATATTCGTCACCGGAACCCGTGGTAATCGCCGCGAGCCAGGGGACTGCTCGCCAGCTTCTCCATGCCGGGCCCGCCCCCCTGGCTTGCCCTTCGCCCGGCAGTCCATGCGAGCTCAGGACGACCGGACGTTCCGAGATCGAGCATGCCGGGTCCTGGCAGCCGGTGAGCGCAGCCCCTCAGTCCGCTCCTCTGGTCTCCGGCTCACATGACCCTGAACTGGGCCCCGCCCATCCGAAGGTCTCGGTGACTTTCGTCGGCGTCGACACCCGACGAGGTGAATGCAAGTCTCAACGCCCTGTCATGACAACTGACCACCGACGAGCGCCGTCAACTTGACCTCGTACCCGTGTCCCACGATTCGCTGGCTTAGTCACGGGCTGAAAAACTGAAGTGGCTAGCTCACGCTCACGATGCCGCTCAGCGGTCGGTAGGTAGGCCGTCCGTGTTGCAGAGTGACCTGCAGTACGGGAATGACTCGTCGAAAACTCAGGTGCTGCGTGTCGTCGGAACGCTGCGAAACGTTCAGCGTCAGCACATAGCCGCCGTCATCCAGCGGTCCGTGCGGCTCCAATGGAGGCTCCCCATTGAGCTGCAGCTTCGCGGCATCAAATTCAAATCGGTCGGTAAACAGCGCCTTCGACAGTTCAATGGGCCCCAGCCACCACGCAACCGATTGGGTCGGTGACGTGGCGTCGATCAGCCCATCCTTGCGCGCCCGATACAGCCGCAATTCAGAGCCACCCGGCACAGGGGTTTCGCTTGGGTTCCGGTACCACACGTGGAAGACGCCAATCCCATCGCTCACGCCGCCGTCGAATGCCAACCCTGCTGAAGCCGGCACTGGAAGTCGGGTATCGGATCGGCGCGCTCGAACCTGCACGAACGGCGGCACGTCACTCCCTCGCCAGGCCACCGGCAAGGTGTCGCAACTCGTGGAGGAAAGCAGCAGGGTCTGCGGCAGGCCGCTAAGTCGCAGCTCGCGGTCTCCAGCCAGCAGGGAATCACCTGGCTCGCCGACCACCTGAAGTTCACAGCCTGCGTCGCCGAGGCTGTAGCGCTCGGCAATCTCGCCCGGAGGGGGCTGGAGTTCGGTCCCCGGGCGCCATGTCCGGCTCCAGGCGCTATTCCCCGTCGAGTACGCTCGCAGTCCATGTCCCTGCCATACGGCGTCATCCAGGCTCTGGCCTAGGGCCAGCGGCACATGCGTCTCATGCAGGATCACCAGCCCGGGCTCAATACTCGGTCCAGGCAACAGATACTGTGCCCGAATGTTGGTACGGGGCATGTACGTATCGGGACCCACAACGTCGTACTCGGGAGCGAAAGTCAGAAGCACGGTTTGACGCTGCGGAAACGATGGAAACCCCGAGACCGCCCGGGCCGGCGCCTGGCGGCCCAGCGCCGCAAGCTGTCGAAAACTTGCCGGACTTGGCGTGTCGCGCCCCGCGCCCGGCTGAGCCTCGTAAACCAGCAACGGCTCGCCGCTGGCGCTTACTTGGCTGGCCAGCAGACGAAACTGCTTCGGGTCGTCCAGGTCGGCACGGGCCCGCTCATCCAGCTCTTCAAGGAGGGACGGGGTCACATAGACGTGGGTAGCGTCCAGCGTCTCCAGGTCTATCCGCGATAGGAACCTGAGCGCATCCAGGTGCACTGGCGTCGGTAACGGGTTAAAGAGCGCCAGGTGCCGGCCCGATTGCGGTGAAGCCAGACCGCTTGCAGTCGAGACCAACGGGGCATTCGCCGCCAGCACTCGCGCATCGGCGGGCAATTCGCGTCGCATCCAGTCCAGCGTCCGCCACTCGTCGCGCAGCGAGGCAGCGAAGCTGGTCTGATTGGCGTATTGCACCTCTGGGTCCTGTACAACTGGATAGCCGAGATAGACGCCCTGGGTCGCAATATCCACGCCGCCGATCAGCCGTGGCGCCACCGTCGGTACGGTTACGAGCGCCGCCAGCGCAACGCTCCCAACTGCCGTGGCTGCGGGAATTCGCACCCGGCGTGCCAGCGTCCCCAGGGCTGCCACAGTGCCAAGTGCGGCCAGCGTGTACGGGATCCCTAGCAGGCGGGTGTCGACTCCCGTCACCTCAAAATGCAGCACCTGGCGTACGGCCAGGCCGCCAATGGCGGCGATAGCCAGGAAACCGAGGCCGCGCGACCTTAATGCCAGAGCCATAACGGTCAGTCCCGCCACAAGCGGAAGTACCCCCAGCCCCAGGTTCAGGCCCCCGTCCGGCGAGAGATCGCCGGGGACCAGCACGCTGGTGTCGGGTGAAAGCCCCAGCCGGGTACCGGCGCCGCCAGGGTTTCGGAACAGCGTATCGGTGAGCGTGCCTCCACCCAGGGCGGCCAGCAGCAACCCTCCGGCTACCGCCGCCGCGAACGTCCCGCGCTCCCGTCTTGTCCATGGCCAGCTGGCAATGACCAGGAACCCGACGGTTCCGACGGCGCCAATCAGGAAAGCGGCGGTCTCCGCAAGCGGCAATAGCCCAAGGGAAACACCCACCACCACGGCGTTCCGCCGCCGGCGGCCAGCCTGAACGGCGGCCGCCATGAGGATCAGGATCGTCATGCCCAGCGCAAAGTGCGGCAAGTTGAGCAGCGTCGGTCCCATGCGCTTGAACAGCGGGGCATCGACTGGAACCCCAAACCCGAAAAGCAGGTCGCCCAAACCGCTGGCGCTTGTCAGGTCGCCAAGAACCGTTGGCAAACCGGCAACGATGGTTGAGTCGGCGAAGGCCGCAATGACACCAACGCATAGCGACGCCACGCGCGATGCGCCAAAGTCCAGCGCCGCGCTCGCCGCCGTCAGCGAAAAGACCAGCGCGACCAGCGGAGTCACGAGGAAGAAGGCGGTCCACGGGGCAATCCCGGCCACGTTGATCAGTGAAACCGCCAAGAGATCCGAGCCGTAGTGATAGGCCGCGCCAAACGCCGGCGATACCGGCGAAATGGGCGGAAAGAATCCGCGGGCCATGCTGGCCGCCAGTGGCAGATGCCACTGCTCGTCGGTGAACAGCACGTGCGTCCGGTTGGCAAGCGCCAGGTACGCCAGGCTGGCGGTAAGCAACACGCCGGCGCCTGGCCAGACCCAGCTCGTCCCCGTCCACGTCGGCCGGCGCAGGATTGGCCGGACGCGAGCGGCAACCAGCGCCGCCGCGGCCAGTGCCGTTACCAGCCCCAGCCAGCTTCCCACCGCACCCGGCGCGAGCCAGGCACACAGATTGGCTGTGAGCAAGTGCAGTCCAAGGCCCATGATCGGCGCGTAGCCAATCCACACCGGCCGCGGCCGATCGCCAAACACCGCCTTGGCCAGCGGAACACCGCTCGCTACAGCGAGCGTGAGAACCAGTCCAGCCTTGACCAGGCCCGGCCAGACGGGTTCAGCCGGATTCAGGAACATTGGTCAGGCGGCATGCACACGCGCATGCCGCGCTGGCGAAGCCTTCGTCTCGATTCCAGCGGCGTCAAGAAGAGCGCCTGCCCGGATTCGCACGAGCCTACGGTCGTCGTGAAGCGCGCCGCCTGACCCCCCAGGGCCTGTTCCCGCGCGATTCCGGCTATCAGCCGCAGTTTCACCGGGACATTCCAGCACACCGGCCGCATGGCGCCACGTCCGGCACGGCTCCTCTCCGGACGTCTGGTGGCGAGGGGCGGAATCGAACCGCCGACACATGGATTTTCAGTCCACTGCTCTACCGACTGAGCTACCTCGCCGGGGCCTGCTTCAATCCGGGCCAGGTGGGCGGTGCAGGGCTCGAACCTGCGACCTCTACGGTGTAAACGTAGCGCTCTGCCAGCTGAGCTAACCGCCCGTCGGCAGGCCCCGCGACCCGCGCGCGGCGCATCCTACCCCAACGGATGCGCTCCGAAGGCGCCGGGCCCACGCTCGCTCCCTCGGGCTACGGCGATCCGCCTCCGCCCGAACCGATCGCGGGCGTCCCCAGGATCACGGGCAACCCGGTGTCCGGGTTGGTTGGGACATACACCACGCTGCCCGAATCGATCTCACGCAGCGCCGTAATGTACTTGTCCTGGAGCACAGCCGCCGTCAGTGACTCGTTGATCAGGTTATTGGCCTCGGCGATACCCGTGGCTTCCTCGACGCGTCGCTGAGCCTCCTGCTCCGCTTCCTGAACTCGGAAGCGTCGCTCTTCAATCGCCTGCTCGGCCGCCAGCTTGCGCTCGATCGCCGAGGTGATCTGCTGTGGCAGTGACACGTCGCGCAGCAGCACGTTCTCCACCAGCACGCCACGGTCCGAAAGAATGTTCTGAAGCTGCAACTCAATCCTGTTGGCAACCTCGGTGCGTGCGGTCGTGTACAAGGCCTCCGCCTGGAACTCACCTACCACGTCGCGGATGGCGTCGCGGATTGCCGGCCGAACCACGATCTCCACGTAATTCGGCCCGATTCTCTGGAACACATCAGGCGCGCTGGCGAACTCCAGCCGGTACAGCGTCGTGATGTCCAGTCCAACCGACAGGCCCTCGGAAGTCAGCGTGCGTACCGTCTGATCCGTTGCGCTCGGGCTGGCGTCTTCCGCTCGCGAACTCATGGTGAGTTGCTGCGTTCGAACGCTCAGCGTCTCCAGGCTCGCCCATGGCGCCTTGACCAGCAATCCCTCGGGCCGCGGTGTTGGGTCCACCACGCCAAACGTGTGCAGCACGCCGACCTCACCGACGTTCACGAATCGCACGCTGAACAGCCCCAGCACGATGACCGCCGCGATCACGATCACAATCGTGCCGACGGCTGTGTTCCCGTATCTATTTGTGCCCATCAACAGTGGTCCCCTCTGGCTCGGGGCGCCGCTGCGCGGCTGCGCGCCCAAACCGGGTCGGTGATTCCGACAAATCTCTTACTCCGTTGATACCATCCATGCCGCGCGGATACAAGGAGGTTTCCTATCCACCGGCTCCCTGCAGCCGCGCTGGGAACGGAGATTGCAGCTTGACAACCCGACGCTCGCTTTCGCGCCGACGACTGCTGGCGCTTGCCGGAGTTGCCGCAACGCTGGCCGCGTGCGGCGAGTCCGAGGCGCCGCCGCCGACGCCCACGGTGCAGGCCGACGCGCCAACCGCCACCGCGGCTACCGTCGTGGCTGCGCCTCGATCGCCGGCCACCGCCGAGACCGCCGCGCCCCCGTCCCCGCCGGCCACCGCCTCGCCGCCGCCGGACGCCGCGACTCCGCCACCGCAGGTTGACGACGGGCTTCCACGGTTGCACGGCTATGGGTTCCAGGCCCACCTCTACAACCAGGACCGTCGCCTCATCGTTGACAGGACCATTGAAGCCGGCTTCGACTGGCTCAAGCAGCAGGTCGAGTGGAGTCAAACGGAACCAATCGAGAAAGGCGGCTTCGACTGGCGCGAACTCGACAAGGTGGTCGCCGCGGTCAGCAGTGCCGGCATCAACGTGCTGCTCAGCGTCGTGCGCGCGCCCGACTGGGCCCTGGGCGACCGGCCACACGGACCGCCGGGCGACCCGCTGGACTTTCGGGACTTCATGCAGGCCTTGGCGGGTCGCTACCGCGGCCATGTCCAAGCCTACGAGCTGTGGAACGAAGCCAACCTCGCACGTGAGTGGGGCTATGGACGAATCGACGCCGGTGAGTTCGTCGAACTCATGCTGGCCGGCCACCAAGGCGTCAAAGCCGGCGATCCCGAGGCCACGACCGTGGGCGGCGCCCTCACCCCTGCCGGCGACGTGGACATCCCGGATCAACAGGTGCAGGCCGTCGACGACGTCCGCTTTCTCGAGCAGATCTACGCCTACCGCGACGGCATCGCACGCGACGCCTTCGATGCCTGGGGTGTACATCCGGGTGGATTCAATAACGCACCCACGCAAGAGATCGGCAGCGAGCGAGGATCCGGCTGGAACGGCCACGGCAGTTTCTACTTCCAGCGTTTCACCCAGCACCGCGCCGTCATGGAGGCCAACGGCGACGCCGACAAACCCATCTGGCTCACCGAGATGGGCTGGTCGACGGCAAACGCCGACCCGGCCTACGGATTCGGCGCCGACAACTCGGAGGCAGACCAGGCACAGTTTCTGGTCGATGCCTTCCGAATTGCCCGCGAGGACGCGCCCTATATCACTCATGCGTTTGTGTGGAACCTGAACTTTCAGTCCGTCGTCGGCCCGCAGGATGAGAAGTTCGCGTTCGGCATCCTCCGCCCCGACGGCTCGCCCCGTCCGGCCTACACCGCTCTTAAGGAAATGACTAAGGGCGCGCCAACCCGCCCAACCCTGGCGTAGCTATCCGAAGCCGCTGCCGATCGTTGGACCGTAGCGGCGCGCGTCAGCGCGACGCTCGCCCTATTGGAAGAAGTCCGCGTTGATCTGCGTCCACTCTTCCCATTCGTCCGGCACGTCAAAGTCCGGGAAGATGGCCGTCACCGGGCACACCGGCTCGCAGGCGCCGCAGTCGATGCACTCCTCGGGATCGATGTAGTAAATCTCGGCTTCGTCGGTGGTATGGATACAGTCCACCGGGCACACGTCAACGCACGAGGCGTCCTTGGTGCCAATGCACGGCTCACAGATCACATACGTCATCGACGGAGGCTCCCCTTGATAGGACGGTAACGCAAGCGGAAATGTGCCGAAGCGGCAGTTCGCTACGACTGCCAAATCCTATCGCGTCTGCCAGACCCGGCAAAGCGAACGTGTCGCTTTACGCGTTGGCCCGGGGCAGACTCCAGCGCACCAGCCCGTGCTCCACCGGGTCGGTCAGATGCGGATGCTTCGGCACCACGCGTACGGCCAACCCCATGCGGCCACTTTGGCGCAACGGCACCGTCGACTGAAACCAACGCGCGCCGTCTCCATCGGGCTCCATCGGACGAGCGTCAAACGCCACGCCGCCGTCAACCGCTCCGTCGTTGCCAACCCGCCCCACGTAGACCTGCACCGAAAGCTCGTCGGCCTGCAGGCCGTTCAGCACGACCCGCGCCCGTACCGGGAGCGAGGAGCCCATGTCCAATTCCGGTCCGCCGCTCAGGTCCACGTCCAGAATCTGCACCGAGTCCCACTGTGCGCGGACTCTCGCCAGCCAGTCGGCCAGCGCGTGAGCGGGCGACCCGCCATCGCTCGCCAGCGTGCGCTGCAGTTCGTCGGCGGGCACATAAAACTGTTTCGCGTATTGGCGCATCATGCGGTGCGCCCCAAAATCAGTCAGCGCCATCACTATCGACGCCTTGGCGCGCTCGATCCACCGTCTCGGCGTCCCGTCCAGGCCCAGGTCGTAGAACATCGGGACGACCGATCGTTCCAGCAGCCGATATACCGCGGCGGCATCGTGTTCGTCACGCTGTGGATCGTCGACGTCGTCATCCGCTCGGCCAATGGCCCAGCCGATGTTGGGGGTGTACGCCTCGGCCCACCAGCCATCCAGCACACTCACGTTCAGCACGCCGTTGGCTGCCGCCTTCATGCCGCTCGTCCCGCTGGCTTCCTGTGGCCGCACAGGCTGATTCAGCCAGACGTCGCACCCCTGTACGAGGTCGCGGGCCAGGTCCATGTCGTAGTCCTCCACGAACACGATGCGGCCCACGAAACTCGGGTCGCGGCTCAACTCGTGGATTTCGCGTACCAGGTCCTTGGCCATCGCGTCGTCCGGATGCGCCTTGCCCGCAAATATGACCTGCACCGGTCGCCGTACGTTGGTCACGAGTGCGCGAAGCCGCTCAAGATCGTGCAGCAGCAGCGTTGGCCGCTTATACAGGGCAATCCGTCGGGCAAAACCCACGGTTAGGGCATTGGGTTGCAGCGCCGCGCTGGCGTCCGCCAGTTCCGCGCCCGATCCCCAGCGGCGCTCCACCACGGCCCGCAGTCTCCGCCGGACGTTGGCCACCAGGCGCTCGCGCCGCCGCGTGTGTACCCGCCAAAGCTCATCGTCCGGAATCGCGTCCAAACCCTCCTGAATGGCGTCCCGATCCGACATCAGCGACCACTCCGGCCCCAGGTACCGGCTCAGCAGGTCCGCGAGCTCCCGCGATACCCAGGTGGGCAGATGCACCCCATTGGTCACGTGCTGAATCGGAACCTCCGGCCATGGAACGCCGCGCCACAGCGATTGCCACATGCGCCGCGTAACTTCGCCGTGCAGTTGCGACACGCCGTTCCGCCACGCGGCCCCGCGCAGCGCCAGGATCGTCATGCAAAACGGTGACGACGCTCCTCCCTCCGGATACTGACCAATCTCGGTAATCCGGTCCGTTTCGATCCCGGACTCACGCAGGTACGCGCCCAGGTGATGCGCAACCTGGTGAGGGTGAAACTCGTCGTGCCCGGCCGGCACCGGCGTATGTGTCGTGAACACCGCCCCGGCGCGCACCGTCTCCAGCGCCGCCTCGAGCGATAAGTCCGTCCCCTCTCGCAACTCCCGCAGACGCTCGACCAGCGCAAAAGCGCTATGGCCCTCATTCAGATGCAGCACGCTGGGGTTCACCCCCACCGCCCGCAGCGCGCGCATTCCCCCAACGCCCAGCAGGATTTCTTGCCGTATTCGTACGTCGGAGTCGCCTTGGTAGAGCTTGGCCGTGAGCTCGCGATCCTCCCGTGCGTTACTTGGAACATTGGCATCCAGCAGCAGGACCGGACACCGTCCGACATTCATCCGCCAGAGCCGGGCCTCCACCCATCGGTCGGTGATTGGCACCCCCACGGTCAGCGGCGCCCCGTCGGGCGTCGTCAGCATGGTGACGGGCTGGCTGTAAAAGTCGGTCTCCGGGTGGAGCTCCTGCTGGCTGCCCGAAGGATCGATCGTCTGTCGGAAGTACCCCTGGCGATACAGCATCCCCACGGCCACCAGCGGCACGCCCAGGTCGCTGGCGGCCTTCACATGATCGCCCGCCAGCACGCCCAGCCCGCCCGAGTACAGCGGCACCGACTCGGTTATCCCGTATTCCATCGAGAAATACGCCACCGTAAGGTCGTCCGCCTCCGCGCACCTCGCCGAGAACCACGACCGCGTATCCAGGTACCGCCGCCGGCGTTCCACCACTTGGTTCAGGTCGTGCACGAAGGCCGAATCGGCCGCCCGCGCCGCCAACTGCTCTGGCGTCACATGACCCAGCAGCGCCACCGGATTGTGCTGCGTCGCCTGCCAGGCGTCGGGATCGATGCGCCGAAAGATGTCCTGGGCGCTGGGATTCCAGGCCCACCACAAGTCATACGCCAGCTCGCGCAGCGTGCGCAGTTCATGCGGAATCGCCGGACGCACGGTTATGACGTGATTCGGCTGCACCTGCGTCATGACTGCTGTTCGATCCCGCTGATTCGATCTCTGCGTATGGCGTCCTAGACCGCCATCACCCACAGGTTGGTCGCCACGCGCTCATCAACCACCACCGTCTCGCCATCGAGGACCAGCACCATGCTGCCGGAGGGCGTAATCTCCCGCACGGTCATCGTGTGCCCGGGAACCAGCTGCTTCTCTTCGAAATACCGCAGCAACTCCCCATCGTCCTCGGCCGGCTCGGACAGGCGCACGATCCGCACCTCTTGGCCCGGCTCGGCCTGGCTCAGGCTGAAGAACTGCGCCACGTCGGTCTCCGGGTAATTTCCGGGAATTGGTAGGCCGTGCGGACACGTGGCCGGGTGGCCCAGCGAAGCTGAAATCCGTTCCGTCAGTTCCTCGGAAACCGAGTGCTCCAGCCGGTCGGCCTCCTCGTGAACCTCGGCCCAGCCCATGCCCAGCGTTCGAATCAGCCAGTGCTCGATCAGTCGGTGTCGCCGCGCCAGCCGCTCCGCCACTCGCTCCCCGCCCAGCGTCAGGTAAATCTGGCGACTCTCGTCAATCCAGATGTGGCCATCTCGCGCCATGCGGTCCAGCGTTGCCGACACCGTTGGCGCCGCCACGTGCAGCCGCTCGGCAAGCCGGGCGTTGATCACCGGTTCCGCCTCGGCCCGCATTCCGTAAATCGCCAGCAGATAGTCTTCGGTTGTACTGGTCAGCGGCATTGGACGCAATTCTGCCACGAGCCGCAAACCTCCCGATACGTCGCCTTGCGGTTAGTCGCCCGCCTTGGGAAAGGCCAACACATCGCCGCTCAACTGCACCCGCACCCGCGCGCCGCGCCGGAATGTAAAGGTCGGACCCACCCGCGACGAGAGCCGCAGCCCTGAGTCGAACCGCAGATTGATCATCTGGTCGTGCCCAAAGAAACGTCGGCTGACCGCAACCGCCTGCCCGCCCGGGTCCTCGGTCAACTGCAGCGCTTCCGGCCGAATCAACACGTCGGCCGGCCCGTACAGATCGTCCAACACCGAAATCGTGCCCAGGTCGCACACCACCGCCCGCCCAATGGCGCGGCCATCGATCACGTTGATGTCGCCAACAAACTCCGCCACGCGCCGTGATGCCGGGCGGCGGTATAGCTCGGCCGGCCGAGCCTGCTGCAGAATCCGCCCGTCCATCATCACGGCCACCTCGTCCGCCAGGCTCAGCGCCTCTTCCTGGTCGTGCGTCACGATAATCGCCGTGGCGTTCGCGGCTCGCAGCACCCGCCGCACTTCGCGGCGCACGCCGTCGCGCAGCGCCGGATCCAGGTTCGAGAAGGGCTCATCCAGCATGATCAGGCTCGGACCCGGCGCCAATGCCCGCGCCAGCGCCACCCGCTGCTGCTGGCCGCCCGACAGCTCGTGCGGCATGCGGCAACCAAGGCCGTCCAGCCCCACCTGGCCAAGCATGTCCTCCACACGCGCTGCTTGATCCGGCTCCCGCGGCAAACCGAACGCCACGTTGTCCACAACACTCAGGTGGGGGAACAGCGCGTATTCCTGGAACACCAACCCAACCTGCCGCCGCTCCGGCGGCAGATGCACCGCGTCCGACTCCACGGTACGCCCGGCCACCTCAATCGTGCCGTGGTGCGCACGCTCCAGGCCCGCGATCAGCCGCAGCAAGGTCGTCTTGCCGCAGCCGCTCGGACCCAGCAGGGCCAGCAGTGTGCCCGTCTCGACCTCGAGCGAGGCCTCGTTCACGGCCGTCACACCGGCGAAGCGCTTGGTCAGGTGGCTGCAGCGCAGCGCCGGGCTCATGCGCAAACGTCCGCGCCCTTGACAGCGTCCATCACAGCCAACTCACGAAAGGTATGGGCGAGTCACGAAAGGATTAGCCCATGCTAACCCGGGTATTCGCATAGCCTAACGCGGGCTGCCTGCCCGGTCAGCCCACGGCAGGCCCGTCCAACCGCTAGCTTGGATCCGTCGGCGTGTGCCGCAGCGACACGTCCGAGTCGATCGACCGTACGTGCAAGTCCCGCTGCGGGAACGGTATCTCCACGTCGTGCTCACGGAAGCTCTCGTCGATCGTGAAGTGCAGATCGCTCAGCGTCGAAAACCGCTCGCTGATATCCGCCACGTACGCCAACACCCGGAAATTCAACGACGAGTCCCCAAACTCGAAGAAGAATATTCGCGGCTCGGGGTCGTCCAGCACCAGTTCATGCTCCGTCACGGCTTCACGAATCAGTCGCTCCACCAGCCGCGTGTCCGAGCCGTAGGCCACGCCCACCACAAAGTCCACCCGCACCCGCCGGTCGTCCAGCGTCCAGTTGTTCACCACCGTGGAAATCAACTCGCCGTTTGGCACGATCGCCTGCGTCTGGTCGAACTTGCGCAGCGTCGTGGCCCGAATCCCAATCCGCTCAATCGTTCCCAGCTCGCCCGCCACGCTCACGACGTCCCCGACCTTGATCGGACGCTCCACCAGCAAAATCACGCCAGACACGAAATTGTTGGCAATGTTCTGCAGGCCGAAGCCCATGCCCACGCCCAGCGCGCCGAACACCACCAGCACGGCGTCCAGCTGGAATCCCACCGACCGCAGGCCGATGAACCATCCCATAAAGATGATGGTGTAGCGGGCCAGGTTGCCGATAACGTGCAGGAGTCCCTCGGGAATCTCCTCCACGCGGTTGGCGATCTGATCTTCCAGCAGCCAGCGCACGCGCCCGGCCACGAACCAGGTCATCCCGAAAATCAGGATCAGGACGATCAGGCTCAGTGGCGTCACCGGGTCGGCGCCCAGGCTGAATAGCGGCGCGTTGAACGCGTCCCACACCGCCGTCCAGATCTCCATCAGCCGTCTCGCTTGCGGAGTTCGCCGCCTCGAAAATGCAACCTAGCCACCAATGTCAACAGATCCTTGCCCGCACTCACCAGACCTGCACCTAACCCCTAGCTCCCCGGAATCAACGCCGACCGCGTGATGTACCCCTTGTCCTGCTGCTCCATCGCGTGGTCGATCTGCGACAGCGGAAACGTGTGCGACAGAATCTGGTCGAACGGCAGCCGCTCCTTGTAGTCCACCAGGAAGTTCAGCGCGTTCCGCAGATCCTCGGCCTTGTAATGGGCGACCCCGATGACCGAGATGCTCTTGAACACGATCACCGATGGGTCGAACTCCGTGTCCCACCCCACATTGATGTTCCCGATCTCCAGGTAGCGCCCGCCGTGGGCTGTCATGTCCAGCCCTTCGCGCACCACCCCCGGATGGCCCACCAACTCCAGCGTCACGTCCGTGCCCAGGCCGCCGGTCAGTTCGCGCACCGCGTCGGCCCGTTCCTCCGGAGTCTCGTACTCTCGAATGTCGACAACGTCCGTCGCGCCGAACTCCCGGATCAGGTCCAGCCGTTCGTCCACGCCGTCAATGGCAATCACCTTCGCCGCCCCGCGCGCCTTCGCAATGCCCGCCGCATACACGCCCAACCCGCCAGCCCCCTGGATCGCCACGGTTTCGCCGAATGACAACCCTGCACGGTCCAGACCGGAAACCACTTGCGCCAGCGCACAGTTGATTCCGGCAATCTCCAGGTCCGACAGCGAGTCCGGCACCTTGAACATCGCGTGCTTCGGGTGCAGGTAGTAATACTCCGCAAACGTCCCCCGGAAGTGCGGCCACACGTCCGCGCTCTGCGTCCGGTCGAACTGCCGTGTCGGGCAGGCGTAGGTGTGACCCTTCAGGCAGGTCGGGCACTGCATGCACGGGTAGAAGTACTGAAACACCACCCGGTCGCCCTCGCGCAGCGGCTCGCCCAGGGTGTCCGTCGTCACACCGTCGCCCAGCTTGTGGATCGTGCCGGTGCCCTCGTGCCCCAGCGCCATCGGCGTCGGCCGACCCATCTTCACCACGTCAATATCGCCCCGCCAGTAATGCAGGTCCGAGCCGCAGACGTTGGCCATCGTCATCGCCAGCACCGCCGCCCCTGGCTCTGGGTCGGGCACCGGGTATTCCCGCAGGTCGAACGGGATGTTGGTTCCGTGATACGTGGCGGCTATGCCGGTCTCAGCCATGGGATTCGCTCCGATCGGCTCGGTCACGCTGCGGAAGCTGACCGAAGCGTATCCTAAGGCGTGTACGTCCGGGACGCCCCTAACGCCCAGTGACACCTGAAGCCTGGATAGTCGTCGGATGCGTCCTCGGCGCCCTGGTCCTCTTCGCCAGCGAGCGCCTGCCGCCCGAGGGCGTTGGCGTGCTCGTCCTTCTGGTCCTCGGTCTGACCGGCGTTGTCGACGCCCCGACCGCCCTCGCCGGATTCGCCAGCCCCGCCGTCATCACCGTCGCCGCCATGTTCATTCTCAGCGCCGGGCTGGTCGAAGCCGGCGCCCCGGCGGCCCTCGCCTCCGCCATCGTTCGCTATGGCGGAACTCGAGTCGCCGTCCTGACGGTACTGCTGGTCGTGGTGGTGGGTGGCATGTCCGCCTTCATCAACAACATCGCCGCCACGGTCATCCTCATGCCGGCCGCGGTCACGCTCGCGCGGGCGGCGGACGCGTCGTCCTCCCGCCTGCTTATGCCCTTGGCCTTCGGTTCGATGCTTGGCGGCTTGATGACGCTGATCGGCACCCCGCCCAACCTGCTGGTCAGCGACGCCCTGGCCGCCGCCGGGGAGCGACCGTTCGGCATGTTCGACTTTGCGCCCACCGGCGCGGCGATTCTCGTAGCTGGCCTGATCTACCTCGTGACGGTCGGGCGACGGCTTATGCCCGATCGCCAGGGCCCGGATCTTGAGCAGAACATTGCCCAAACCCGCGACTACACGGCCGAAGTCCGCGTTCCGGGCGGTGCTCGCCTGGCCGGCAAGTCCCTTCGGGAACTTCGCTGGCGACCCCGCTTCGACGTGTCAGTTATGGAGATTTTTCGAGACGGTCGTCGCCTTCGTTTCCCTAACGCCGAGGAGGCCCTCTACGTCGGCGATGTCGTCTTAGTCGAGGGCGAGCCCGATGACGTGCTCCGTCTCACCCAGGTTGAAGGCGTGGAGTTTGCCTCCGAACAGGCCTGGGTCCCGGGTCGCCTGCAGGCCGACGATGAAGAAGCGGAAGTGCTCGAACTCATCGCCGGGCCGAGGTTCTCGGGCCTTGGCCGCTCCATCGGGGCCATGCGCTTTCGCAACCGCTTCGGCGGCCTCGTGCTCGGTGTCTGGCGCCAGGGCAGCCACCTGCGCACGCGGCTTCGCGATCAGCGGATCGAGGCCGGCGATGTGCTCATGGTCCGCATGCCCCGCGGACGTGTGGCAGACCTGGAACAGTCCACCGACTTTATTGTCCTGTCGCAACGGGCGCGGGCGGTCATCCCGCGACCCCGCATGCTGGTGCCGATAGCGATTCTGGTCCTTACAGTCGGTCTTGCCGCCGCCAACATCGCCCACATCGCCGTCGCGGGCATCCTGGGCGCGGTGCTGATGGTGGTGACCCGCGTGCTGCCCTATGAACGGATTTACGCCGCCGTCGAGTGGCGCACGCTCGTTCTCATCGCCGCCCTCCTCCCGCTTGGAACCGCTATGCAGTCGACGGGACTCGCCGAAGACCTTGCCCAGGCTGTAACGGAGCCCCTGCGGGCGCTGGGCCCTTACGCCGTCCTGGCCGGAATCTTCATCCTCACCTCCCTGCTCACCCAGCTCATGTCCAACGCGGCGGCCGTTGTCCTCGTCGCGCCGATCGCTCTCGGCATCGCCGCCAGCTTTGGCATCGCCCCGCACCCGGTAGTGATGATGGTCGCCATCTCCGGGTCCACCGCCTTCATGACGCCCATTGGGCATCAGTCCAACGTGCTCATCTACAACACCGGCGCCTTTCGGTTCATCGACTTCATCCGGGTAGGCGGTCCGCTCACCCTTATCGTCCTAATGGTCTCCCTCATCGTCGTTCCCATCGTCTGGCCGCTCTAGCCCCAGCACCTCCACGGCCCGCGCAGGTTTGGCCGAATCGCGCATTGCCGCAACGCAGGTGCGGTGCAACAATCAAACTTGGATATCGGATCCAAACTTGGGCGGTGGAAGGTCTAGCCACGATGGCAGTCGAGATGACCCCGCTCACCCGCGCTGAATTGCGTACCGAATTGCGTGAGGAGTTGGATCGCAACCTTCGCCACTATGCAACCAGGGCTGACGTGGCTGCCCTCGAAACTCGCATCACGAAGGCCATGGCCGCCCAGTCCGAAGCGCTGACCTCCGCCATGGCCGCCCAGGCAGCCGCGCACTCGTCCGCCATGGCCGCGCAGTCGGACGCACTGACGTCCGCCATGGCCGCCCAGTCGGACGCGCTGACGTCCACCATGGCCGCCCAGGCAGCCGCACACTCGTCCGCCATGGCCGCGCAGACCCGCTGGCTGGCCGGACTTGTGCTGGCGGCTGCGGCTGCGGCCACCAGTGTCGTAATCGCCGTCGACCGTCTGGCCGGCTAGACACCCGGCACGGCCCTCTACTCGTCGAGTGAACCGGCGGGACCTCGTTTCACCTTGCTTGAGTTGCGTCGAAGTGCAACGATCAGTGCAGGTTGTCGTATTTATCCATGGGCGGTGGAAGGATAGGCCTGATGGCCATTGAAGAAGCCCCGCTCACCCGCTCTGAACTGCGTGAGGAGCTTGACCGCACCTTGCGCCACTACGCGACCAAGGCAGATTTGGCTGCCCTCGAAACCCGCATCACCGCCGCCATGGCCTCGCAGACCCGCTGGCTCGCCGGGCTGGTTCTTGCGGCGGCAGCGGCCGCCGCCGGCGTCGTGATCGCGGTCGATCGCCTGGCAGTCTGACGGCGCCGGGCGGCCCGACCCGGGCAGCCCGGATTCGCTCGAGCTAGTGGCTGCTTGCCGGAGAACCATCGGCATGCAACGATCAATTCAGGACATCGGTTCCATTCATGGGCGGAGGAGGCATTGGCTTGACGGCCATCGAAGAACCCCCGCTCACTCGCTCTGAATTGCGCGAGGAACTGGACCGCACTTTGCGTCACTACGCCACCAAGGCCGACTTGGCCGCCCTCGAAACCCGTCTCACTGCCGCCATGGCCGAACTGACCGCCGCCATGGCTTCACAGACCCGTTGGCTCGCCGGGCTCGTTCTTGCAGCGGCCGCTGCGGCCGCTGGCGTGGTGATCGCCGTGGATCGTTTGGCCGGCTAGCGCAAGTCCCTGTGACACGGGGCCGCAGAGCACGACGCTCCGCGTCCCTCAAATATTCCCGGCACTCACGGCAACCCACCCGGCTAAGGTGACGTAGCCAACCTCGCCGCTGGCGAGGCTCCATGTCCCGTAGAACGCCGCGCCTCCATCCCCGTACGCAAGCCGTCCCAACCGCGCTACGCTTTCCTCACCCCCAACACCCCGGGCCGCGCATGCAGTTCTACTCGCTCCCCAACCTCATCCGTCGCGGCCTGCGCGGCCACCGCGACTGGACTCCCGCCTGGCGCAAGGCTGAGCCAAAGCCGGCTTACGACGTCATCATCGTCGGCGCTGGCGGCCACGGCTTGGCCACCGCCTACTACCTCGCGAAGCTCCACGGCGTCACCAACGTCGCCGTGCTCGAGCGCGGCTGGCTGGGCGGCGGAAACATCGGCCGCAACACCGCCATCGTTCGCTCCAACTACCTCTGGGACGCCAGTGCCCACATCTACGAGTTCTCCCTCAAGCTCTGGGAAGGCCTCAGCCAGGAACTCAACTACAACGTCATGTTCAGCCAGCGTGGCTTGCTCAACATCGCGCACTCCGAGCAGGAAGTGCGCGACCTCGCCCGCCGCGTCGGCGCCAACCAGCTCAACGGCATCGACGCTGAACTGCTGTCCACCGATGAGATAAGCAGACTCGTCCCCATCCTCAATACTTCACCCGATACCCGCTACCCCGTCCTCGGCGGAACCCTGCAGCGCCGCGGCGGCGTGGCCCGCCACGACGCCGTCGCCTGGGGCTACGCCCGCGCCGCCGACGCGCTCGGTGTCGACATCATCGAGAACTGCGAAGTCACCGGTATCCGCACCGCCAACGGCCGCGTCACCTCGCTCGAAACCACCCGCGGCGAGATCCGCGCCGGCGCCGTAGGCCTCGTCGTCGCCGGCAACGCCAGCGTCCTCGCCTCCATGGCCGGCATCCGCCTCCCCATCCAGTCCCACCCGCTCCAGGCCCTTGTCACCGAGCCCCTCAAGCCGGTCTTCGACCCCGTCGTCATGTCCGCCGCCGTCCACGTCTACGTCCACCAGACCGACCGCGGTGAACTGGTCCTCGGCGCCGGCATCGACGCCCCCGTCAGCTACGACCTCAACGGCAACTTCCGCATCATCGAGCACGTCCTCGCAGCCGTCTGCGAGCTATTCCCCATCTTCAGCCGCGTCCGCATGCTGCGGCAGTGGGCCGGCACCGTGGATGTTTGCCCCGACGCCAGCCCCATCATCTCCGGCACCCCGATCAAGGGCCTCTACATGAACTGCGGCTGGGGCACCGGCGGCTTCAAGGCCACCCCCGGCTCCGGCTGGGTCTTCGCCCACACCCTCGCCCACCAGGAACCGCACCCCCTCAACGAGCCGTTCGCCCTCGATCGTTTCACCACCGGCGCCCTGATCGACGAGCACGGCGCCGCCGCCGTCGCCCACTGATCCCATGCTCCTGATCCCCTGCCCCTGGTGCGGACCCCGCGAGGACGACGAGTTCACCTTCGGCGGCGAAGCCGACATCCCCCGCCCCGCCGACCCCGACGCGCTCACCGACGAGCAGTGGGCCGACTACCTGTTCATGCGGGACAACCGTCGCGGCCGCCACCGCGAGCAGTGGTGCCACACCGCCGGCTGCCGCCGCTGGTTCATCGTCGAACGCGACACCGTCACCAACGAGATCCTCGGCGCCGGCACCTACGGCGGCTCGACGTGAGCCAGCCCTTCCGCCTCGACCGCGGCGGCCGCATCGACCGCGACACGCCCATTCAGTTCACCTTCGACGGACGCCCCATCGACGCCTACCGCGGCGACACCGTCGCCTCCGCCCTCCTCGCCAGCGGCGTCACCCTGGTCGGCCGCAGCTTCAAGTACCACCGACCCCGCGGCATCGTCTCCGCCGGTGCCGAGGATCCCAACGCCTTCGTCCAGCTCGGCCACGGCGCTCGCACGTTGCCCAACCGGCTGGCCACCGTCACCGCGGCCACCCCCGGCCTGAAGGTTCGCCACGTCAACGCCTGGCCAACCCTCGAATACGACGTCATGTCCGCCTTCGGCCTCGTGGCCCCCTTCATTCCCGCCGGCTTCTACTACAAGACCCTCATGTGGCCCCGCCGGTTCTGGCCGCTCTACGAGCACTTCCTGCGCCACGCCGCCGGCCTCGGCCACGCGCCGGATGCCCCCGATCCCGACCGCTACGACCACGTCCACGCTCATTGCGACGTGCTGGTCGTCGGCGCCGGCCCCGCCGGCCTCGCCGCTGCCCGCGCAGCCGCACACACCGGAGCGCGCGTGATCCTTGTCGACGAGCAGGCAGAGCCAGGCGGAAGCCTCCTCGCCAGTCGCGAGCGAGTCGATGACCTCCCCGGACCCGATTGGGCCGACGCCGTTACCGCCGAACTCACCGCGGCCCCCGGTGTCACCCTCCTCCCCAACACCACCGCCTTCGGCCTCTACGAGAGCAACCTCGTCCTCCTGGCCGAGCGTCTACTCGCCGACCAGCCGGACGACGCCGGTTCCGAAAGCGGTGCCCGCGTCTGGCGCGTACTGCCCAAACAGATCGTTCTCGCCACCGGCGCCCACGAACGCCCCCTGCTCTTCGCCAACAACGACCGCCCCGGCGTCATGCTCGCCGGCGCCATCTCCACCTACGTCCACCGCTACGCCGTCGCCCCCGGCTCGCGCGCCGTCCTCTTCACCAACAACGACGCCGCCTACCGCACCGCCCTCGATCTAACCGATGCCGGAGTCCCCGTCGCCGCCATCGCCGACGTGCGTACCGATCCCGACGGCGATCTTCCATCCGAAGCCCGAGCGCAGGGCATCCCGGTCCACCCGGGCGCGGTCGTCCGCCATGCCCACGGCGGTCGCCGCGTCGCCGCCGCCGAGCTTTGCTCCCTGGACGGCGCCCCCCTCGGCGCTATCGAATGCGACCTTCTCGGCGTCTCCGGCGGCTTCGCCCCCGCCCTCCACCTCCACGCCCAGGCCAGTGGCCCAACGGAGTGGGACCCAACGCTCGCTGCCTTCGCGCCCAGGCCAGGCAACGGCATCCACCCGGCAGGCGCTGTTGCGGGTGAACTGGAGCTAGCCGCCACGCTCCGCCAGGGCACGCAGGCCGGTTCCGCCGCAGCCGCGGCCGCTGGCCGCTCGAACGGCAGCGAACCCGAAGCTCCCCGGGCCAACGATTCCGCCCAGGCTCCAATTCAGCCCTACTGGCTCCCCCCCGGCAACCTCGCCCGCGCCAAACCCCAGTTCGTCGACCTCCACGAAGACGTCACCCTCGACGACCTCCGCCTCTCCCTCCGCGAAGGCTTCGAATCCATCGAGCACGTCAAGCGCTACACCACCCTCGGCATGGGACCCGACCAGGGCAAGCTCGCCAATCCCCTAGCCACCGGTGTCATCGCCGAGCTGCTCGGTCGCGACCCGGCCTCCGTCGGTACCCCCCGCCATCGCCCCGCCTACTCCCCGGTATCCCTCGGCGCCATCGCCGGGCGCCACATCGGCCCGCTCGCCGATCCCGTCCGCGTCACCCCCATGCAGGAATGGCACGAAGCCGCCGGCGCCCGTTTCGAAAACGTCGGCCAGTGGCGCCGCGCCTGGTACTACCCCCAGCCCGGCGAATCCATGCACGACGCCGTCGCCCGCG
Organism: Chloroflexota bacterium; assembly: GCA_011523785.1. Lineage (GTDB taxonomy): Bacteria > Chloroflexota > UBA11872 > UBA11872 > UBA11872 > UBA11872. Next base: position 10,070 of record WTFW01000164.1, on the reverse strand, counting down.
AGTGCCTCGCCGTCCGCCACCGCGTCGGCATCCTCGACTACTCAACCCTCGGCAAGATCGAGATCACCGGCCCCGACGCCGGCGAGTTCCTCGACCGCGTGTACACCAACGCCTGGAAGCGCCTTCGACCCGGCCGCTGCCGCTACGGCCTCATGCTCGGCGAGGACGGCATGATCTTCGACGACGGCGTCACCGCCCGCCTCGATGATCAGCGCTACCTCATGTTCACCAGCACCTCCAACGCGGCCCCCGTGCTGGCCTGGCTCGAACAGTGGCTGCAGACCGAGTGGCCCGACCTCCGCGTCTACCTCACCTCCGTCTCCGAGCACTGGTCCAACATCGCCCTCGCCGGACCCCGCAGCCGCGAAGTACTCGCCGCCGCCGGCACCGACATCCCGCTCGCCCGCCGGGCCTTCCCCTTCATGACCTTCCGCGAAGGCCATGTCGCCGGCGTCCTCGCCCGCGTCTTCCGCATCAGCTTCAGCGGCGAACTCTCCTACGAAATCAACGTCCCCGCCGACCGCGCCCGCCACGTCTGGGAAGCGCTCGTCGACGCCGGCCGCCCCTTCGGCATCACCCCCTACGGCACCGAGACTATGCACGTCCTCCGAGCCGAAAAGGGCTTCATCATCGTCGGCCAGGAAACCGACGGCTCCGTCACACCGGATGACGTCGGCCTCGGCCGCCTGCTTTCCCGCCGCAAGGACTTCCTCGGCAAGCGCTCCCTCAGCCGTCCGGACACCCGGCGACTCGACCGTAAGAAGCTCATTGGATTGCTTAGCGACGACCCGGCGCAAGTCTTGCCCGAAGGCGGCGCCGTGGTCGATATCCCGGGATTCGAGCGTCCTCTGCCCATGCGCGGCCACGTCACGTCCAGCTACTGCAGCCCCACGCTCGGCCGCTCAATCGCCCTGGCCATGGTCTCCGGCGGCGCTGGCCACGGCGAGCGCTTTTACGTAGCGACCCTCGACGACGACCGCTGGCTCCCCGCCCGCAGCTGCAACCCCGTCTTCTACGACCCCGAAGGCGCTCGCCAGCATGTCTAGTCCCATCTCCCGCCGCTCACCCCTCGGCGCAATCCAATCTGCGGACACGCCCCCGCCGGACGGCCAACTCGTCGAGCGCCCCTTCCTCACCCACGTCAACCTGCGTCTTGACCCCGGCGATACCGAAGCAAGGTCAGCGGTCCATCGAGTCCTCGGCGTCCAACTCCCACTCACCCCCAACACCACCACCGCCGGAGACGACCTGACGGCCATCTGGCTCGGACCCGACGAGTGGCTCCTGCTCGCCGAACCCGACGCCTCCGGCTCGCTGGCGGGGGAGTTGCAAACTGCCCTGGCCGGCCACTTCGCCTCCGTGATTGACATAAGTGCCGGCCAGACGGTCATTCGCCTGTCAGGCCCCTCAGCACTCGACGTCCTCGCCCGCAGCTGCGCCCTCGACCTCCACCCGACCGACTTCCCGCCCGGCGCCTGCGCCCAAACCCTCCTCGCCCGCGCCCAGGCCCTGCTCATCGCCGTCGACGGCACCCCCACCTTCGACATCATCGTCCGCCGCAGCTTCGCCCCCTACGTCGCCGCCTGGCTCCAAGACTCCGCCCACCCCTTCGGCCTCAGCTTCCCCGAGTCGAACACCGCATGACCACCGACCTGCGCCTCGTCCTCCTCGGCACCGGCAACCCAGCCCCCCGCGCCCACCGCGCCGGCCAATCCATCGCCGTCCTCACCGACGGCGCCGGCGCCATCTTCGACCTCGGCCCCGGCTCCGCCATGAATCTCTTCACGTCGTCAGTCGATCCGCTGCAAATCGACCAGCTCTTCTTCACCCACCACCACTTCGACCACATGGCCGACTTCGGCCACTTCGTCATGGCCCGCTGGGACCAGGGTGCCGGCGCCGGTGATGACCTCACCGTATACGGCCCCCCGCCGCTTCTCCGCATCACCAATCAACTCTTCGGTCCCCAGGGTGTCTACGGCCCCGATCTCCAGGCCCGCACCCGCCACCCCCTCAGCCAGCGCATCCACCAGCTTCGCGGCGGCCCCATGCCCCGCACGCTCCCGACGTTGGTCGTCCACGAACTGGACGAGGACGAAGTTGTCGCCGGCGACCGCTGGACCGTCACCACCGGCCCCGCCCGCCACGTCCAGCCCTACCTCAACTCACTGTCATATCGTCTTGAAACACCGTCCGCCTCCGTGGTCATCTCCGGCGACACCCGGCCCCTTCCGGCGCTCGTCGACTTCGCCCGCGACGCCGACGTCCTCGTCCACATGGCCATGGATCTTCAGGACGACATCGACCGCTGGCCCGAAATCGCCACCAGCTGCACCGGCGCCGCCGGCGCCGCCCGCATCGCCGCCCAGGCCAACGCCAGGCGCCTCGTCCTCGTCCACCTCGACACCACCGCCGACGATCCCAGACGCCAATCCGCCATGCTCACCGAAGCCCGCGCCAACTTCCCCGGCGACGTCATCCTCGGCAACGACTTCCTGGAAATCCCCGTCACCGCCTGAAGCGCAACCTCAGCCGAAGCTAACGCCATCCTCAAGTCGGGAACTGGCTTCTGTACGTCAGCTTCCCGGCCTCGGAAGCGAATTGTCGGCTGCTCGCTGTCGTCCGGGGGAGCGGCAAAGCCCTGCCTGGTAACGACCCGGGTTCCATTCGTCGTCGTCGGCAATCGGTGAGTGGTCTTCGCTACCTGCCGCTCGGGCAAGCACTCCGCACTGCCCTCTGTTTTGCCTGCCGGGGTCGACACCCACAGCCAACAGGGCCGCGCGACCAATCGGTCACGCGGCCCCCGGCCTCAAATCAATCTGCGGTCTCAGGCCTCCGCTTCTCGATCCGTCCGGCACCACCACAAGGCGAACGGAATCGTCGCCACCGCCAAACCAACCAGCACAATCCAGGCATACCGCTTCATGCTGCCTCCTTATGTAAACAAACCCGTTAGGGCCGGACCCGCGTCCAGCCCTCGCTTCTACTGTCGTCCCGCCCATCGGCTTCGTCAGTCGGGATTGCGACAATCCGCACACGTCGTGCACCTGCACACTGGCGCGCAGGCTCTACACTTGCTACGGAGTCCGGGCGGTTCCGCGCATTGCCAGGCCGCAATGCCCCGCTAGGCTGAACCTATGCCCCCCGACGTCTCCGTCCGCGACCTCGTCAAGCACTACGTCGTCCCCGAGCGCGCCGGCGGTCTGCGCGCCTCGTTCCGCAGTGTGCTGCGTCGCAAGCACCGGCTTGTTCGCGCCGTCGACGGCATCTCGTTCGAGGTCGACCGCGGCGAAGTCGTCGGTTTCCTGGGTCCCAACGGCGCCGGCAAGACCACCGCCCTCAAGGTCCTCAGCGGTCTGCTCCACCCCACCGACGGCCAGGTCGATGTCCTTGGCTTCACCCCCTGGGACCGCCGTGCCGAGTACCTCTCCCGCATCACCCTCATCATGGGCCAGCGCCAGCAGCTCTTCTGGGACCTCCCCGCCGCTGACTCTTTCCTTGTCAACAAGGCCGTCTTCGGCATCGACGACGCCCAGTACAAACGCACCGTCGACCTGCTGACCACGCTGCTCGACCTCGGCGACCTCCTCACCAAGCCCGTCCGCCAGCTTTCGCTCGGCGAGCGCATGAAGGTCGAACTCGCCGCCGGCCTGCTGCATAGGCCCCGCGTGCTCTTCCTGGACGAACCCACCATCGGCCTGGACGTCACCATGCAGCAGCGCATCCGCGAATTCGTCACCGCCTACAACGCCGAAACCGGCGCCACCGTCCTGCTGACCAGCCACTACATGGCCGACGTCAAGGCCCTCGCCCGCCGCGTCATCGTCATCGATCAGGGCAAGCTGCTGTACGACGGCGCCCTGGACGGCCTCGTCCGACGCTACGCCCCCCACAAGACCATCACCGTCCATCTCGAGCGCGAGGCCGACCTCCCTGACCTCAATGGCCAGGCCAAGATTCTCAGCGTCGAGGGTCTCCAGGTCAGCGTCCGCGCCGGCAAGGACGATGCCGCCGAGATCACCGGGCGCATGCTGGCTCAGCTCCCTGTTGCCGACCTCAGCGTCGAAGACCCGCCCCTGGAGGAAGTCATCGACCAGGTCTTCCGCGGGGAAGGCCCGTGATCGTCCGCCGCGCCACGTTGGCCGGCGCGCTGGCTCTGACCCGCGCCGAAGTCGCCGACATGTTCCAGTACCGGGTCGTGCTGTTCCTGTACTCCCTCTGGGAAGTCGTGCACCCGATCGTCTACCTGGCCGTCTGGGGCGCGATCGCCGGCGACGGCGACGTGGGCGGTCTGCGCCTCAGCGACTTCGCGGCCTACTACCTCACCTTCATGCTCGTGTCCCACGTCACCGCCGCCATCGAGATCTACACCTTCGGCCCGATGATCCAGCAGGGCGAACTCTCGCCCCACCTGCTGCGCCCCATGAACCCCGTCTGGGTCGCCGCCGCCCGCAACATCTCCTACAAGAGCGTCAGCATGTTGCTGCTCATCCCCGTCTGGATCGGCCTCGTCATCATCCTGCGGCCCTCATTCACAATCACGGCCGCCAGCGTGCCCCTGTTCCTGGTGGCGCTCGTCGTGGCCGCCCTCCTCTCCTTCCTCGTCGGCACCACGTTCGCCCTCCTGGCCTTTTGGACCACCCGCTCGTTCTCCTTCTGGGAGATCTGGATCGGCCTCACCTTCCTGCTGGGCGGCCAGGTCGCGCCGGTCGAACTCTTGCCCGGCTTCGTCCAGAACCTGGCCACGGCCCTGCCCATGCGCTACACGCTCGGCTTTCCCATCGAGGTCCTGCTCAACCGCCTGGACTCCGGCGAGTTGGCCCTCGGCTTCGCCCTCCAGTTCGCCTGGCTCATCGGCGCCGCGTTGGTCGTGCGCGCCGTCTGGCGGGCCGGCATCCGCCAGTACTCCGCCGTGGGCGCCTGACCGTGCGCATCGTTCGCATCGTTTCCGCCTTCCTGCGGGCCGCCATCCTCAAGGAAACCGCCTACCGCGCCGAGCTTGCGGGCAACCTCCTCCGCAGCGTCATCAACATCGGGGTGGCCGTCGGCGGCCTGGCGGTCGTCTTTTCCCACACCAGCGACCTCAGCGGCTGGCGCCTGGAGCAAGCCATGGTCCTGCTGGGCGTCTACTACTTGGTGCAGGGCATCGTCCAGACCGCCCTCAGCCCCAGCCTCAACGAGGTCGTCTCCGAGGTACGCAAGGGCACCTTCGACTACGTCCTGCTCAAGCCCGTCCCCTCGCTGCTGCTCTCCAGCACCCGACGCTTCGTCGTCTGGCACCTGGCCGACGTCGCACTCGGCGGAAGCATCATCGCCATTGGGCTCATCCGCCTGGAAGCCCAGATCACCTTTGGCGTTGCCGCTGTTTTCGTCGGCGTCATGGTCGGCGGCGTAGCCATCGTCTTCTCGATCTGGCTGGCCCTCACCACCCTCGTCTTCTGGTTCGTCCGCGTCGAGAACATCACCATGATCTTCCAGCTCTTCTTCGACACCGGCCGCTACCCCGTCGAGATCTACCCCTTCTGGCTCCGCCAGCTCCTGACCTTCGTCTTCCCCGTCGCCTTCATCACCACCGTCCCCGCCCAGACCATCACCGGCCGGGAACCGCTGGTCGCCATCTGGCTGGCGCCCCTCATCGGCGTCCTGGCGCTGCTCGCCGCCGCCCGCTTCTGGCGCATCGGCCTCAGCCGCTACACCAGCGCCTCAAGCTGAGTCGGAAGCCAATTCCCGCGCCCGCGCCAATACCGCGTCCAACATCGCCGGCGTCAGCCGCCCCGTAAACGTGTTCTGCTGGCTCGGGTGATACGCCCCCAGCAGCGTCCACGCACCCACCGCCGCTTCCACCCCGTGGCCAAACCTCGGCGCCGGCCGCGGCACCGCCAGCCCGCGCTCCCGAAACACCCGCAACAACTGCCGCCACGCCTCCCCACCCAGCGCCACCGCCACTCGCGCCCGCGGCAACAGATCAAGCTCCGCCTCCAGCCAGCCCTGGCACTCCGCGCGCTCCTCCGCCGTCGGCCGGTTCGCCGGCGGCGCGCAGCGCACGATCGCGGTCACAAACGCACGGCGCAGCTCCAGCCCGTCGCCGCGCTGCCGGCTCTCCGCTTGATTTGCAAAGCCGGCCCGATGCAGCGCCCCAAACAGGAAGTCGCCCGACCGATCCCCCGTAAACACCCGCCCGGTCCGGTTCCCGCCATGCGCCGCCGGCGCCAGCCCAACCAGCAGCACCCGCGCCTCCGGATCGCCAAACCCGGCAACCGGCCGGCCCCAATACGTCTCGTCGCGGTACGCGGCCCGCTTCGTCCGCGCCGCCTCTTCCCGCCAGGCCACCAGCCGCGGACAGCGGCCACAGGCATGAATCTGCTCCGCCAGCGCCGCCAGGTCCTTCACGCTGCGGCAGCCGACCTCGTCACCCGCTCCAGGAACGGCCGCGCCAGCGCCAGCAGCTCCTCCGGCTGCTCTTCCTGCACCAGGTGGCCGGCCTTCTTGACGATACGGATTTCGGCGTCCCGAAACTGCCCCGCCAGAGCCTCCGCCTGGGTCGCCGCCGCTGTCCGATCCGCTTCGCCCCACACCAGCAACACGGGGCAACGCGTGGCGGCGATGGCGTTCGCATAGTTCGCCGGATCCACGCCCTGGAACATCGCCGGCAGCGCCTCCATGAACCCCGGGCTTCCGTACGGCAGATACTGCCGATCCACGTCGGCTTCCGTGACGCCCCACGGGTCGTACCGCCCCAGCATCTGGCCAATGCGCACGTACCAACGCTGCGAGTAGAGCAGGCGCCCCATCCACGCCGACTGCGCCGGAATCCGCTTTCCGAGCTTGATCGACCAGGTGATATACCGACCCGCCACCAGGAACGGATCAACCAGCACAAGCCCCAGAACCCGCTCGGGGTACGCGGCCGCCAGGGAAACCGCGGGCTGGGCTCCGGCCGAACTTGCAAACACGACAACCCGCGAGAGGTGGTTCGCGTCCAGCCACTCCACCAACCGTGCCGCCTGCGCGGCCCCGTCGTACTGCGCATCCGCCGGCTTGTCGGACAGGCCATGACCCAGCGGATCCAGCCAGTGCACCCGGTATTCGCTGGCCAGGTCCGGCGTCACAAACTCCCAGGTACGGCTGTTCCCGGCGAAGCCCGGCAGCAGCACCAGGTCAAAGCCTTCACCAAACGTTCGGCTGTACCAGCGGCCCTCGCGCAACGGCGTGCGTCGCCCATCCGCCAGGTGATCCGTAATGTCATACGGCTCCGGACGGCCGCGAAAGGCCAACCACGCCGCCCCGAGTGCCGCGGCCAGCGCCAGCTTTCTCACGCAATGTCTCCGTAGGTCGCAGATTCCTCTCCCTATGCTAGGCTTCAGCTTCACAGCCCGTCGCCACGGGCCTGCCGTTGCGCGACGCAAACCACCCATTGAGAACTGTCCGCCTGTGCGCACTTACGAGCTTGTGGTGATCTATGGCGTCGATCAGGTTCCCGAACTCACCGCCGCCCACATTGACGCCGTAACCGAGCGCATCAGCGCGCACGGCGGCGAGGTCGACACCGCCAACACCTGGGGCCGCCGCAAGTTCGCCTACCCCATCAAGAAACAGCGTGAGGGTCACTACGTACTTCTCAAGTTCACCATCGATCCCGCGAATGTCGGCGAACTCGAAGGCTCTCTGCGCCTCGTCGAAGACGTCACCCGTTTCCTCATCGTCGCCGAAGACCCTGACGTGGCCGCCTACGAGGCCAAGCAACTGGCCGAGCTTCATCGGTGACGGACCAGAGCGGCCAGCGCCGCGGTCGCTCGCGAGGACTCAATCGCGTGCAGATCATCGGCAACCTGGGGCGCGATCCGGAGATGCGCTTTACCCAGGGTGGCACGCCCGTCACCAACTTTTCCGTCGCTGTCAGCCGCAGTTGGCAATCGCGCGACGGCGAGTTGCGTGAGGAAACAGAATGGTTCCGTGTTGTCGCCTGGACTCGCCTGGCCGAGATTGCCAACGAGTACCTGCGCCGTGGATCCAAGGTCTACGTCGAAGGCCGCTTGGCCACTCGCACATGGCAGGATCGCGAAGGTAATGACCGCACGACGACCGAACTCGTCGCCCAGGAGATGATCATGTTGGGTGGGCGTGAGGAAGCCTCGCAGCGCGACGACTACGACGGCCAGCGCAGCGGCTATGCTGGCGGACAAGGCGCTGGACGCTCAGCGGCTCAAGACGACGAAATCAGCCCCGACGACCTGCCGTTCTGACGGCGCGTGACACAGGAACCAGTTTGATGACCCAGGACGGCCAGGCGACAGAAGAATCCACCTCCCAGGAACCCCGCAGCGGGTCGAGTGAAGGTCCGCGCGGCGGTGGCCCCCGCGGTGGCGGCGGTCCCCGTGGCGGCGGTGGCCCGCGCGGCGGTGGCGGACGCGGTCGAGGCCGCGGCCGCGGGCGCGGCTTCCGACGTCGCGGCGACTACTTCAAGCAGACCGGCGAACCCATCGACTACAAGAACTCCCAACTGCTGCGGCGCTTCATCGCCGACAGCGGCCGCATCGAGTCTCGCCGCAAGACCGGTATCACGGCCAAGAACCAGCGCAAGCTGGCCATCGCCATCAAGCGCGCCCGCTACCTGGGGCTGCTGCCCTACATCGTGCGGCGCCGCCTCCGCGGCTAGCTCCAGGCCGCCGCGCGGATGTCCCCGCGCACCAGGGCCCAGCGCCGTCGCGCCCAGCGTGACCGGCGTCGTGCGGCGCGCAAGCCTGCCCAGGCCCACGTCCGCTGGCGGGATGTCCCTAACGCGGTCCGCGACTGGAGCGAGCTAACTCGCGCCCAGCGCACCGCGGCCGCGGCCAAGTTCGTCGCCGTTGCCGCCACCCTCATCCTCACAGTCGTCAGTGCCCTCGTTGGCGTGGCGCTCTACGGCGAACTCGTCGTGCGGCCCGCGGAACCGGTCGCCACGGTCAACGGCGATCCAATTCCAGCCTCCCGTTACGCCGACTTCCTGACCCTACGTCAATTCGAACTGAGTCGTGAGCTAGCCGACACGCCTCGCACAACCGACACCCGAGACCCCAGCCACCCGCAGGCCCAGCTTTCAACAGTGACCATCAGCGCCGTCACCGAGCTCACCAACGCGGAACTGATGCGTACCGCCGCATCCGCCCTGGGCGTTGCCGTTGACGACGCAGCGATCAGTGCGGCCTTGTCCGAATTTGTTCGCGGTCCCGGCGAGGCCGCCGCCGACTTTGACTTCGCTGCCGCCTTTTCCGACATCCGCGAACGTACCCAGCTGGATTCCGATACCATCCGCGCCTTCATCGCCGACCGCGCCCTGGCCGACGCCGTGGCCGACCATCTGGCCGCCAACCTCGACCCCGCGCCCCCCCAGATTCACGCCTCCCAGATCGTTGTTCCCACCGAGGAAGCCGCTGAAACCGTGCTCGCACAACTGGACGCCCATCAGCCCTTCGACCTCGTCGCTGAACAAGCGTCCACCGATACCGCCAGCGCCCCCGATGGCGGCAACCTCGGCTGGCTGCCCCGCGGCCTCATGCCCGACGCCTGGGACGAAGCCGCCTTCGCCCTGCGGCCGGGCGCCCGCAGCCAACCCATCTCCACCCCGCAGGGCTGGCACGTCATCCTCGTCCACGAGCAGTCCGACTCCCGCCCGCTCGATCCGGCGGCCGCCGAACGCCGTCGCCAGGTCACCTACGACAACTGGCTCCAGACCCTCCGCTCCGCCGCCGACGTCCAGTTCCTGCTCACGCCCGAAATCATCGACTGGGCCACCCGGCCCTAGGCGTCCCGCTTAGGAGAGACCGTTGCAAAACCCCGCCCCGACCTCGCCAGCGGCCCCTCTTAATCCCTCTCCCTCTGGGAGAGGGTCGGGGTGAGGGTCTTCCGGGCAACCACTCCGGGTTACGCAAAGGTCTCCTTGAGGGAGAGGTCTGGGGCGAGGGTGGCTGCTTCGCTGAAGCAGCCAGGCCAAAGTCGAGCACCGTCCGCCACGGCCGCCGCTCTTCACCCTCTCCGAGGGGAGAGGCAGAACCTGCCCCGGACTCGATCCGGGGTTCGGGCGTCTTCGGCCG
>WTFW01000119.1 GCA_011523785.1 Chloroflexota bacterium | reverse complement strand
GTCCCACCCCGCGTCCGGTGCGGCGGGCTCTCCCTAGATTGCCGCCCCATGCGCCTGAGCTTCACCAAGCTCGCCCTCTACGAGTTCTGTCCCTACGCCTACCGCTTCCGCTACGTCCAGCGCATCCCCATCCCGTTCTCCCCTCGCCTCACCGTCGGCGCCATCGTCCACTCGGTCTTGCACCGGGCCTTTGAGCGGCTGCGCGATGGCGTCCGCCTCACGCGCGCCGACCTGCACGATCTGCATGCCGCCTATTGGCGCGACGCCCCCCGCCTCAACCGCGAGCGCTTCCCCGACATCTGGGACCGCGGCCACGAGCTTCTCGATGGTTTCTGGTCCGCCCGTGGCCACGCGCCGGGCCGCCCCGTCATGCTTGAACGCCGCTTCCGCCTCCGCCTGCGCCCGGACGACGCCCACACCGTGGAAGGCGTAATCGACCGGGTCGACGAACGGCCCGACGGCCTCGAAGTCATCGACTACAAGAGCGGCAGCCGCCCGCCCGAGCTACCCGGCCGCCTGCGAACCCAGCTCCACACCTACGCCCTGGCCCTCGAACGCGGCTTCAACCGCGCCGTCTCGCGGCTCACCGTCTACTACCTGACCGACAACCGGGGCATCTCCCAGTCGCCTGACCCCGCCACCGCGGACGACGTGCTCAACCGCTACCAGGCACTGGCGCAGCGCGTTGGCGCCGCCGACTTCAAGCCGACGCCGGGCCCACACTGCCGCTACTGCGACTACAACGACCGCTGTCAGTACCGCTGGACCGACGACGCCGAGCGACACCAACCGAAAGGCAACGCGTAGAGAATCGACTCGGGCGTCTCCGAGCTTTCCGCCCGGCCCGCGAACGAAAGCCCGCGTCCCGCCTAGGCCAGCCGCCCGTTATTCGAGAATTGGCAGACGCCCGCAGGGCAGTGACGGTCGCGGATGTGCGCCTCGAACTCGTCGCGGAACGCCCGTACGGCCCCGCGCACTGGCTGGTGCGCAAACTGCCCCAGTCCGCAGAACGAGGCCATCATGCTCGCGCCGAGCTCTTCCAGCAGGTCCAGATCGTCCATGGTGCCTTGCCCGTGCATGATCCGCTCGCAGATCTGTACGAGGTTGGGCGCGCCTTCGCGGCAGGGTATGCAGAACCCGCAACTCTCCTCCTCGAAGAACAGCGCGTCCCGGTAAGCCGCGTCCACCATGCAAACCGTGTCGTCGTATACGACCACGCCGCCGGTGCCCATGATCGTGCCCAGCGCAGCCATGGACTGCGGCTCCAGCGCCGCGTCCAGGTGCTCCGGACCTAGCGCCGCCGATGAGGCGCCGCCCGGCTTGAAGCCCTTCAGCGGCCGCCCGTCTAGCACCCCGCCGCCGTAGTCGTAGATCAGTTCGCGCGCGGTCGTGCCCAGCGGGAGTTCATGCACGCCGGGTTTGGCAACCCGACCCGAGAGGCAATACATCTTCGTGCCCGTCGCCTCCCCGTGCCCCAGGTTCTGGAACCACTCGGCGCCGTTCTCGATGATGGCTGGCGCCGCCGACAGCGTTTCCACGTTGTTGATCGCCGTCGGCAGCCCCCACACGCCCACATTGGTCGGGAACGGTGGCTTGTAACGCGGGTTCCCGCGCTTGCCTTCCAGCGAATTGAACAGCGCGGTCTCCTCGCCCACGATGTAGGCCCCCGCGCCGCGGCGGAACGTCACCTCGAAGTCGAAGCCGTCCTTGCCCAGGATGTTGCTGCCGAGGTATCCGGCCTCGTACGCCTCGCGGATCGCCGCCTGCGTGCGCTTGTGCGCCAGCCCGTACTCGCCGCGGATGTACACATACCCCAGCGTGGCGTTGCAGGAGTAGGCCGCGATCAGCATCCCCTCCAGCATCAGGTGCGGGTCCAGTTCCAGCGAGTAGCGGTTCACGTACGTGCCCGGCTCGCTCTCGTCGCCGTTGATCACCACGTAACGCGGCGTCTTTGGGTCCGACCGCACGAACTGCCACTTCAGCCCGGTGGGGAAGAACGCCCCGCCGCGACCGCTCAGTCCGGACTCCTTCACCAACTCGGAGACATCCTCCGGCGTCATTTCGCGAAGGACTTTCTCCAGCGCCTGGTACCCGCCCGCCTTGCGATAGCTCTCCAACGTCCACGACTGCGGGTTGCCGAAGTTCTTGGTTACGACGAGTTCCATCAGGCTTCTCGCGCCCGCAGGTCGGCCAGCAGGCTGCGGGCTTGCTCCGCGTCCAGCGGACCGTGTTGCTCCAGGTTCACCATCACCGCCGGCTGCAGGTCGCATAGCCCCAGGCAGGAAACCGACTCGGTCTCGAACAGCCCGTCCTCGGTCACCTCGCTTACCCGCGTGCCCAGTTCGTCATTCAGCGCCTGCAACACCGCCGGAGCGCCCGAGATGTGACAGCTCAGATCCCGGCACACCCGCAGCACGTACTTGGCCGAGGGCTTGCGGTGGAACATCGTGTAGAACGTCAGGACGCCAAACACTTCGCTCTCCGGCAGCCGGAGTTCCTCGGCGATCATCGTCACCGCCTCTGGCGGTACGTACGAGAAGACTGCCTGCGCCGCGTACAGCGCTTCCAGCGTGGCGCCCGGCTCATCCTTCAAATTGGCCAGACGCGCTCGCAGGTCGTCCAGCTTGGCGTGGTCCCCGGGCGCTAGGGTCGAGCGACGCGGCGCGCCAGCATGAATCGCCATTGGGCCTCCCGCGGCTAAGGGGCGAGCGGCGGCGAACGCCTGCAACCTCAGGGCGCCGCACGCCGGCAACAGGAAGCGGAGTCTACCACCGGCCCATTTCCGCCACGGCCGCGTCCAACAGCCTGTCGGACGCGCTACCCTCGCGCACTTACCTCGCCGGAGAGCCGCCCATGGCGCTCACGCGGCAACAGGCCCGCGAACTCCGCAGCCTGATGCAAAGCTGGACCCGAGCTTCAAACGACGTGGCCGAGCATTTGCGCGGCGTGTCGGTCAGTAGCGACGGCCTGGACATGAAAGCGCTGCGTGCCGCCGTCGACCGCCGCTCCGAAATGGAGGAACTCCTGATGTCGTTCTGGTCTCGAACAACGGCGGCCTGATATGTCAGCCCGTGTAGACATCAACCTTCCGTTCTCGGTCGGCGTGGTCAACAGCGAGATCTCCTCGGACGTCGACGTCGGTGTGGACGTCGCCGCCGACCTGGGCATGTCCCAGATCGAAATCGAGGACTTCTGGGGCCGCGCGGCCCATGAATGCGACGACGCCCTCGTCGAGCGCACCCGCGCCGCCGTCCAACGCGCCGGCCTCTACGTATCCGCCGTCGGCACGCAGGCCTTCAAGGTCCTTATCCTGCCGCCCGGCGACGTAGGTGACCTGGCCTCGATCGACGGCTGGAACCGGCACCGCATCGAGTTGGAAGGCGGCATCCGCGTCGCCCAGGCCCTCGGGTCGCCCTACGTCCGTATCTTCTCCTGCCGCCGCGACGACATGGTCGGCATGGGCAATCCAAGCCCCCGTTTGCCCGACGGCGGGCCGCTCCCCGACGACCGGCTGGCCGGCATCGCGGCCGTGCTGCGCGACGCCGGCGACCGCGCCGCCGCCGCTGGCGTAACCCTCCTGGTGGAAAACGTCCGCAGCTGCTGGGGCAACACCGCCGTCAACACCGTGCGCATCCTGGAAGCCACGGACCACCCAAGCGTCAGGCTGAACTGGGACCCATCCAACGATTTCGTATCCGGCGGCAACCCATTCCCGCCCGGCTACGCCATCGCCCGTCCCTGGACCGAGCATGTCCACATCAAGGACGCCCGCGTGGTCGATCACGCCACCGGCCTGATCGCCTGGGAGTGCATAGGTCGCGGCGAAGTGGACTTCGTCGGCCAGCTCCGCGCCCTCATCGACGATGGGTTCGCCGGCGCGGTCAACCTCGAAACCCACTGGCATCCCGATCACCGCAGCAAGGAAGCCAACACGCGCGAGTCCTTCGCCGGCATGCTGGAGGCCCTCGAACTCGCCCAACACCACGGTGCCTGATACCGCCGTCCTGACCCGCGACGAATCACCCGTCACCGACGCCGAAATCGCCGCCGGCCACGCCGCCGTTGGCTACGTCAACGGTCTGATCCGGGGTCCGGCCGGCCCCACCACGCCGCGCACCCTGGAACAGTCCATCCAGGCCGGCGAACGCCGGCTGGCCCGCTTCCGCCGCTTCCTCGGCACCCTCGGCAACCCGCAGGACGGCCTCCGCTGCGTGCATGTTGGCGGGACCTCCGGCAAGGGCTCCGTCGCCGCCAAGATCGCGGCCGGCCTGACCGCCTCCGGCCTGCGCACCGGTCTGCACTGCACCCCCTACCTGCAAACCGCCCTGGAGAAGTTCGACTGCGACGCGCAACTGGCCCGTCCCTTGGAGCTGGTCGACCTCGTCGACTGGATCCGCCCCCACGTCGATCGCTTCGCCGCCACCGATCCCGACGGCCCGCCCACCTACGGCATGGTCTGGGTCGCGCTCACCTTCGAGTACTTTGTCCGTGCCCGCGTCGACATCGCCGTCATGGAAGTCGGCGCCGGCGGTCGCTTTGATCTGTCCAACGTGGTCCAACCCGACCTGGCGATCATTACCAGCGTGGGTCGCGACCACCTCAAGAGCCTCGGCGGCACCCTCGAAACCGTCGCCTGGCACAAGGCCGGCATCTTCAAGCCCGCCGCCGCCGCCCTCTGCGGCCCGCTCCCGCCCGAAGCCCAACCGCCAGTGCGCGAAGCCGCCGCCGCCATCGGCCAGCCGCTGGTCGAAATACCCCTCGCCGGCTCGGACTTTCGTTCCCACAACACCCGCCTGGCCGAGGCGGCGCTCGAAGTCCTCGGGACGCCGCTCAGCCCGCAGGTCCGGCAAGCCACGGCCCGCGGCCGCCTCGCCGCCCGCTTCGAACGCATGCCCGGCCATCCCGCCGTCTACCTGGACGGCGCCCACAACCGAGACAAAGCCCGCGCCCTCGGACAGGTCATCGACGGCGCGGGCCTGCCCCGCCCCCGGGTTGGCCTCATCGGCATGGTCGGCTACCGCGCCGCCTCGGAGGTGCTGCCCCAGCTGTTGCCCCACCTTGATGTCTGGGTCGCCACCGAGCCGCAGGTCTACCGCAAACCCGCCCTGCCCGTCGGCTTGCTGGCCGAAGCGGGCGAGAAGCTCGGAAATGCCCCCATCGCCCAGGCCTCCGAGCCGGACGACGCACTGCAAGCCGCCCTCGCGTTGGCCGGCAACCACGGCTCCGTCGTCGCCGGCGGTTCCGTTTACCTGGCCGGCAACCTGCGCGCCGCCTGGTACCCGACACTGGCTGTCGTGCGCGAACGCACCATGTGGCCGCGGCTCGACACGGAAGGCCCGCACGGACGCGCCGCGCTGGCCGATACTTACCTGTAGACCCAAGGCGAGGCCCGGACCCATGGACGAACACGACGAGGAGGGCCCGACCTATACGTTGGAGGAGGCCACCGAGCTCCTGCCCGAGGTCCGCCGCATCGTCGGCCGCTTGCAGGGCGTATGGATGGAGGCCGGGTCCGAGCGCCAGGCGTTCGAAGACGCCCAGACCTCCAGCCGCCGCACGCCCGTCGAAGTCAGCCTCGCTCACCAGGCGCTCGTCGCCGCCCTCTGGGACGTGCAGCCCCTCGTCGCCTGGCTCAGGTCGCGCAACATCGTCCTGCGCGATCCGTCCACCGGCCTGATCGACTTCCCGTCAGAGGTCGACGGCGAGGACGCCTTCCTCTGCTGGCGCCTCGGCGAAGACTCAATTGATTACTGGCACGGCCGCGACGAAGGCTTCGACAACCGCAAACCCCTACCCCCCGACGCCTGAGCGGACGGCGGGCTTAGGCTGGACAGACCCCGGGGCCGGGCCTACCAATGACGGTGAAGGCTATTGAACGCAGTCGTCATGGTTGATCGACATTCCATCCCCCGGGTCGCCTTGGCGTTGGCGTCGCTCCTGGTCACCCTGATGGTCGCCGCGGCCTGCGACTCGTCCACGTCAGCGCCAGACGGTGCCGCCGCTGCGGGCCAGCCGCATCGCATCTTTGTCGTGCACTCGTATAGCCACGCCTTTACCTGGACCAGGCAACTCCACGAGGGAATCATCCAGGGCCTCTCCCAGAACGGTTTGATCCAGGATCGCGATTACCGGTTGCAGACCTTCGAGATGGACACCCGGATCACCTTCACAAGCCCCCAGCAGATCGAACAGCGAGCCGCCGAGGCCCTTGAGGCGCTGCGAGCCTTCGAGCCTGACCTCCTGTTTGTCACGGACGATGTCGCGCTCGAGCACGTGGCTGTAAGGCTCGCCGAGGAGAGCCCCGACAATCCGCCCCCCACGGTGTTCGCCGGCATCAATGTCGACCCGACGATCTACGCCCCCATCGACAGTCTCGACATGCCTGGCGGACCCATCACCGGGGCCTTGGAGCGCATCCCGCACACGCAGGCCTTTGCAACCGCCAAGCGGCTCTTTCCTGATGTGACCCGGGTCGTCATCCTCGCCGATGCCGGCGCGGGCTCGGAAACCGTTCGCGCCGAATTGCAGCGCGACGACCAGGCAGCCGGCGCCCGGCCGTTTGAAGTCCTGGACTTTCTGCTGCTGGAGACGTTTGAGCAGTGGCAGCGCGCCGTCGTCGACTACCAGGACAAAGCTGACCTCATTGCCGTGGTGAACTTCCACCAGCTTCGCGATGCAAGCGGAGAGATCGTCCCACCTGCCGAAGTGATCGACTGGATGGTGGCCGAGAACAACCTGCCCGAGCTTGGCCTTGTGGCCGACTGGGCACGGGACGGCATCCTGGTCGCCGTGGGCAACTCTGGGCTGAAGACCGGAGCCTACGTCGGCGCGCTCGGCGCGGACATTCTGATTGGAGCCGACCCCGCCGCCATGCCCATCGTCGACCCGAAACAGACCGACACGAGCTTCAACCTTGCGCGGGCTCGCAGCCTCGGGATCGAATTCTCGCCCGGCGAGCTGACCGCGGCCGATACCGTCTTCGAGACCATCGGCGGTCAATAGCCGCCAAACGTCCCACGGCCGACGAGGCAGCCGCCCCGTCCCGGAGCCGAAGCTCCGGGGGCGGTTGCCGCGCGCCGTGGGTGCGGTGGGTCCGGCCTAGCCGCCCGCCACCGACGGCACGATCGAGACCTCGTCGCCGGGGCCGACTTCGGTGTCGAAGCCTTCGCGGTAGCGGATGTCCTCGCCGTCCACGTAGATGTTGACGAAGCGCCGCAGTTCGCCGTCCTCGTCCAGGATCCTCTCGGAGAATCCGGGATGGGCGGCGTTCAGCTTCTCCACCAGGTCGCCGACGTTCGTGGCGTCGATATCCACGCTGTTCTTGCCGTCCGTCAGGCTGCGGAGCGGGGTTGGAATTCGGACATTGGGCATAGGTGCGTCTCCTGCGCGGTCTAGGCTGGCGTCAGCACGCCGCGGTCGGCCAGCGTCTGTTCGAACGATGTAATGCTCGGTCGGATTTCAAAGCGGGCGTCCACCCGGCCGTCGATAGCCTCCTGCGTTTTCAGCCCGTTGCCGGTCACCAGCGCCACCGTCAGGTCGTCCCGAGCGATCACGCCGCGCTCCGCCAGCTTGGCCAATACCGCAATTGTCACGCCGCCCGCCGTCTCGGCAAAAATGCCTTCTGTCGAGGCCAGCAGGCGCATGGCGTCCACGATCTCATCGTCGGTCACGGCCTCGATCACGCCGTCGACTTCCTGCGCCAGCTTCAGCGAGTAGAACCCGTCGGCCGGATTGCCAATGGCCAGCGACTTGGCCACCGTGTCCGGCTGGCGAACCGGCCGGTACGTCGTCTGCCCGCGCGCAAACGCCTCGGCCACCGGCGCGCAACCGTCCGCCTGGGCGCCGTGGATGCGGGTGGACTGGCTGTCCAGCAGCCCCACTTCCACCAGCTCCTTCATGGCCTTGCCCATCTTGGTGTACAGCGAGCCGGACGCGATCGGCGCCACGATGTGATCCGGCGCCACCCAGCCCAGCTGTTCCACCGACTCGAAGGCCAGCGTCTTGGACCCCTCGGCGTAGTACGGCCGGATGTTGATGTTGCAGAAGGCCCAGCTGTAGAGATCGGCAATCTCGCTGCACAGCCGGTTCAGCTCGTCGTAGGTGCCTTCCACTGCCACGATCCCCGCGCCGTAAACGGCCGCCCCGCGGATCTTGCCCACTTCCAGGTCGGCGGGCATGAAGACGTACGTGGGCATTCCATGGCGCGCCCCCGCGGCGGACACCGCGCCGGCCAGGTTGCCGGTGGACGCGCAGGCAAAGGTCTCGAATCCGAACTCGCGGGCTTTCGTGATCGCCACGGCTACCACCCGATCCTTGAAGGAGTAGGTGGGGTTCACCGTGTCATTCTTGACGTAGAGGTTGGTCAGCCCCAGGCGGTCGCCCAGGTTGTCCGCGCGCTGCAAGGGCGTAAACCCGACCGGCCAGGTCTCGTCCCAGCCGCCCTCCACCGGCAGCAACTCGTGGTAGCGCCACAGGGTGGGCGGCCGCGCGGCGATGGCCTCCCGCGAAATAGTCTCGCGGATGGCCGCGTAATCGAACTGCGCTTCCAGCGGTCCGAAATCAAACTCGCAGATGTGTGTGGCCTGCAGCGGGTAGGCGCGGCTGCACTCGCGACAGCGAAGCGTCTGAGTCGTGGACATGCGGATGATCCTTGGCAGAGGCGCCGACGGATGTGTCAGCGGATGGCGAAGTCCCGTGTCGCCGGAAAACCCGGCTCGCCCGCGTCACGCGCGGGCACGGCCATCGCCATCGGCCACCCAACAGCTGGGGAGAGGTTGCCTCTCACTCCGTCGCAAACCCCTTGGCGCCGTGCGCCCCGCCCTCGGGGCGCTGCCTCGCGCCGGTGACCCTCGCATCTTGCAGCTTCCGCTACCGGAATTGGCACCCTCTCGAGCGTTCGCCCGAAGGTTGCCCGGCTTCGTTGGGCCGACTCCCTCCACCAATCTTGATGCGAGGTATGTCACGTCAAACTTGGTGTTCGCCCAGCGTAGCACTCCAGGCTGGCTGCCGCGTGGACCAATTGAGCTAGTGGCCCGGACGAAAGGTCTGGGCCTGTGCGTCCACGCGTGCTACGATGGGCGACTGCCTGAAAAGGCATCCGCGCATTTCGGCGGCGCTTGATTCATCAGCCGCCCCGGTGGCGCACCGGCATTTCAGCCGGGTGCGGGCGCGACGGCACCTTAACAGGGGAAGAGTGAGTGCGAGTACTCGCGTCATTCCAATGTGTCTGGCGCGACAGTAATCCACGTGATTCGAGGATGACTCGGTGGCTCAGGGCTCCGGTACACCCGGGGTCCTGAAGTAATTGCGATCTGTATCACGCCCGCCAGGGCGTGTGTGGAGATTGGATTGGCGAGTTTGATCCTGGCTCAGGATGAACGTTGGCGGCGTGCCTTACCAATGCGAGTCGAACGGTACGGGGAGGCTCTTCGGAGCGCCCACGACCGTGGCGTCCGGGTGCGTAACACGTAGCTAACCTACCGGTCGGTGGGGGAAAACTCCGGGAAACCGGAGGTAATCCCGCATATGGTCGCCTGGTAGACAGGTAGACGAAAGCTGTGGCAGGGGAACCTGTCATGGCGCCGACTGAGGGGGCTGCGGCCGATTAGCTAGTTGGTGGGGTAATGGCTCACCAAGGCAGTGATCGGTAGCGGGTCTGAGAGGATGATCCGCCACACGGGGACTGAGATATGGTCCCGAGCCCTACGGGGTTTAGCATGGAGGAATCTTGCGCAATGGGCGAAAGCCCGACGCAGCGACGCCGCGTGGGGGATGAAGGCCTTCGGGTTGTAAACCCCTTTTCTGGGGGACGAAATTGACGGTACCCCAGGAACAAGCCACGGCTAACAGGGTGCCAGCAGCCGCGGTAATACCTTGGTGGCAAACGTTATCCGGAATCACTGGGCGTAAAGCGCTCGTAGGCGGCTTGGTAGGTGTTCGGTGAAAGCCCCCGGCTCACCCGGGGAGGGTCCGAGCAAACCACCAGGCTGGAGGCAGGCAGAGGACCGTGGAACGTCCGGGGGAGTAGTGGAATGCGTAGATCCCGGACGGAACACCAGAGGCGAAGGCGGCGGTCTGGGCCTGACCTGACGCTGAGGGGCGAAAGCGCGGGGAGCAAACAGGATTAGATACCCTGGTAGTCCGCGCCGTAAACGATGGACGCTAGGTGTGTGGGGGGCTCAACCCCCCTGCGTGCCGGAGCTAACGCGGTAAGCGTCCCGCCTGGGGACTACGGTCGCAAGACTAAAACTCAAAGGAATTGACGGGTGCCCGCACAAGCAGCGGAGCGTGTGGTTCAATTCGAGGCTACGCGAAGAACCTTACCGGGGTTTGACATTACACGGCCATCCCGCGAAATCGGGAGTTCCTTCGGGACCGTGTAACAGGTGCTGCATGGCTGTCGTCAGCTCGTGCCGTGAGGTGTTGGGTTAAGTCCC
>WTFW01000200.1 GCA_011523785.1 Chloroflexota bacterium | reverse complement strand
CGCCACCGCCACCCCATGCACCTGCCCCGCCTCATACGGGGACCCGGCGGCATCAACAACAGGAAACGTAGGCATCAGCTCCAAGTCAATTCGGACTGTAGTTTCAAAACTTCGTGAGCCTGGGCCCTTTGCGATCGAAACGCGAAGATTACCCGTAAGGCCGATCGTCGCCTGCTTCGATCTGCTAACAGGTCGTATCGCATCAGAGAACCTGGAATCCCTCCCGCTCCGCTGCGGTCGTAAGCCGGGTGTCACTACTGACAAAGTTCATGCTCACCGGATCTTCCTCAGCAGCAGTCAGGGCCGCGGCTAACTGCAGGGCGTCGGCGCCTCGAAGAGCGTGGACTCGTACAAGCCGCAATGCTCGCCGACGTACGCGTTCCGTCGGCGGCACCTCCAGCCACGTGCCGCTGAGGTTCTGCAAGTACTCATGGGATTGGCGGAGCGTGCCAGCATCGAGGCGACCCTCGCGACGGAGCCGGCTAAGCGCCGACGCGCACTCAACCAGGCTGCCCCACCAGGTCACAATGCCGTCATTCTGCCTGAGCAGCGCTTCCCGCTGAGCGCTTGTCTTCTCTTCCACCAGGAGGGCGACGAGAGCCGAGGAGTCCCAGTAGTTCAGAGGCCTTCGCTTCTCTCCGCCACTACGATCTCGCTGGCGCTCAAACCCTCGCCAATCCGCGGGCGGGGCCGGGCCAGGAATTCCTCCACGTCGAGCCTGGCCCTTGGCGGACGAACGACACCTCGCCTCACCAGCGCCGCGGCCGCCTCATCATCCGCCAATCCCAACGACTGGTACGGCTCGAGCCGCGCCACTGGCTTGCCGTGGTGAGTAATCAGTACGGTCTCGCCACGACGGACCTCGTCCAGCAGCGCACTCAGCCCGTTCTTCGCTTCGCTCACACTGGCGCTTTTCATATAGCCAGTCTAGCTACATTTCGTTTGCCGCGAAAGTCGAAGAGACGTCCGCCAAAGGACTCTTCGATGGCTCGCCCTGTCCCCATGATCGTCAGCTTGCATCGCTCGTGCATAATGGCCGCCCTTTTTCGCCGAGCAGCGTGCGATGCCCGACGAGAGCGACCCATCCGGCTGGACGGCCTTCGCCGCCGAATACATCCGCTTCATCGACGAAGGCGACCCCAGCCGCACCCTGCTCCTCGACGACGCCATGCTGGAGGCATGCGGCAACGTAGATGCACAGCTCATCCTCGACATCGGCGCCGGCGAAGGCCGCTTCAGCCGCATGCTCGCCGCACGCGGCGCCCGCACCATCGCGCTCGACCTCTACTGGCCAATGGTCAGGACAGCCCGCCACCGCTCCGCCGGCCAGGGCGCCATCGTCAGATCCCCCGCCACCCAGCTACCCATCGCCTCAGCCACCATCGATACCGTCGTCAGCTACATCGTCTGGGTGGATGTGCCCGACTTTCGATCCGCCATTGCCGAAGCCGCCCGCGTCCTCAAGCCCGGCGGACATCTTGTCGCCGCCAACCTCGGCTTCATCACCGCCTCGCCCGGCTGGGAACGCGACGCCGACGGCCACCGCCTCTTCCGCCCCGTCGACCAATACGTCGACGAGCGACCCATCACCCTCAACTGGCGCGGTCACCAGGTCGTCAACTGGCACCGCCCCCTCAGCGCCTACATGCAGGCCTACCTCTCCGCCAACCTCAACCTCCGCACCTTCCTCGAACCTGTCCCGCCCACCAACACCCTCCGCCACAACCCCCGCTTCGAAGACTGGTACCGCATCCCCGAATTTACCCTCATGCGCTGGCAAAAGCCCTGGCGCGACGCCTCATCGAGCCGGAGATTAGGATGAAGCAAGACCACCCGCGCTCGAACTTGAACATGACCCGACACGCAGTGAACACGAAATGAACTCGGCACCAGCGCCACCCGAAGGACCATACGCCGCTGCCCTCGCCCAATTTGACCAGGCGGCCGACCAGATCGAACTGGATCCCAACCTTCGTGAGGTCCTGCGCTGTCCCAAGCGCGAACTC
>WTFW01000207.1 GCA_011523785.1 Chloroflexota bacterium | reverse complement strand
GCCCCCGACAACACCCTCCGCATCGACCCCGTCGCCGAACTCCGCAACCTTCGCTACGACGAACGCCGCCATCCCGACCTCACCCTTGCACCGGGCGAGGAGCGCACCATCCACGGTTTCGAATCCGACTGCATGGAACTCCAGCTCACCATCCACCCCACGCAGGCCACCCGCTTCGGCCTCAAGCTCCTCTGCTCACCCGACGGCCAGGAACAAACCGTCGTCACCTACGACACCCGCCGCCGGCACTTCATCGTCGACTTCGACCGCGCCAGCCTCGACCCAAACCTCATCTACGGCCGCAACCCCCGCGACATCACCAGCGCCACCAGCCGGCAAGTCGTCCCCCTTCCCCTCCAGCCCAACGAACCGCTCCGCATCGACTGCTTCATCGACCGCTCCGTCATCGAACTCTTCATCAACTCGCGCATTTGCATCACCCAACGCGTCTACCCCACCCGCCGCGACAGTCTCGAATCCAGGCTCTTCACCGAGGACCACCCCATCACCGCCCAAAACCTCGTCAACTGGCAAATGGACGCCACCAACCCCTGGTGACACGGTGTGAGCCAACGCGCGTCGGACCAACCAGGCCCCCGCCCTCCGGCTCTCCCCGCGGTCCCAATGCCCATCCCGCCCCTTGAGCGGCCCCTGCATTAGTCATACTCTTAGCCAAGCACACTGATCAGGCGTCCGGGGAGTCGGAAATGCCAACGGTGAACGTGCACGAGGCCAAGACCCACCTGTCCCGCCTATTGGCGCAGGTCGAGGCGGGCGAAGAAGTCACCATAGCTCGCAACGGCAAGCCCGTGGCCCGGCTGGTACCGGCGCGCGACCAGGGCGGCCCCCAACCCGGCGTATTCAAGGGCAAGGTCGTCGTTCCCGACAGCTTCTTCGACCCGCTTCCGGAGGAGGAGTTGCGCCTTTGGGAAGGCGGCTGACCCGTGCGGCCGCTGGTGGACACCCACGCGTTTCCGTCGTGGTCCTCGGATAGCCTGTGGCAGCCGCCAGCCGCCAGTCGCGCCACAAACAACTCGCTTCTTGAACAGACCCTGCGTTAGTCATACCCTTAGCCAAGCAAACGGCCGAGGCGCCCCGGGGAGTCGGAAATGCCAACGGTGAACGTGCACGAAGCCAAGACCCACCTGTCCCGCCTGCTGGCGCAGGTCGAGGCGGGTGAAGAAGTCACCATTGCCCGCAACGGCAAGCCTGTCGCCCGGCTGGTGGCGTGTAAGCCGCGGGGTAAGCGGCAATTCGGGTCCTTGAAGGGGAAGATCACGATCGACGACAGCTTCTTCGACCCGCTTCCCGAGGAGGAGTTACGCCTGTGGGAAGGCGGCTGACCCGTGCGGTTGCTGCTCGACACCCACGCGTTTCTCTGGTGGTACGCCGGAAACCGACGGATGTCGATGCCCGCGAGACGGGCAGTGGACGATGAAAGCAACGAGGTGCTGGTCAGCGCCGCCACGGCCTGGGAAATCACCACCAAACACCGGCTGGGCAAACTGCCGGGCGCCGACCCGATCGCCTCCGACATTCCCGGAGCCATTGCCGCCCAGGGCTTCCAGGAACTGCCGCTATCCGTCGCCGACGCCGCCCGCGCCGGCGCGCTCCCGGGTCCCCATCGCGACCCCTTCGACCGCATGCTCATCGCCCAGGCGCTCTCGCTCGACCTGGTGCTCATATCCAACGACGCCGCCTTCGATCGTTATCCCGTTCGCCTGCTCTGGTGACGCCGTAGTTCCGCCCGCCCAGTCACATCACTGTTCGCCAACCACGAGCCACTAACTTCTTCCTACATCCCCCATTACCTCCTCAAACGACCTCTCCACGTCCACGGCCTCAAAGAACACCAACCGGTATCCATCCGGATCCACCACCACGATCTCCCGCGTATTCCACGCCCGCGTCACCGGCCCTTCATCCAGCTCAACCCCACACCCCACCAGCCGCTCCGCCATCGCATCAACACTCGTCTTCTCCACATCCGATGCCGCCGAACAACCGTAGGGCGTCATTGGTGGTGGCCGC
>WTFW01000160.1 GCA_011523785.1 Chloroflexota bacterium | reverse complement strand
GAGTCACCCCCATGCACAACCCCCACCTCCACCTCCTCATCGACGACCACGAGATCTCCTATCGCCGCGGCCTCACCCGCTTCATCGAGCGCCCCCACCGCATCCAGCCCGGCCCCGTCCTCACCGCCGACCACCCCTGGGAACAATCCCGCGTCAACCTCTGGGGCTCCGTCTACTGGGACGACCGAGAAGACTGTTACCGCATGTGGTACCTCGCCGACGACAAGTCCCGCCGCGACCGCTTTCGCAACTCCCTCTGCCACGCCACCTCACCCGACGGCGTCACCTGGACCCGCGGCGTCTACACCCACGTCGACCATCCCGCCGGCGTCCCCAACAGCGTCGTCTACGGCGAACGCCGCCAACCCGAAGTCCGCCGCCTCGGCCCGCCCACGGTTCTCATCGATCCCCTCGAACCCGACCCCAACCGCCGCTACAAACTCGTCGCCTTCTTCACGGACCAGGCGGAAGACCGCGGCTTCATCGTCGCCTTCAGCGGCGACGGCATTCAATGGGACCCGTCCCCGAACCGCGTCCACCTGCCCCGCGGCGACCGCACCTGCGTCATGCAGGACTTCCAGCGCGGCGGCTTTGCCATGACCAGTCGGCGCGACCACGCCGCCCGCGACCGTGCCGCCGGCCACGCGCGCCGCCGCGACATCGCCCTCTCCCGCTCCGACGACATCCTGGACTGGACGCCCGCTACCGTCATCGTCGATGCCGACGACGACGACCCGCCCGCCACCGAGTTCTACGGCATGCCCTTCTTCAACTGGGGCAACCAGTACATCGGTCTGCTCGAGTACTACGACCCAATCAACGAAATCCTCAACGTCCAGCTCAGCACCAGCCGCGACGGCATCCGCTGGGAACGCGCCGTCTCCCGCCAGACCTACTTCGATGTGGGCCCCTCGGACGCCTGGGACAGCACCTGGGTCGCCTTCGGCATGTCCCCGCCCCAGGTCCGCGGCGACGAAATGCTCCTCTGGTATAGCGGCCGCCCCATGGCCCACCGCCACGAACGCCTCAATATCGGGGCCATCGGCATTGCCCGCGCCCCCCGCGACCGCTTCGCCGGCCTCCGCGCCGGACCTGACGGCGGCGAGCTCACCACCGAGTGGATCCAGGTCGGCGGCCCCAGCCTCCTCCTCAACATCGGCGCCGCCAACGGCCCCGTCTCCGTGGCCGTCACCGGCGACGACGCCAACCCCATCCCCGGTTACGCCCACGCCGATTGCGACGCCCAGATCTCCAACGGCGTCGACGTCCCCGTCACCTGGAACGGCCAAAACCTCCAACCCCTCCTCGGCCAACGCGTCCGCCTCCACCTCAAACTCACCTACGCCACCCTCTACGCCTACCGATTCGCCGATTAACCCGTGTAGTCGCGGCTGAAGCCACCTACGTTGCGGCCCCCCACAGACGAGCGGCGATGTCTTGCTAGACGGTCTCGAACTCCAGAGCCGTCAGGTTGAGGTCCGACGACCTCTTCGAGAGATACAACATCTCCACGCCAACCACTTCATTCGCCTCGTTGTAGTCCAGAACTACTCCAGGAGAGACTTCCTCCGACTCAACGATGGCCGAATCGTCCAGGCGCAGGTACAGGGCGTCCGCTTCCCGGTCCACGTTCAGCTTCATAGCTCACCTCGCATGCTGCGATCAAAGAATACGCTGACGACTCGCCAGGGAGCCACGCTCGTATTCACGGCCACCCGTAGCACCCGATCGCCACGCTCCGGCACGCTCCCATAGAACCGTTCCACTTCGGAGTCGCCTGGATCCGGCACTCGCAGCTCAACCGCGGCTACAACCCGCTCGACCCACGCCGCAGGTATCCCGCGTTCTCGCATGACGTGGCGGGCGTGCCTTGAGAATCTCAGCTGCATCGCGCCGAAAGAAGCGCCCCTCTGCTCATGCACTTACCATAGCCTCATCCATAAGCTCGGCGAACACCCGCTTCAACCCACCTCCCATGCCCCCCAACTTCCTCTTCATCACCACCGACCAGCAACGCTGGGACACCCTCCGCTGCGC
>WTFW01000172.1 GCA_011523785.1 Chloroflexota bacterium | reverse complement strand
GGGTGAACCTGCTGCCGGTGCCCTTGCTCGGTCGCTTCAAGGTGACCAGCCCCGACCATTCAAAGGCGGGGTTCTGGGAGTTCATCACCGAGAAAGTCATGCGATTCCCGGTCATCAGCATCCTCGCCATCGCCGTGCCCATGATCGTGTTGACGGTCTTCTACTTCGACATCAAAACCGGCCTGAGCGGGGTCGATGCGTTCCCCGAGGGTTCGCAAAGTCGGGAAGCTTTCTACGTCCTTGAAGAGAACTTTTCCTTCGGCATCGTCAATCCGGTGGAAGTCGTGGTTGACGGCAACGTCAACAGTCCCGAGGTCCAGGGTGCGGTTCAGCGCCTGCAGGCCACGCTCAGCAACGACCCCAGGTTCCCGATTCCTCCGGTTCCAACGGTCAACGAAGCCGGTGACCTGGCGCTCTTGACGCTGATAATCCACGGGGAGTCGAGCAGCCAGGCTGCGGTTGACGCCGTCACGGTCCTGCGTGATGAGTACATCCCGGCGGCGTTTGAAGGCGTTGCGGCGAGTGTGCTGGTTGGCGGTATTACCGCGATTACGGCTGATGTGTTCGAAATCGTTGAGATCTACACGCCGTTCGTATTCCTGTTCGTCCTCGGTTTCAGCTTCATCGTGCTGATGCTGGTCTTCAGATCCATCGTCATCCCGATCAAGGCCGTCATCATGAATCTGCTGTCGGTCGGCGCCTCGTACGGGTTGCTGGTCCTGGTCTTTCAAAAGGGCGTGGGGACCGAACTGCTGGGGTTCCGCCACGCGGAGGTCGTGGATGCCTGGATCCCGCTGTTCCTCTTTTCCATCCTCTTCGGGCTATCCATGGACTACCACGTCTTCCTGCTCAGCCGCATCCGCGAGCGCTACGACCACACGGGGGACAACGCCGAGGCCGTGGCGTACGGGCTGCGCTCGACTGCAGGCATCATTACCGGCGCGGCGCTCATCATGGTCGCCGTCTTCGGCGGCTTCGCGCTCGGCGAAACCATCATCAACCAGCAGGTCGGCTTCGGCTTGGCGGTGGCTGTATTCCTCGACGCAACTCTCGTTCGATCCGTCCTGGTTCCGGCTAGCATGGAGGTATTGGGCAAGCGCAACTGGTACTTGCCGTCATTCCTGAACTGGCTACCCGACGTGAGGGTGGAACCCGCCGAGGACGAATAAGTCCGCGATATGGATCCCGGGACATCGCGATCTGCTGGGGCGGATCTACCGACCTGCTATCGCGATGGCTACGCCAGGGCTCGAGCGCTCGATCCCGAAGTAGCCGCCAACTACGTCGCCCACACTCGCATCGGCGATCCCGTGGCCGACGCCATGATGGCGGCCCTGGAAGAACTCGGCCCGCGAGAATCGTGGCGGATCGTTCAGGCGGCCATGGACAATCTCGATGACGAGAGCGCGCTGAACGATGCGCCGCGCGAAGTCCGGGACTTCTTTGAGGAATTGAAAACTCCGCCCGCCTGGGTAGACGAAGCGTCGCTGATCCCCGGAATGCGCATGTTTCATCGCAATTCCAGGATCATCCTGGGTGCGTTCGTCGGCGGGACGCTGGTCGAAGGGTTCGCAACCAATATCAGCAAGTCGTTCTTTACGACTGGCCGGCTGCGCGAGCAGGGCGTTCGTCGCTTGAAACAGAACAACCGCCACATGCTCGAAATGTTTGTTCCGGGTGGCATGGATCGGGGCGGCGACGGCTGGAAGCTGTCGGTTCGAGTTCGCATGGTGCACGCCCAGGTTCGGCGCCTGCTCGCAAACTCAGGCGACTGGGACTTCGATGAACTGGGCGAACCCGTCAGCGCCGCGCACCTGGGCTTTGCCATTACGGCCTTTTCCGCGCGACTGCTTAAGCACATGAAGAGCCTGGGCACCGTATATGACGACGAAGAACGCGCCAGCTTCATGCAGGTCTGGCGCTATGGCGGCTACCTGATGGGCATTCCCGAGTCGATCTTGTACCGAGATGAGGCTGAAGCGCTGCGAATCTTCGAGATTGGCGGAATCTGTGAGCCCGAGCCGGACTTCGAGTGCATCGCGATGGCGAATTCACTGATCAACTCCGCCCCGCTGCTGATCGGCCTGACCGACCCCGAAGAGCGCCGCCACCTTGCCAAGTACGTGTATCGAGTTTCCCGAGCGCTCATCGGCAAGGAGCTTGCCAACAAGCTGAAGTATCCGGGCGGCCCAACGGTCGGCGTACTGCCCTGGTTCCGCATGCAGGGCCGGATCGAACGCACGTTGGGCCGGCTTTTTCACAAGCACCTGCAGCAGACCAACTACACCAATCTCACGTCGCTACTTGAAGTGTCCGTCTTCGACGAGGCCGGAATCAGCTACAAGATGCCCGACCATGTGTATGCCGAAGAATCGACCAAGTGGTAGCTCGATCCAGAACGCGAGCGCCCTGACGATTTCCGGCGAGACCAGCGTCGCTTCAGTCCCGGACCGGTCGGCAAACCCGCACGGCGTCAATCAGGATTGAGCGGACTCACCCACCGTCTTGGAGTTGCCTGTCTGCCGCCGATCCATGCGCAGACGGCCGCGAGTGCCCGCAAGGTCTTTGAGCCGCGAGGACTCCTCCCAGGTGCTGTCAACGTAGCCGGCCTGCTTGTAAAACTCGCGTGCGGCACGGTTTTCCGCCAACACGAACAGGCTGCAGGCGGACGATTGGCGATCCGCGCTTTGATGCACACGGGCAAGCAAGGCTTTGGCCACGCCGTTGCCCCGGTGTTTTGGGAGCACTGCCAGGTACGGGATGAACCAATGATCCGCAGGCACGGCAGGGCTTGCGCGGATTAGCATCCGCAACCGTGGCAAGAGCCGGAAAAACCGCCAGGGACCGTACACGCGAAGGTAGGCCAACATCGTGGCTCGGTAGCGTCGCGCCAGCTCCGTCCACGGCGCGTGTGACACCATGCCCGCCACCTGGCCGTCTACCTCGGCCAGTGTGACAAGGTCGTAGCTCCACAACGTGCCGGTTCGAGCGAATAGCCGCTCCAGGTAGCTGTTGGCTGCGCCCTCACCTCCCAGACCAAACACGGCGTCCGCCAGATCCGGCGTCAACGCTTCGCGCAGCAGAAGACCTGCGGCGCGCTTGTCCTCTGGTCGGGCGCGACGGAGCTTGACCGCTGATTCCATGGGCTGGAGTCGCGGAGCGACGTTGAACTCGACATCGGCAACGGCGTCCGCCGTCGCATTCGCCAGCATGGCCCCGCGCATTCTCCGGGCGGCCTCCCAACACGTACCGGATAAAATCTATTCTGCGGAGGCTAACGGCCATCTGTCGAGCGGGCATGGAGTCCGTGTGCAAGTCCTATGCACGCGGCCAACGAGAATCTGGTCAGATGCCGCAGGCGCAAACCTGGCGGCGTTTCACCACCCCAGCGCGTGCCCGATGATCCCTTTCGGCGACACTGCTCCCGCGATCACGCCACCAGGCCCGCCGTATCGGATTCCCATTGGCTTGCCGTTGGCCCAGTCATCGGTGACTTCAACCTCGTGTCCGCGTCGCTCGAGTTCCGCCAGCACGTCAGCGGCAATTCGTCCCTCGGCCACAAGGCGCCCCGGGTAGGCCTCGCGCGGGTAGAACGACGACGGAAAGTGGATCGAGTGAACCGTGGGCGCGTCCAGCGCTTCCTGCAGGTTCATGCCGAAGTGCACGTGGTTCAGGAAGAACTGCAGGGTCCACTGGTCCTGCCCGTCGCCGCCCGGCGTGCCGAACACCATGTGCGGCTCGCCGTTATGCGTCACCAGCGACGGCGTCAGCGTGGCCCGCGGCCGCTTGCGCGGCGCCAACGCGTTGGGCCGTGCCGGGTTGAGATAGAACATCTGGCCGCGCGTACCCAGCGGAAAGCCCAGCCCGCGAATCACCGGCGACGTCCCCAGCCATCCGCCGCTGGGCGTGGCCGCCACCATGTTCCCCTCGTGGTCCACCGCGTCCAGGTGCGTGGTATCGCCCACATGCGCGTGGCCCAGCCCCAGGTCCCGAACCTCGCGCGCCGCCACCTGCAACGCCTGCCGGTTGTCCTCGGCGACGTCAATCGTCGCGTAGGCCGGGAATCCACGGCCCACGTCGCCCGGTCGCATGTCCCGTGAGGCCTGCTCACCCACCAGCGCCCGCCTCTCGTCCGCGTAGGACTTGGATAGCAGCCGTTCGAACGGAACGTCGTCGAACTTCGGATCCCCGTAATGTGCCTCGCGGTCGGCAAACGCCAGCTTGGCGCACTCGACCAGCGTATGCAGATAGTCCGCTGAGTTGTGCCCCATCGATTCCAGGTCAAAACCCTCCAGCAGCGTCAACTGCTGCAGGAACACAGGGCCTTGCGTCCAACTGGAGCACTTATGGACGTCCAGCCCGTGGTAGTTCACGGACTCCGGCTCGTTGAACTCCGCCTCCCACTCCGCAAAGTCCTCGTAAGTCAGCAAGCCCGCGTGCGCCGATCCGCTGGCGTCTTCGACTGGCGTGCTGATGAAGTCCAGGATCCGCTCGGCGATCTCGCCCTTGTAGAAGGCGTCACGCGCGGCCTCGATCCCCGCTATACGGCTGCGTCCTGCGGCCGCTTTCTCCGCTCGACACAGGACGCGCAACGTCTCGGCCCATTCGGGATTCCGGTGCAACTCGCCGACCTCAGGTGCCTTGCCTCCCGGCAGGTACACCTCGCCGGTGCTGGGATACACCTCCGTGAACTTGTCCACGTTGCTGGCCAGGCTGTTGTGCAGGCTGTCGTAAACCGGGTAGCCGTGCTCTGCCAGCTCAATGGCCGGCTGCACAACCTCGCTGAAGCTCATGCTTCCAAACCGAGCCAGCGCCGCTGCCCAGGTCCCCACCGCCGCGGGTACGCAGGCCGGCAGGTAGCCGTCGCCGGGAATCAGGTCGATGCCGTGCTCGCGGCACCAGTCGATGGTGAACGCCTGCGCCGACCAGCCCATGCCGCTCAGCTCGTACGCCTTGCGCTCGCGCGCCGAGTAGATCAGCGTCGGTACCTCGCCGGCCAGCCCGTTGCTCTGCGGTTCCAGCAGGTTCAGGCAGAAGCACATCGCCGCCGCCGCATCGATGGCGTTGCCGCCCTGCTCCATCATCCGGAACCCGGCCGCCGTCGCCAGGTAATGCCCCGAGGTCACCACCCCGCGCCTGCCCATCACCACCGGTCGCGTCGTAAACCCCGTCCGCATCCCCACGCTGCGATCACCCAGAAACGTCGTAATCGTCATCGGTAGTCACTCCGGTGCGCGCCGGCGCGGTCACGAGTCGCAGCTTAGCCCTAACCCAAATCCCGCGCCCCTAGCGGCCAGCGCAGCACCCGCAATCCAGTTCATCGCCGCACTGGCCAGTCCATTCGGGCTTCATGCCGCCGTTAGACCCGGCCCGTCGGACATACTGGGATTCCGAGAGGAGTGTGACGGAATGGGTGAAAGCCAGAAGCAGACGAGGATCCCCGCTTTCACGAGCCGCGAGGAAGAGGCCGAGTTTTGGGACACCCACGACACGGCTGACTTCGAGGACGAGTTCGAGCGCACCGAGGTGCGCTTCGCCAAGAACCTGTCCCAGGGCATCACGGTGCGCTTTACGGCTGAGACCCTGGCGACCCTGCGGGCGACGGCCCAAAGGAAAGGCATCGGCCCGACCACGTTTGCTCGCATGTGGATCCTCGAGCGCCTCGAGGCAATCGACCGGGGGACTGCCGCGTCATAGCTCAGGAATTCGCCGGCGACCTGTTCGACTCGAAGTGCTCAGCCAAGCTCTACGCCCGAGCTCGGCCCTACCACCACGACCTTGTCATCCAGCGAATCGCGGCGAAACTGAAAACCGACGACCGTCTCGACCACGTACTCGACGTCGCCTGCGGGACCGGACTGTCTTGCATTGCCTTGAAGCAGATCGCGAAGCGCATCGTCGGCGCCGACATCTCAGCCGCCATGCTCGCCCAGACCGGGCGCGACGAGTGCATTGACTACCTGCGCTGTCCGTCAGAGGCGCTTTCCCTGGCCGACCACTCCGTCGACCTCCTCACCGTCTCCTCCGGCCTCCACTGGTTCGAGCGAATCGCCTTCCTGGCGGAGGCCCGCCGCGTGCTCAGGCCCCGCGGCTGGCTCGTCATCTACGACAACTTCTTCTCCGCCAATCTGCACGGCAATCCGGGCTTCAAATCCTGGTTTGCCTCCACCTACCTTCAGCGCTTCCCCACGCCCCCTCGCAACAGCGAACCTCTCGACGAGAGGTCTGCCAAACAGGCCGGCTTTCAGGTGTTCGCGCAGGAGAAGTACGCCAACCTGGTCTTCTTCGATCGAGAGCAACTGGTGGACTACCTACTCACCCAAACCAACGTCATCGCGGCCATTGAGCGCGGCGAAGCAACCCTCGACGATGCCAGGTCCTATCTCATCACCGAAGTCAGCCCCTTGTTCCCATCACCCGAGCCGCAAGCCTTCGACTTCGGCGGACCGATCACCTACCTCCGCAAGATCGGCTAACCCGAGACCACGCTCCGCGTAATCTCCTTCAGCGTCGGCCGCTTGCCGTACATCAGCAGGTAGGCCCGGAACAGCCGCATCGCCAGCCAGAGCGCGCCTGACGCACTCGCCCCCAGCACCAGCAGCGCCGCCACGGTCTCCAGCGGCCCCATCGCGTCGATAGCAAGGCGAATGAAACCTGTGACGGGCGCCGTGACCGGGATGAACGTCAACACTCGAGCCACGGTGCCCTCCGGCTCGGTGAACAGGATGAAGTTCAGCCAGACCGGAATAAAGGCCGGAACGATGACGATGGCCGAAATCTGATTGGCTTCGCGCAGCGACGTCGTGACCGCTCCCACCGCCGCCATCAACGATGCGAACAGCGCGTAGCCGAACAGGAAGTACCCGGCCGCGACGGCAATGTCGCCAACGCCCGGCATGGTCAGCAGGTCGGTGGGAACGTCCACGATGAGGCCGAGAACCAGCACTCCCGCACCCACCGCTCCCAGCCAGACCGCCATCTGCAGCAGCCCCGCCGCGCCCAGGCCGAAGAACTTGCCCAGCAGCAGCGCGTCCGGCTTGACCGACGACAGCAGCACCTCCATCACCCGGTTTTCCTTTTCCTCTACCAGCGCGTTCAGGACATAGCCCGAGCTGAAGAAGACCGAAAACAAGAGCGATATGCCGGCAACCGCAAAGAACGCCGCCCGGCCAATGTCGAATCCCGCCGACTCTTCCTCCGCGCCGTCGGGCCGCACCTCCTCCGTCACCAGTGTGTACGGGATCCGGAGACGCTCGGCCAGCCCGGCCGGCACTTCATCTGCGAACAGGTTCGCAAGCACGAACCCGCGCAGCGTCGCGCCATACGAGGGACCGTCCGGTCCGAAGACGCCCCTGCCGTCGGCGATCCGAACCCGTACCACGGTTCCCGTCTCGGCATAGTCGGGGGGGAACACGAAGAGTGCGTCGATCTGCTCGTCCATCAGCGCCGCTACTCCGGCGTCACGATCCGACACCGGGACGAACACCGCGCCCGGCTGTTCCTGGTGTGCGCCGAACAGCGCCGGACTGTCCGTGAGGTCAACGTAGCCCAGCCTTGGCGCCTGGGCGCTGGACTCGGCGCTGGATGCGGTTTCGGCTTCGGCGTCCTCACGCGTAACCAGCGTGAAAATTGCAAAGCCCGCCACCGCCAGTGCCACCAGCACCGGCACGGCCGCCGTCAAGATGATGTATGAGGGACGGGTGACGGCCGTCCGGAACTCGTGCCGGGTCACAATGCGAACGCTACCCATCGGTGCGCGTCCCTTCATCCGGCGTCCCGTTCCCGCTGGCGTTCCCACCAGTGCTGCGCACGATCCGCAGAAATATCTCCTCCAGCGTCGGCGCCTCGCGCTCGAAGCGTTCGAGCTCCACCCCCGCGTCCAGCAACGCTCGCAACACACCTTCGGCCGAACCGTCGTCGTCCAGGCTGATTCGCCAGCCATCGCCGTGCGACTCAACCTTTGCCACACCGGGAAGACTCAAGGCGTACGGCAGGTCCGACGCGCATTCCACCAGTAGCCGGTCGCTCGCGTGCTGCCGTCGAATCTCGCGAACGCCTCCGTTCAGCACGATCTCGCCGTGGTTGATCATCACCACCCGGTCGCAGAGTTCCTCCACGTCCGTCATCTGGTGCGTCGAGAACAGCACCGCCACGCCGTCGTTTCGCAATTCGGCCACCGTGTTCTTCATCAGTCGAACATTGACCGGATCCAGGCCCGAGAACGGCTCGTCCAGCACCAGGAAGTCCGGCTTGTGCTGAATCGTCGCCGCAAACTGCAGTAGCTGCCGCAGCCCGCGGCTCAATTCGCCCACTTTCTTGGCGCGGTGTTCCGTCAATCCCAACCGCTCCAGCGCCGCGTCCGCCAGCCCCGGCGCCTCCTGTGACGGAACTCCCTTCAACTCCGCCATGTATTTGAGGATTGGCGGGATCCGCAGCCCCGGATACAGCCCGCGCTCTTCTGGTAGATAGCCGATCCGCCGCCGCGCCGCGTCGTCAATCGGCGCGCCAAACACCTCCACCGTGCCCTGGTCCGGCGCAAAGATGTCCAGCATCATCCGGATCGTGGTGCTCTTGCCCGCCCCGTTGGGCCCCACAAAGCCCACCACCTCGCCCTGCGCGATCTCCAGCGAGACGTCCCGCACCACGTCCAGCGCCCCAAACCGCTTCCACAGCCCGCTGGCACGAACCGGAACGCCGCTGCTCGTCAAGGTCGCCATGACGGGAAGTCTAGGCACAGGCCGTCACCATCGACCGTGGTAAACACGCCACAAGCGCACCGCGGCGCCGCCGACTAC
Organism: Chloroflexota bacterium; assembly: GCA_011523785.1. Classification (GTDB taxonomy): domain Bacteria; phylum Chloroflexota; class UBA11872; order UBA11872; family UBA11872; genus UBA11872. The sequence continues at coordinate 1,990 of WTFW01000172.1, read as the reverse complement.
GATACGCACGCAACGGATTCGCGGGGAGGGCGCACGCATGCCGGTAGGAAGTGGTTCGCACCGCTACGAGCGCGTGCAGGGGTGGCCGCAGTTGCCGGCGGACATCTACCTGGGCTGGATTGGCAGCGTAGGCGTGGACAGCCAGGGCCGCGTTTACTGCTTCTGTCGCGGTACTCACCCCATGATCGTGTTCAATGCCGACGGCCAGATCGTGGATACCTGGGGCGACGACCTGCTCAACCACGCCCACGGCGTCTACGTGGACGCTGACGAGCACCTCTGGCTCACCGACCGCTACGCCCACGTCGTCTGGGTCACCACCACCGAGGGTCGCGTTGTGCGCCGCATCGGCTATCCCAACTTCACCAGCGCCGACGGCGGGCACTTCAACCACCCCACCAACACCCACCTCGGCGCCGACGGTTCCATCTACGTGTCCGACGGCTACGGCGACACTCGCTGCCACCGATTTGCGCCCAGCGGTCAGTTGCTCAACAGCTGGGGCGAGCCCGGCACCGGACCCGGCCAGTTCGACCTCCCGCACGGCATCTGGGCGCTGAGCGACGACCGAATCCTGGTCGCCGACCGCGAAAACCACCGCATCCAAATCTTCGACCCCGACGGCGTCTACATGGACCAGTGGACCGGCTTCCGCCAGCCCTCCGACTTCTACGTCGACGAGGATGCCGGCGTCATCTACCTCGCCGAAGTCGGCGGTCGCGTCTCCATCCTCGACCTCACCGGCCAGACCATCACCTCCTGGGAAGACCCCGGCGACGGCGGCGCAACATTCAGCGCTCCCCACGGCATCTGGGTCGACCCCGAAGGCGCCATCTACATGGGCGAAGTCCAGCGCGACGACGCCCTCTACAAATTCCAGCCCATCAGCTGACGACGGCCTGTCGTCGGCTGAGGAATGTGGGGGATTGGCGTCGCTAGCTAACTGACTCCTCGGCCTGCAACTCCGCCAACACCGCGTCCGTCATCCCCTCCAGGTCATACCTCGGCGCCCAGCCCCAGTCGGCGCGGGCGCTGGTGTCGTCCATGCTGGAGGCCCAGCTGTCCACCACGCCGGCGGGCACGGGATCCGGGTCGAACGTTAGCTTCACGCCCGGCATTCGCTGCTGAACCGCGTCGGCCATGTCCTGGACCGTTGGGTTGGACCCCATCACCTGGTACACCCGGCGACTCAGGCTGCTGGCCGGTGCGTCGTGCAGTTGCAGCATCGCCCCCACCACGTCGTCCACCCAGACCAACGGGATGCGGCTGTGGGGATAGACCTTGAAGGTGTAACCGCCCTGGCGAACGGCCCCGATGTAGAGCTCGCACACGAAGGCACTGGCCGCGCCCGCCGCCGGCGCGGTAGGGGCAACCATGGCCGAGAGCCGCACGCAGCGGAAGTCCACGCCGAAGCGCTGGTAGTAGTAGACGCCCAGCCGCTCGCCCAGCACCTTGGTCACGCCGTAGAGGCCGGCCGGCCATTGCGGGCTGTCGTCGGTCACCGTGTCGCCGACGCCGAGGCCAAAGGTGGCCACGGAACTGGGAAACAGCACCCGTCCCACGTCATGAATCCGTGCCGCCTCCAGCACGTTGCGGATGCCGTCCAGGTTCACCCGCCAGGCCAGCTCCGAGTCCGTCTCCGAGCTTCCCGAGAGAAGCGAGGCCATGTGGAACACAGTATCCGGTCGGGTTTCGGCGACGATGCCGTCAATGAAGCCCGGGGCCTGTGTTTCGCCGACCCGCACGTCCGCGCGCTCGAAGGCCGCGGAGGGCGCCACGGGATCCGGCCGCACGTCCACGACCGTAACCCGGTCGCCTCGCTCGATCAGGGCGGCGGCGAGCCGCGAACCAATGCTGCCGGCGCCGCCGGTAATCAGCGCGTGCATGCGTCGTCCCTCACGTATCTGAGCGCGCCCCTCCAAGACTTCGATCATTCTGCCCCGCAGGCCGCCCGTGGACACACGTCCACTTGGTCGGGCTCGCTCCCGTT
>WTFW01000008.1 GCA_011523785.1 Chloroflexota bacterium | reverse complement strand
CCGAAGCAGTTGCAGTAGCCGTCGCGGCCTTGCTAGTGGGGTGCCAAGACGCTCGGGGACCGCTGGCGGCACGAGATCCCTTTTTTGCGTCACCGCCGTTGGCAGCCAGCCACATCGGCCTCGAGGCGGGCGCCACCATCGGGACTCATCAGGATCTGGCGCTGAACCAGCGAGCGTGCGCGGCGTCAGGCGAGACCATCGACCTAGAGGAGGAAACCGGCATTCTGTGCCGCGAGCAGACAACGCGCTTCTTCGGGCGCCGGGCTGAAGCCTATCGGCGATGGGTCGAGGACCAGATACGGGAACTCCCGGAACCGGGCGCCACGGCGTCGGCGGCCGGCGACTAACCCGCGACGGTCGAAGTTGCCGCGGTCGAACAGATGGCAGCCTCCACCGACCTTCGGGCATTTGCCGCCGATGCCCGAACCGAGCGGACCATCCGGCAGGGACTGGAGGGCCGGGCCTCCGTCAAGGTACAGCGCGGGAAACTCCGTGAAGTTCTGCAGGTGCTCGCTTCAGCACCGCCCTCCAAACTTGTACTGGTCGATCTCGACGGTGCGTCCGAGCCTGAATCGGCATTTACGCAACTGCAGGCAGTGTGTTCGTTTGGAACCGCGTTTGTCGCTGTAGGTTCGATCAGTACCTCCAGCTTTGCGCGCCAGCTCCTGCGCGACGGTTTTTCCGATTACCTGACCAAACCGCTGTCCGTCGCAGATGTGCGCAACATCTGCGCGGCGTTGCTGGACGAACAACCCGGCCGCGACTATGCGGGCAACGTGGTCGGATTTGCCGGAAGCGGCGGAAGCGGCGTGGCGGCGCTGGCGGCGGCGCTGGCTAGGGAAAGCCAGACAAAGGGCCTGAACTGCGTCCTCCTGTCGTTTGACCCGATCTTTCCGCAGGCGTTCGGGCTGGAACCGGCGGGAGACGTCTCCGAAATGCTGCTCAGAATTGCGGATGGGAAATCCTCAGGGTTCGAGCCGTTTGAAGACTTGACCGACGGCGGTACCGGGAAAGTCGCGCTGGTGACGTACCCGCACTCGGACTCCTTGCCGGTCGTGCCGTCCGTCGATACCGCCCAGTCACTGATCGGGCAGCTGGCCAACCGCGCATCGATAGTTCTGCTGTGTGGAATTCCCGACCCGGAATTGCTGGCTGCTCTGATGAACAAGTGCGACGCCCGGGTGGTCCTCTACGAACCGACCCTGTTGAGTATCAATGTCGCGGTCCGATGCCTTGTGTTGCTGGATACGGACAACCCTCCGATCCTGGTGCAGTCCAATCGTCGGGGACCCCGACACTCGTTGTCGTCTGCACAGATTCGCTACGCGCTCGGCGATCGCGAGCCCGCCGTTACGCTGCCATACGACAGGCATCTGCACAGTCAGATTGCCTCGATCGATGCGCGTCCATCCGCCAGCCGCAAGTACCGGAAAGCGCTGACACAGGCGGTTGACGCCATATTCGAACGCATCCGGTAACATCAGCCCGACCCTCGACTCGCGACTACCCCGGTATCCGATCGGATTCTCTCGGATTGGCCGCATCGAGCCCACGCCGGATCGACCGGCATTTGCGTAGGGACTTACAAAGAACGGTTGACCGGGCGTCTTCACGTCGGCGCCCATCTACCACCGGTCCTCCAGATCTTGCGATGGAACATTGGCCCGGCGATCCGACAGTTCACGGAACGATCCCGGCAGTCCGGAAAGCACCGGATCATCGAAGGACAATCCGAGATGCCGCGTTACGATCATGGCAGCAATCCGCGCCTGTTCCGTATCGCGGGTCCGTTTAGTCGGATCTCGGGTGGAGTCGTTGTCCACGATCCACTGTTTCTGCAGGGCAAAGACCCTTGGATCGACCGTGACGATCCGGACCGGCAGACCGGTTCATCGAACGCTGTAACTCCGAATTTCGGGGGGTTCAACAGCCTTCGGTTGCTTTCGGTCGTCGTGGCGACAAGATCTTCCGGATGCTCGGACAGCCGGGCCTCCCCTTCGAGCATGATCCTTCCATGATCGAAAGGTTCCAGCAGGTCGACCA
>WTFW01000127.1 GCA_011523785.1 Chloroflexota bacterium | reverse complement strand
CTTCGACCACGCCGACACCCAGGCCAAAACCAACGACCGCCACAAATACCAAACTTGGCGCCAACCCCTCACCCCCGAAGAGATCCACGAAGCCCTAACCAACGCCCACCAGGGCCACTGGACCCCCGACGACGACCAGCACCTCAAAACCTGGCTCTCCAACAATCTCTCCTAGGGGCGGGTCACCAACCCGCCTGTCTTCCGACCGTGCGTCCACCCTACGACCGGGTCCTGCCGGCACGACGCAGCTGTGTACGCTCACGTACTTCTGCTCGATGCTGAGCAGCTGCATATCCTGTGACGGCGGGCAGAGCGGCACACCAGGGTGCTTAAGTGGAGCAGCCAATCGGCCAGACGGAATCGCCACGAGTACCTTCGGGAGTCCGACGCGCGGCGTTGCTGCTTATGGCGACAGTGGCTCTCGTCACCTTTGGCGTCTCGATCGTCCACGCCCGGTGGCCCACAACCTGCCTCGAACTCAACGACCTCGCCGAGGCGGCGGCAGGCAATCACCAGAACGTCGGCATCTACCAGCGAGCGTACGGCGATCAAGCTGAAGCCCAGTGTCAGAGCGATCACCGCGACGATGTGCGCCGAACCTTCGCCTGGGCTTTGGGAGGCGCAGGCGCAACGGTCGCCGGGACTTGGCCAACCAGCTGCGTCGCGCTCAACGACCTGGTTGAAGCCGCCCGCGGCAACCCGGGCAACGTCGGCATTTACCAGCGGAGCTTCGCTGACGACGCTGCGGCCGAACGCGCGTGTCGGTCAGATCATCGCGCCGATGTGATCGCGACCTTCGCCTGGGCGATCCCTGCCCAGGCCCCGGAACCTGGGCCCGCGGCTACGCCTGCCCCGCGGTCGATCCCGCCAACCGAGCATCCGGACTATCAACGCGTGTGGGATGTGGCCGTCGCTCGCAGCGGCGATGCGGCCATTGCAACCGTGGTGGCATCAAACGTCATCGAACGCGGGGCCGTCGACAGCTTCCTTCGCGGAACCGATCCGGGTGTGCAGTACGGAATCTGGAAGTGCCCCTCGCAAAGTGCGGCCTGTCCCCTGGCCCGTGCGGCAACGCCCGCTCCACCGCCTCCGCAGCTCAATCAAGACGCCCAAAGCCAGGTTCCGGGCAGGGCGCCCAGCATCAGGCTCAGCGGCCTTGTGGCACGGATCACAGTTTCGTACTGGGACGGCGGCACTCTCGACCTGTCCAACCTGGACGCTGACCAAACCTACGAGGTCCTGGTGACCAGCAGCAGCCCCTCCAACCTCGGGATCGGTGATTGCCTCGGGGCATCGGAATGGACCACGATCACGGGATCAACGTCTCGCAGCTTTTGGTTCGTCATGCGCGGCTGCACGGTGGGCAATGCGACGATCACGGTCGAGGTGCGCCCGACCGGGGCCGGCATCGCCTCGGCCAGCGTGATCCACCATGTGACGGTGGAACCAATCCCCGACTTCGTGTGGGCGCAACATCGGGCGTCGGCCGAGGAGGGCATGCAGTCAGTGCGGGATGCCTTCGCACGGGCGGCGCAGGTGCGGCCAGTGCAGCGGCCATTCCCGCCTCGTATGTTCGGCTACGTACGCAGCGCGACCACGACCGCGACCACCGTAAGCTGGGCGACCTGGTGGGCGACTGGTCCCACCGACGACGTTGAGATAATTGGTTTCCAGATGCGGTACTGGCCGCACGATGAGCCGTCCAACGTCAAGACAGTCGAGATCACCGGCGCGAATGCCTGGCAGCACCGGCTCACGGGGCTTTCGCCGGACACGTGGTACGCGATCACGATGCGCGCCTGCACCAACCAGGAGGACTGCTCCACAGCCGCGTGGTCATTCGACCACGAGTTCAAGACGCAGCCGGGCTAAGTGCGCACTCGTGAGTTCGAGGAGCGCGGGGACGCCACCATAACCGTCGCCGCTGGGCAGGCCAACGGCGTGACAACGGGATCCGCGGGCACCGGAAGCCGTGTGCCCCGGCATGTGGCCCAGGCTGCGTGCAGCCTGGGACCCGCGCTTGGTCGCCGGGCGAACCTCCCC
>WTFW01000128.1 GCA_011523785.1 Chloroflexota bacterium | reverse complement strand
GTCTACTTCCTAGGTGTCTCGCCACTGCCGCCAAACTTTGCCGGCCCGCATCACGGGCAGTCGCAGCAGACTTCGGTACTGGTTCTGCAGGTGCGCCCGCAGGCCTGGCCTGGGGTGTCGGACCCGGCCAATTGCGGGAACCGTCGCTCGCTTCTCAACCGCACACCGTAGGTCAGCGGCGCCTCGGCCCTCGAACAACGTCACGGCCTTGGCCAGGTCCCCAAAGTGCGCGTCGCTGGCGCCGACCTTGGCTCCCACGCCCTCGCCCTGGTCCTGTAGGAACGCGGTCAGCCGGCCTCGGGCGCCCTCGCGCATGTAGGGATTCTCAGCCTCGATCGCGTCGAACCGGCATCGTCGCAGCGCATCACGCAGCCGGTCGGGCGAAATGGACGAAGGCAACCCTAGAAACGGATGCGCCACCACGGCGAGGCCGCCTTGCGCATGGATCTCGTCCACGGTGTCGGGCACCGACCGAAAGATCCTGACGGTTCGATCCAGAAACAGACCCACGATGTGATCCTGCCGTCGGGTTGTGACCTCCATCCCAACGATCACCTCCACGCGAGCGCCTATGGACACAGCGTGATCACGCGCACGGAGTGCTCCTTCGATGGTGTCGTGATCGGTGACGGCCAGCACATCAATCGCGAGACGGTCGGCAATCTCCACCAGTTGCTCCGGTGTAACCACCCCGTCGCTAGCCGTGGTGTGGCAGTGCAGCTCGGCCACGCCCCAGCCGCCCGGCGGCGCTGGCGGCGGATCGAGCGGCAGGCAGGGTCGCTCGTTCCTTTCGTTGGGAGTATCGATTGTTCGGGAACCTGCGGATGGCTCGGACATTCTGGACAATCCCTTGCCGTGCGGACTACCAGTCGCGTCCCCATTTCCCGCCCATGCGCATGGGCGGTCGGACTGGAGTAGGCTTTCGACCGTTACGCGTGGCGAAGGGTGCAAAGTGGGCGCGCAGGAATCCGGTCCGGCCTGGAACGTCGAAGAGTTTCCATCCAGCTACAACGGGGCTCCGATCCAGTGGGACTCGGAGCGCTACGACACGGCCGCCATGCCGTTCATCGTGGCGATCCGACAACACTTTTGGTCCTGGCGAATCACGCGTTTCGCCGCCGCCACCGGTCTGATCGAGATTGACCTGGGGCTGCCGAGCCTAATGCCGGACGGTATGACTATGATTGGCTTCGACCCCGGCGATGAGCCGCCCGCGGCCCTGCTTGACGAGTTTGGTGAGTTGCTCAGCGGAATGGGTCGCGTGATGCTGGACGACGCGTGGACCTACCGCCTGCAAGCGTCGGACGGGTCGCGGACCGAGGTCTTTGAAGGGCAGTTTGGCGGTGCGGGGGGTACCGACTGATGTGGCCCAAATCGCCTGAGGCGGCACTCACGGCGGATCGAACCTACCTGCGGGACTACGCCGGCTGGGTGTCCTCCATTCATGGCGTAGAGGCGCGCGCGCTGGTCACGGCAATTCGCCAGTCCGACGACCGCAACCTGCGCAAGGCGCTCAGCACACGCCTCATGCAGTCGCGCATGAGTGCGCTGCTCTCAATAGGCTTCCTGTACGTGGCGGTTCGCGAACGCTTCGGTTCCTCCTTGCTGCAGGCACGCCTCCGGGCTGACACGGCGTCGGCTCGCATGGCGCTGCGCGAAGCCTCCCTCGCCTCCAGCGCAGGCCTGTGGGGGTTTCTGCGACTGCCTGAGCCCGCCGAGCTTCGGGAGGCGGAGGTCGACCCCGCGGCCGTGAACGAGTACGTGGATTCCGGCGAGCAGCGGCTGGCCAACCTTGTTCGCATCAGCCAGCTCGCCCGCCAGGACATGTTGCTCAGCACCTTGGACGCCGGGCGCCACAACCGCATCATCGTCGCCTCGCCGCGCAGCGTGGGACTGATCAAGACCGGTCAGGAATCCGAGTTGCACGGACTGAGCAATACGGCGTTCTACCTCGTGGACCTCTCCGGCGGCGAGCTGCAGGACGAGGGCGACCTGGTGGCCGTGGCCAGTCCTACCACGCCGGCCGTGATCGAGGAAATTGCCGAAGAGATCGTGTTCATCGACGCCGAGGCCGCGGCAACGGCGGCCCTCGTCAGCCTCGTGGCCGATGCGGGGCTTCTGGACTCCGGCGATCAAGGCCCCGCGCTAGGCGATTTCCTCTAGGAAACGCGCGTAGAGGCCAGCCACGTCAGCCTCCTCGCAGGATCCGTCGTGCGCCGCGAAGCGTGCGCCCACGGTGCGCGTCTGACCCGGGTCCAGGGTGATTTCCTCATGCCGCCAGGGGCTGACGTACAGCGGTCCGTAGTCCCGCGTGAACCAGGGGATACCCGCGCTGCCGGGATGCGGAAAGATGGCGATGCCCGCCGTCTGGGTCCGGCTGACGGGGCCCGAGTAGTCCACCCAGTCCGAAACCTGGTCGAACGTCTCGGCCTCGTTGACCTGCCCGCTGGCATTGGTAATGCGACCGCCGTCCAGCACGTCAATCTGGTCTGAGACTCGCAGGGCCAGGCCGGCTTCCTTGGTCTGGCCCATGCGGATCGCCTGGTCGTCCGCCCGCACAGTGACCGTCACGTCAACCATGGTGTGGCCGGGCCGCTCGCCGATCACAACAACCCGCGAGTCCCGCAGGCAAATCGCCTCGTTCCCGTCCAGCCACTCCACGTCCTGCCGGAATGTCACGCCGTCGGAGTCGATATCGACGTCGGTCGCGGTTATGAGCATGCGTGGGATCGGGTGCGTCCAGCGGGACTCGGGCGCCCAGAAGTTCACGCCGTCGATGTCCTCATGGGCAAACCAGATGCCGAGGTGATGCAGGTGGTCGGCTGTCGCGATCTCGGTTACGACGTGACCGCCTGGCGTCAGCACCGGATGGATGTAGGGGCGGAACTTCCCCTGCTGGACGGCGGCCAAGTAATGGCCGTCGACATAGACCTTCTGCTGATGCTGGAGTTCGCGGACTTCGTAGGTTGGCAAGGGGTTGTGTGATCCGGTGGTTGGCCGGTGAAGTCTACGGGAACCCCCGTGCGCATTCAGATTTCGTAGCCTTACGTTGCGGACGATTGGTCTGCCCAAGCCTGATCTGCATGATTGACGACACTCGGTCCTTTGGTCGCTCGCTGGCCGCACTGCCCCTGTACCTGATTGCGGCGGTCTCAGCTGTGATCGTCATTGCTGTGGGCTTGGTCTTCCTGGTTGCGGCGACGCTCGTGCTTGCCGTGGCTTCCCTATTTCGGCCCGACCTGCGACGCGTGATCGTAGGCCTGTGGCGCGCCGGTCGGGCCGCCCGCGCCTACCGCCGCTGGCAGCGCGGACCAACGGTCGAGGTCGTGGACATCGACCCGGTGGACCGGGGTTAAAGCAGCTGCGCTAGGTCAGTTCAACCGCCTCACCGGAATCGGTGGAGCGGGCGATGGCGTCGATCACGCGGATCACTGCCAGATTGTTTCGGCCGGAGAGTTGCGTGTCGACGCCCTCGTTGATCTGGCGGGCGAACATGTCGGAAATCTGTTCCTCGGGCGACATGCCGCCGGGCGGCGGATCGGTGGGAATGGACTCGACATCCGCGCCGCGCTTGAGCAGTAGCGAGTCATTGGTCCTGAGGCCGGAGGTAGCCAGGGCGGCCTGTTCGCATTCGACCGTGAACTGGAACTCGCTGTGCCGGGCTTGCGACGTGCCGACGTAGGTGGCCGACGTTCCGTCGTCGAACTCGATGACGGAGTGCACGAGGGACGGCGTGGGCCAGGTGCCCCAGGCGGGTTCGACGCTGATGCCGCGGACGCGAACGGGAGTTCGAGGTATGGCGCTGAGCAGGGTGTCGAGCTGGTGGACGCCCTGCTGCCAGAGGTGCATGTGGGGTGAGTCATGGTAGGGGCCGCCACGGGCCTTGTGGTGAATCATCACGGCGTAGCCGGGCGGGCCGTAGGTCTCTTCGATGAGGTGGCGGCGGATGGTGGGATAGACAGGGCGCAGCCGGTCGTTTTGCGTCACAAGAAGCTGGAGGCCGGCGGCTTCAGCCGTGGCGACAGCGCGTTCGGCGTCCTCAAGGCTGACGGTGAAGGGCTTTTCGACCATCACGTGCTTGCCCGCCGCCAGGGCCTCGTCAATGAACTGGGCATGGAGCATGACGGGCGTGACCACGATGACGGCGTCGCAGTCGTGCTTGTCGAGGGCCGCGGTCAAGGAGGTGTGGGCGGCGTCGGATCCCAGGTCGGCGAGGTCGAGCCCCTGGGCCATGAAGTCCTCGTTGACATCGACCAGGGCGACGGGTTCGAAGGCCTCGGACTGGGTCATTACGCCGAGATGGGAGCGGGCGCGGTTCCAGGCGCCGACGTGGATGGTGCGGATGGCCATGGGTCTCGTCCCTGCCGGGTGAGCGGCGCCATTATCGGCGGGGTGGTCGGCGACGGCTAGCGGGTTGGGAGCGGGGTTTGTTGGGTACTCGCGACCGCCGGCCGGGAACCCCTTTAGGGGTGTTCCCGGCCGGCGGTCGCGAGATTTGGCGGGTTTGGGGGGGCGAAATCGTCGGGATGCGGTGAGTTGGGGTTGGGAGTTGCACCCGAACACTTTTAGTGTACACTATTGGGGAGTTGGCGGCAACCGGGCGGGTGGCGGGGCGCATACAATCCCGCCAGTTGCGGAATTGGCGTTGGGGATGGTGAGTTGTGTCGCACGAAGCCCGTCTGAAAGAACTTGGGATCACGCTGCCGGAGGCGCCGACGCCGATGGCGGCGTATGTGCCGGCGTTGCGTACCGGAGACCTGCTGTGGATTGCGGGCCAGCCGCCGGGAGGCGACTGGCGCGGACGGGTTGGGGAGGACTATGACGTTCCGACGGGCGCCCTGGCGGCGCGGGACTCGGGGCTGAACATCCTGGCGCAGGTGCGCAAGGCCGTGGGCAGCCTGGACGAGGTGGAACGGGTGATCAAGGTGGTGGGCTTCGTGAACGCCGCGCCTTCCGAGTCGGAAACGCACCTGGTGGTGAACGGCTGCTCGGAGTTGATGCAGGAGGTGTTCGGCGAGGCGGGACGTCACACGCGGTCAGCAGTGGGCTGCAGTACGTTGCCGATGGACATTCCCTGTGAGATCGAGGCGGTGTTTCAGCTGCGAAGCTGAGACTTAGTCTGCTTAAAGTTTACGAGCGGTCCACCGAGTGGACCGCTCGTTTGTTCGCGGCTAGTTCGGGCGCGGCTAGGCCGTACCCGGGTGTCACGCGACGTTACCCGGCGCTCACCTCACATACGGCAGCGCTCGAAAAGCCACGACTAGCATCACCCATATGTATCACCCCCTCAGCGTTTCGGAATGCTCGGCCCAACGCCGATGTCCGGTATGGCTGCATTATGCATGAAGGCGGAGCGAGAGTGAAGAGAAGTGAGCGAAGAGGATCGGTGGCGGCGCCTGGTCAGGCGGAGCCGCGGCGGAGGAGTTGGGCGATGGGGCGGAAGAGGCGGTGGGTGAGGTCTTTGACGCGCTGGAATCGGCGGTAGAGGCCGATAAGGGTGAAGAGGACGGTGATGAGGTAGCCGGGCCAAGCAAAGACGAAGCCGGTGAGGCCGCGCATGAGCTCGACGGGGCCGTCGCCAGTGGCGCCGCTGGACAGGGCGGCCGCGAAGAAGAAGGGCAGCATGCCGAGGGCGCCGACGAGAAAGAGGCCAAGAAGGCCGACTACGGGCAGGAAGATGACGTAGAGGACGGCCTTGACGCGGCGCGCGACGCGGTCGAATTCGTAGTCCTCGACCCGTCCTTCGCGACGGTCTTCGTAGGGGTCGAACCCGCAGTGGGGACAGGCAGGGGCGCGTGCGCTGAAGTGGCGGCCGCAACTGGTGCAAGCGGTGGTACCCACGGTTGTCGTCTCCTCCCGGCTGCGGCCGCCTGATTGTGGCGTGTGGACCCAGGTTGGGACAAGTGCAGGAAGCGAGGAGTGAGCGAAGAGGAGCCGGTTGGCAGGAGGCGAGCGGGGAACGGGATGCGAGGAGGACTGTCCTCGTGGGGTGGGTGCTGCCGGGCTGATGTGTGATACGGCACCTCGGGCAGGCTCAAGGAAGGCCCGCCGAGGACTCTGGACTGGCTCGCCACAATTGGCGACGGTTCCGGTCAGGCGGCTGCGAGGTGTTTGAGGCGGACGCTGGGGAGGCGCTTGAGTTGCTGGATGCGCGGGTCGACCTCGATGCCGACGGATTGGAGGGCGGTCAGGCCGAGCAGGGGTTCGGCGTCGGCATCGCCAATGACAATGGTGGCTCCGACGATCTCGCCCATAAGCTCGATTTGGCCGACAGTGATGTCCATTGACATTTCACTGCCGTCTGCCAGGTCATAGGTGCGCTGACCCTTGGGCTGAAGGCCGATGGCTTCCAGGCAGGTACGGGGGACGAGGGAGTCAGTAGCGCCGGTGTAGACCAGGAAGAGCCGTTGCCAGCTTCGATGCGGCTCAGCAGGGTTGCGAACGGTTGCGGTGACGTAGGTTGCGCCCATGTGACTTGTCCCCTGGCCGCAAGGCAGCCTTGAGACGCGCCCGAAGAGTCTGGATAGGGACACAGACGCGTTCTTGTTGGGCCCAGTGCCAGCGTCCGCCGCGCCGCGTGGCGGGTCTGTCCCAGTGCGAGGGTACATCACGTCATCGCCCTCCAATGGATGCTGACAGGCGTCGTCGGGCTGCGAACGAGGCGGGGCGGACTTCCAAACTCGCGAGTAAGCGGCGCTTAGTCATCGCGGCGGAGACCGCGGAGTTCGTGGCTGAGCTCGCGAGCCATGAGGACCTGGCCGGCTTCGGCGACGGGGAGTCCATCGAAGAGGGCCCGGTTGATGAGTTCGACGATTGGCATTTCGACGCCGAGACGCCGGGCCAAGGCGAGGGCGCCGCGGGAGGTTTCCACGCCTTCGGCGACCATGACCATGCGCGACTGAATATCGTCGAGCGTGCGTCCGGCGGCGAGCTCCTGGCCGACGTAGTGATTACGGGAGTGAGGACTGGCGCAGGTGGCGATGAGGTCGCCCATGCCTGCGAGGCCGGCGAAGGTGAGGGCGTCGGCGCCGGCGGTGAGACCCAGGCGGGTCATTTCGGCGAGGCCGCGGGTCATGAGGGCGGCCTTGGCGTTGTCGCCGAAGCGCAGGCCGTCGGCCACGCCGGCGCCGATCGCGATGACGTTCTTGATGGCACCGGCGAGTTCGATGCCGATGATGTCGTCGCTGACGTAGGTGCGGAAAGTCGGGGCGCTGAGGCGTTGCTGAACGGTGCGGGCGAGGTCGGGCACGCGCGCGGCGATGACGGCAGTGGCGGGTTCGCCGGCGGCGATTTCGCGGGCGAGATTGGGTCCGGACAAGACGGCCAGCCGGTCGAAGATCTCGTCGCCGACCCAATCAGCCAAGAACTCACTCACGCGGCGGCCGGTGGCGGGGTCGAGGCCCTTGATGCCGCTGACGATGGCGGCGTGCGGTTCGATGAGGTGTGCGGCGGCATCCCAGTTTTCGCGGAGCCGCCGCATCGGGACGGTAATGAGAACAAGATTGGCCCCGCAAAGGACGGCAGCGGGGTCGTCGTCGATGTGAAGGGTGTCGGGCAGAGTCACGCCGGGGAGGAAGCGGACGTTTTCGCGTCGCGCGGCCATTTCGTGGGCGTCGAAGGGTTCGTGGACCCAGAGGGCGCAGTTGCCGTGAGCTTCGGCGACCAGAACAGCCAGGGTCGTACCCCAGCTACCGGAGCCGATGACGGCAGTCTTGTTCACACGAGTAGTCCCCGAGATTGCTGGGAGCAGTGTAGTTGGGGGCGGTGCTAGCCTTGGGGGCAAGGACGGCGCGCGGGATGAGCGGCGCCGGATACCTACTCGACACCCAGCTTTGCCATGACTTCGCTACCGCAGGCGCCCGGGGATCGGACCGCCGAAATCACGCAGGCGTTGGCGCGCGTGATGGAGCCGGACTTGCAGCGCGGGCTGGTGGCGGCGCGGCTGGTTCGGGACGTGCGAGTTGACAGCGATGACGTGTGGTTGACGGTGGTGCTGACGTCGCCGGCGTCACCTCACCGCGAAACCATCGAGCGCGACGTGCGAGAAGCGATTGCCGGACTTGGCTGGCCGAGCACGGTTGAGATCACCTGGACGGCCGAAGTTTCGACCAATACGGGATTCGGCCAGGATGGCGATGTGTTGGCCGGCGTGAAGAACACGCTGGCGGTGGCGAGCGGCAAGGGGGGCGTGGGCAAGTCCACGGTGGCGGTAAACCTGACGGTGGCGCTGCGTGAACTTGGGGCGAAGGTTGGGCTGCTGGACGGCGACATCTACGGCCCGAACGTGCCGGGAATGCTGGGGATCGACGGGCGGCCGATCCTGGAGAACGACAAGATTCAGCCGCTGTCGGCGTTTGGCGTGCCGGTGATGTCGATGGGGTTTCTGACGGATCCCGGGCAGGCGGTGATCTGGCGAGGCCCGATGGTGGCCCAGGCGCTGCGGCAACTGCTGCATGACGTGGCCTGGGGCGAGCTGGACTACCTGATCGTGGATCTACCGCCGGGGACGGGCGACGCGCCGCTGTCGTTGTCACAACTGCTGCCGCTCTCAGGCGCGGTGATCGTGAGCACGCCGCAGGAAGTAGCGCTACAGGACGTGCGGCGCGGGATTGCAATGTTCGAGAAGCTGCGCGTGCCGGTGCTGGGCGTGATCGAGAACATGTCGTACTTCGTGAGCCCGGATACGGGAGCGCGATTCGAGATTTTCGATCACGGCGGGGCGCGGAAGGCGGCCGAGGAACTGGGGGTGCCGTTCCTGGGCGAGATTCCGCTGGATCCGGAAGTACGGATTGCCTCGGATAACGGGCGGCCGGTGGCGTCGCGGGGGATAAACGATCCCGTGGCGGGACCGTATTTCGAGGCGGCCCGGCAGGTCGCATCGGAAATCACCAAGCTCAACGCAGCGCGCCCGGACCCGCTGCCGGTTCTATAGCGGGAAAGGCCGTCGCCGGGCCTGGCGGGGAGCGCCGGCTGGGCGCTTGGAGCGACGCGAGGTTCAGCAAGGGTCTTCAGTCGATCTGCGTTAGTCGTAGGTGATGACGCTGTGGCTCGGGTAGTCGCCGAGCCTTGCCGTGCCACCGAGAAAGGCGAGGTCGATGAGGAATGAGATGCCGACCAGGTTGCCGCCCAGGGTCTCGACCAACTCCACGGCAGCGGCGGCGGTTCCGCCGGTGGCAATCACGTCGTCGATGATGGCCACCCGGTCGCCGGGGTGGATGGCGTCGACGTGGACCTCGATGGTGTCGGTGCCGTACTCAAGCTCGTAGGTGGCCGAGGTGGTCTCGGCCGGCAGCTTGTTGGGTTTTCGCAGGGGAACAAAGCCGCAACCGAGTTCAAGGGCAACGGCAGCGGCGAAGATGAACCCGCGGGACTCGATGGCGGCGACGGAGGAGAGATTGGCATCGCGATACGGATCGGCAAGGGCCTGGACGGCGGCCTCCAGGGCAGCGGGGTCCTTGAGCAGCGGGGTGATGTCCTTGAAGACGATGCCCGGCTTGGGGAAGTCGGGGATGTCGCGGATGAAGGAGGTGAGGTCAGGAGACATGGACGTGCTCAACGGAGGTTCGCCGGGTCATGTTAGGACGCGGGCCTCGGACAGCGGATAGAATCCGGGCGCGACAGACCGGGCTGCAAGGGGCTTTCGGATGCCGGCGTATACGTATGAGTGCGAGACGTGCGAGGACGTGTTTGACGTGCGGCGGTCGATGACGGACGACAGCCCGGTGGTTTGTACAACGTGCGCCGGCAGCCGGGTGCGGCAGGTGTATTTTGCGCCGGCAATGGTGGGGCGGGCTTCGGCGAGCCAGGCGCAGGCGGCGAATGACGCATACATGAACGGCGGGGGCGGGGGCTGCGGAAGCTCCTGCGGGTGTCACTAGCGGGCACCGCAAGTAGGTAGAACCGCCGGAAACGCATCTCGCGCGGCGGGACGTGGTGTCCCGGGCTTCAGGTCGGTTAGGCGGCGGACTCGCTCTCGCGGCTTGGTTGTGCTCTGCCCATGCCGACAAAGAAACCTTCCACCGCGCTCGTGAGTTGGACCTATTCCTGATCTAGCCCCGCTACGCGGTTCTCGTGGGCGTTCGTATCCTTTCCGGTGGCAGCGACCTCCGCCCTTAATTCAATGCGCCAGGCGGCGATCTTCGCCTTCAACTCAATGCGCATGGCAGCCAATTCGGACCGTAGGCCACGGTAGAGGGCAATGTCCACGCTGACGACTCCGCCCAAGCCGATGAGCATCGCCGCGCCCACGCTCAAGATTCCGATCAGTTCCGGGCTCATCCCGTCAAGCTGTCGTGCGTTGGGCGGATACGAGAAGTTTAGCGGTCGCGGTGCGCCCCGCTGTGCGTGTTCCTGGATCGGAAGAAGTGCTGGACGTGGTCGAGGCGGTGGGTGACGGGGGCCGGGGGTAGGGAGCGGAGGATGATGGAGCCGTAGCGGCGGCGGCGGAGGCGGCTGTCAAGGACGGCGACGACGCCGCGGTCGCTGGTGGAGCGGATGAGGCGGCCAAAGCCTTGCTTGAGCAGCAGAGCGGCGCGGGGTAGCGCGAGCTCACCGAACCAGTTGGCGCCCTGGCTGCGCAGGTGCTCGGTGCGGGCGGCGACGACGGGGTCGTCGGGGACGGCGAACGGGAGGCGGGCGATGACGACGAGGCGGAGGGCGTCGCCGCGGACATCGACGCCTTCCCAGAAGGAGCGGAGGCCGAAAAGGACGCCGTTGTTGGCTTCGCGGAAGCGTTGCAGGAGGTCGGCTGGGGCAGCGTCGCCCTGGCGGAAGCGCGGGTAGGGGAAGGCGTTGCGGGTGCGGCGCCAGGCGTCGTTCATGGCGCGGCGGCTGGTGAAGAGGAGGAAGGCGCCGCCACCGGAGGCGTTTACCAGGTCGACGAGTCGATGGACAAGGCCCGCGAGGTAGGGCTCGTCGTCGTGACCGGCGGTGGGGGGCGGCTGGAGGTCGGCGGGGGCGTAGATGAGGGCCTGGCGGCGGTAGTCGAAGGCGGGATGGGTGATGAGTTCGGCCGCGCCGCCGAAGCCAAGGCGGGAGATGAGGTAGGCGAAGGAGCGGTCGACGGTAAGTGTGGCCGACGAAGCGATGACCGCGGGGCGGTGACGGGTGGCGCCGTGGATGAGGCGGTCGACCTCGAGGGGGGCGGCATGGGCGGTGAGCGAGCCGTCGCGGCCGCGCTCAGCGAAGTGGACCCAAGCGGGATCGTCCAGGCGGAAGACGCGATCGGCGTCGGCGGCGAGTTCGTGGATGCGGCGGGAAACCCAGGCGCGGGTGTCCTGGTCCTCGATCGCTTCGCAGGCTTCGAGCAGGGAGTGCGCCGATTCGGCGAGGGTGAGCCCCGGACCGATCTCGTCGGTGATGGTGGTGCGGTTGAGGCCGACCCTGCGGTTGAGGGCGGCGAAGGCGCGCCCGCTCGCCGCGACCACGGCCGACATGGCGCGGGTGTGGTCGGGCCCAAGGGACTCGCGGACCCGCGGCGCGTTCATGATTCGGGCGGCGCGGCTGTCATCCAGATGGGCGGAGAATGCGGAGGTGGCGGCGTCGTCGAGGGTGTGGGCCTCGTCCAGGATCAGGACGCCGTCGGGCGGCAGGGGCATGCCGGCAGCCTCGCCCCCGGCGCCCCGGAGCTTGGCGTCGGCAAAGACGAGGTGGTGGTTGGTGACAACGACGTCGGCCTGCCCGGCGCGCGCCCGGGCCTTTTCGGCCCAGCAGTCGCCGTGGAAAGGGCAGAGGTTGCCCTCGCAGGTATCGACGCCGCGGGTGAGGTTGGACAGGACGTCAGGGGTTGCGTCGGCGCCAAGCTCGGCCATGTCGCCGGTGGCGGTGGTGGAGGCCCAGGTCTGGACATTGGCGAGGCGTTCGCTGACCAGGAGGTCCGGAGCCTGGGCTTGTTCGTCGAGGGAGAGCAGGCAGAGGTAATTGGCGCGGCCCTTGAGGAGGGCGGTCTTGGGGGCGACGCCGGCGACGCGGGCGGCGAGCGGGAGGTCGTGGGTCCAAAGCTGGTCCTGGAGGGCCTTGGTGGAGGTGCTGACGATGGCGCGGTGCCGGGCGCGCAAAACTGGAACGAGGTAGGCGAGGGTCTTTCCGGTGCCGGTGTCAGCTTCCACGACGCCACGCCCGCCCTCATCCACGACACCATCGACGAACTCGGCCATTTGCACCTGGCAAGTACGGGGCTCGTAGCCGGACAGGTGTTCGGCGAGCGGACCGCGTGGTCCGAAGAGCGCCCGCAAATTGGCCGGCGCGTCGGGCGCCGATGCGGGGCCGGGGGTTATGGCAGCAGCCGGCGGGTTGGCAAGGGACCGAGGCGCGGGTCGCCCCGGAAGGCTTCGGCGAAGGCGACGCCGGCCTGCAGGCCGCGGTAGGCAGCAACGGTTTCGGCGGCTTCGCCGAGTTCCACGCTGCGCGACTCGCGCAGGGAGGCGGCCAGCGAGGCGTGGGCGTCGAGGGCGTGGTGCTTGGCTTCGAGCGTGTCGGTGATGTCGACGAACTCGGTCGGAGTGAATCCAGCGGTCCAGGTGCGTTCGTAGGCGAGGAGAGCGGGGGGCTGGGTCAAGGGATCGCCTTCACAGAGGACGTTGGGCGCGGCAGCCATTTCGATGGCGGCGCGGGCGAGGTCCCAGGCGCCCGCGGCGTCGAGGACGTTGCCGAGGGAGGCGGGAGCCAGCAGGAGGTCGGGTTTGCGGGCGCGGAGGGTCTCGACGAGCTTGACGCGGGTGACAGCGTCGGCCTGCACGGCGAAGTCGGAGTGGTCCATCCAGACGAGGTCAACGCCGAGGCGCTCCGCGGCGGTCTCGGCCTCGGCGCGGCGGCGGGCGGCCAGCTCTCGGGGCGGAACGTCGTCCAGGGCGGAGTTGCCGTTGGCAACGGTGACGATGGTGACGTCGTCACCGCGCTTGCGATGGCGCGCCAGGGTGCCTCCGACGGCGAACTCGGCGTCGCCGGGGCGGGCTGAAATGGCGATCACGCGCATGTCGTCGTTCGAATCCTGGGCAGACGAACCGCGGGCCGAGTGTAGCTAGGGCGCCTAGAAGGCGTTATAGACCGGCACTAGTCGACATGCGAACCGATCCCTCTCGAAAGCTGTTCCACAAGGACTACGGGCGGACCATCCTTGAGCCCTGGCCTGGCCAGATACGGCTGAAACTCGACGCGCTCCGCTTGCGGGTCGACCTGATTCTCACGACTGGCATACGAACCTGACCCCTGCTCGCACTTAGCGTGAGCTGAGCAACTCTCGTACAACTGAACCCGATCTCTCGAACCTGCGTCTACCTGGTTGCGTACGTCTTTCAGAACCACGAAAAGGACCCCTCAGTCCCCGCCCAGTTAACCTATGGTCATCGTAGCCGCGTGCGTCTTGCGTGGGCAATCCTCGTCGAGCGAGGTCGGTTCTCCTGTGTCCCACTCGACTTCACGAGGCGCCGGCTGGGCTCGACGTCAGCCGTTTGTCGAATAGGAGAAGCATGCCAAGCAGCACCGCCGACCGTGGCTTTTTCGATGAGGCGAGCATCTACGTCCGCGCCGGGTCCGGCGGGGACGGGGTGTCGCATTTTCGGCGGGAGAAGTATGTGCCGCGGGGTGGGCCCGACGGTGGCGACGGCGGACGCGGCGGCGACGTGGTATTGCGGGCGCGGGCCAACCTGCACGCGCTGACGGCGTTTCGGTACAAGCGTCGCTTCATTGCGGCCAACGGCGGCAAGGGCGAAGGTAAAAAGCGGCACGGGGCCAACGGCGAGAGCGTGACCGTGGCCGTGCCCTGCGGGACCGTGGCGTATGACGATCAGACCGGCGCAGTGCTGGCGGACCTGGTGGAGGAAAGCCAGACCGTGGTGGTTGCCGAAGGCGGCCGCGGCGGGCTGGGCAACGTGCACTTCAAGTCGGCGCGCTTCCAGACGCCCGAGCTGGCCACGCGCGGCGGCAGCGGCCAAGAGCGACAGGTGCGCCTGGAGCTGGAGCTGCTGGCGGACATTGGGCTGGTTGGGGCGCCGAACGCGGGGAAGTCGTCGTTGCTGGCACGGCTGAGCGCGGCGCGGCCGAAGGTTGCGCCGTATCCGTTCACGACGCTGGAGCCGGTGCTGGGGGTGGTTCAGGCCGGCGACTCGGGCGTGGTGTTTGCCGATTTGCCGGGACTGATCGAAGGGGCCAGCCAGGGGGCGGGGCTGGGCATGGCGTTTCTGCGTCACGTGCGGCGGGCGCGAGTGTTGGTGCACGTGGTGGATGGGTCGGGGCTGGAAGGCGATCCGTTCGAGGCGTTCCAGGCGATCGACGCGGAGTTGGGCGCCTTTAGCGAGGACTTGCTGGAGCGTCCGCGGATTGTGGCGTTCAACAAGATGGATCTGCTGGAAGCACGCGAGTTGTGGCCGGACTTCGAGGCGCTGGTGCTGGCGGAGGGTTACGAGGCGGTGGCGGTGTCGGCGGCCAGCGGGGTGGGGCTGCGCGACCTGGTGGGTCGGACCGTGGGAATGCTGGCGGCCGCGCCGCCGGCGCCGCGGCCGGAGCCGGAGGACACGGTCACACTGCGACCGGCGCCGGTGGACGAGCCGGCGCAGCTGTTTCGCCGGTCGGACGGCGCGTACGTGGTGCGGGACGCGCGGCTGGAAGGCCTGGCGCGCAAGCTGAACTTCGAGACGCCGGATGCGGCCGACTTTTTCCAGCGACAACTCGACCGTCGCGGCGTGACGGAGCGCCTGGAGCGGGCCGGGACCCTGCCCGGTGACACGGTGGTGGTGGGGGAATTGGAGTTCGAGTGGATGGGTCCGGGGCTGTGATAGGTTTTTCTCCAGCGACCATGCAATACCCAAGCTGCGAGACGCCTCGCGCCACACGCACCGCCACTATCTAGCCCCTGCCGCGCGCCGGCGGGGGCCGTGCCCGCGCCTCTGTCGCGGGTTTCCTCGAATGAACACCTCGTTTCCTTGTTCCGTGTGGAGCGTCTTCCATGAATGTTGATCAGACGTACGAGCGCCTGTATCGGGTGCGGCACTCGGCCGCGCACGTGCTGGCCACGGCGATGCTGGACCTGTTTCCGGATGCCCAGATGGGGATCGGGCCGCCGACCGACGACGGCTTCTACTACGACTTCGACCTGCCGCGCGCGCTGACGCCCGACGACCTCAAGGCCCTGCAGAAGCTGATGCTGAAGCACAAGAAGGCCAACTATCCGTTCGAGTACTCCGAGCACGACCGCGAGGCGGCACTGGCGTATTTCGAGGAGACGAACCAGCCGTTCAAGGTCGAGCTGATCAACGACCTGCCGGACGACGAGACGATCAGCTACTACACGTCCGGGCCGTTTGTGGACCTGTGCCGGGGTCCGCACGTGGAAAGTACGGGCGAGATCGGGGCGTTCAGGCTGCTGTCGATCGCCGGCGCCTACTGGCGCGGCGACGAGAACCGGGCGCAGTTGCAGCGGGTGTACGGCACGGCGTTCGAGACGAAGGCGGAGTTGGACGCCCACCTGGCGCGGCTGGAAGAGGCCAAGCGCCGCGACCACCGCACGCTGGCGCGCGACCTGGACCTGTTCTCGATCAATCCGGAGATCGGCGCCGGGCTGGTGTTGTGGCATGCCAAGGGTTCACTGGTGCGCGAGCTGCTGGAGACGTTCTGGCGCGAGGAACACCGGCGGCGCGGCTACGACATGGTCTATTCGCCGCACATCGGGCGGCGCGAGCTGTGGGAGACCAGCGGGCACACGCAGTGGTTCTCCGAGGGGCTGTTCCCCGAGATGGAGCTGGAGCACCAGACCTTCATCAACAAGCCGATGAACTGCCCGTTCCACGTCAAGATCTTCGACTCGCAGACGCGCAGCTACCGCGACCTGCCGCTGCGCTACGGCGAACTCGGCACGGTCTACCGCTTCGAGCGGTCCGGCACGCTGCACGGCGCCCTGCGGGTCCGCGGGCTCACCCAGGACGACGCCCACATCTTCTGCCGGCGCGACCAGTTCACCGACGAGGTGGCCGGCGCGCTGGACCTGGCCAGGTTCATCTACGAGACGTTCGGCTTCAGCGAGTACATCGTGGAACTGAGCGTGCGCGACGCCTCCGGCTCCGAGAAGTACGCCGGCGACGACGACCTGTGGGAGCTGGCCGAGCAAGGGCTGGTGGAGGCCCTGGAACGGCACGAGATGGCGTACACGCGGGTCGAGGGCGAGGCGGCCTTCTACGGACCCAAGATCGACATCCAGGTGGCCGACGCCATCGGCCGCCGCTGGCAGCTGACGACAGTGCAGGTGGACTTTAACCTGCCGGAGCGCTTCGACATCACTTACGAGGATGCCGACGGCACGCGACAGCGGCCGGTGATGGTGCACCGCGCCATCTTCGGCGCCATGGAGCGATTCGTGGCCGTGCTGATCGAGCACTTTGCGGGGGCGTTCCCGGTCTGGCTGTCGCCGGTGCAGGTGGCCGTGATCCCGATTGCGGATCGGCACGCGGAGTACTGCGAAGGCGTGGCCGAGCACCTGCGGGAAGCCGGCCTGCGGGTGCAGGTGGACTCGCGAGCAGAGCGGATGAACCGGAAGATCCGCGACGCGCAGCTGCAAAAGACGCCATACATGCTGATCGCGGGCGACCGTGACATCAAGGCCGGCAAGGTCTCGGTCCGGCTGCGGACCGAGGAGGACCTGGGGGCGATGACGGTGGACGAGCTGCTGGAGGCTGTGCTGCCCGTGGTCGAATCGCGCGCGCCGCACGAGCTGGGGCTGGGGAGTGCGAGCGCCGGTGGTGGCTGAATCATCATCGGAGCAATAACCGCGCCGCTAGGATTGCGGTGAACCCCACGTGACCAATAGGACGCCCCGGATGCCGCCCGTGAGTTACGACTTCAGCGATTCGTCGGTCCTCATCACCGGCGGCACGCAGGGTATTGGGCTGGCGGTGGCGGAGGCCTTTGCGCGGTGCGGGGCCAGCGTGGCCATTTGCGCCCGGACCGAGGCGGATGTCGCGGAGGCTGTAGCGGCGCTGGACGAACTGGGTTCGGGCGCGGTCCACGGAACCACGGCGGACCTGGCCGAGCCGGACGACGTTGGCCGCCTGTTCGACGACGTGGTCGCGAACCTCGGCGCTCCCGACGTCCTGGTGAACAACGCGGCGGCGCAAGGGAACTTCCCGTTTCCGGAGATGGACCTGGAGCGCTGGCGCTGGATGTCGCAGGTCAACCTGGAGGCGCCCTTCGAGCTGTCGCGGCGCTTCGTGCTGGCGCGCGACGGGCCGGGCGGGTCCATCATCAACGTGGTGACCAACCAGGTCATCCGGCACGCCAGGGGTCGCGTGGGCTACGGGTCCAGCAAGGTCGGGCTGGTGGGGCTGACCCGCACGATGGCGCTGGAACTGGCGCATCGGGGCATCCGGGTGAATGCGGTGGCGCCGGGGTTCGTGGACGTGCCGCGCATCTACCGTGAGTTCGACGACGTGGAGGATCGCCTGGCAGCGATGCCGCCGGGGCGCTTCGTCACGCCGGACGAGGTGGCGCAGGCGATTCTCTTCCTGTCGTCCGAGGCGGCGTCGGCAATCAGCGGGGTGGTGCTGCCGGTGGACGGCGGGCACGCGCTGGACGGGACGTGGGTCCGCGATTGAGGTGCTCCGCACCCTTGCTGCCCGGACCTCAGCGAGGACAGGTCGAGTGACGTTGTCCGAGCGGGTGGGTTCAGCACGAGGCGCCTGAATGAACCTGGTTATAGCCAACGATGACGGTATCGACGTGCCGGGCATCTGGGCGCTGGCGCGTGAGCTGTCGAAGCTTGGACAAGTGGCGGTGTACGCGCCGACTCGCAACTTCAGCGGAGCTGGGATGTCCGTCCTGCTGGAGCGAGTGACCCGGCTCAGTCGCGTCGCGCCGCCGCCGGGTGTCGACCCGGACATTCCGGCGTTCACGCTGGAAGCGCCGCCGGCCTCGCTGGCTGCCGTCGGCACCGTGCACGCCTTTGGCGGGAACGTGGACGCGCTGATCTCCGGCATAAACCCCGGATGGAATCCCGGAGAAGAGCCCTACAAGGTGTCAGGCACCGCGGGTGCGGCCCAGGTGGCGGTCGAGCGCGGTTTGCTTGGCGTGGCGGTTTCGGCGGAGTACTTCGCCGCCCACGGGCAGTTTGGGGACATTGCGGTGGCGACCCGGCGGCTGCTGGGGGCCATTCGCGCCGAGTTCGATCCGCTGCCCAACGTGCTGGTGAACGTGAACGTGCCGGAGGACTTTGGCAAGGACACGCCGGTGCAGCTGACCACCCCGAGCCTGAATACGATGTTCCGCGAATTCAGGCTGGAGGAGTGCAAGGCTGACGAGCATGGCGTGGACTTGCGCTTTGAGTTCGGCAGCTACTTCGACCGTGAGCCGACACCGGGCGACGAGATGCACGCGCTGGCGGAGGGCGTGGTGTCGATAGCGGTGACGGGCCAGCGTCCCGGCGACGTGTTGATGGCCGATCCCTGGCCGGACGTCGTCCAAGAATTCAAGGCCTGAGCGGCCGCCAGCAGGAGACACCGATCCAATGTGCGTTCAATCCGACCTGGGGGACCTGAAGGCCCGTTTGCGCGAGGCGCGTGATATCTCGTCCTCGGCGGCGGTCCTCTACTGGGACCAGTCCACCTACATGCCCACCGGTGGCGCGGCCGGGCGCGGGCGGCAACTGGCGGTGCTGAGCCGCCTGGCGCATGAGAGCGCGACGGATCCGGAAATCGGGCGGTTGCTGGACAGGTTGGGGATGTACGCGGAGTCCCTGCCGCCGGAGCATGACGACGCCGTGTTGATTCGAGTGGCGCGGCATGACTACGAGCGGGTAACGCGCGTGCCCGCCGAGTACAGCGAGCGAGCGGCCAGGCACGCCTCGGCCACCTACGCGGCCTGGGTAGAGGCGCGGCCAAAAAACGACTTCGCCACGCTGCGTCCCATGCTGGAGACCACCCTGGATCTGAGCCGCGAGTACGCCGAGTTCTTTCCCGGCTACGAACACATCGCCGATCCGCTGATCGACGAGGCCGACGAGGGCATGACCGTGGCCCGCATCCGGCCCGTGTTCGACGAACTGCGGGCGGGGCTGACGCCCCTGGTGGCGCGGATTGCGGCTGCCGACCAGGTGGACGATGGGCCGGTGCGCAAGCACTTTCCGCAGGCGCAGCAGTCGCGCTTCGCGGAGAAGGTGATTCGGTCGATCGGCTTCGACTACGAGCGCGGGCGGTTGGACCCGACGGCGCATCCGTTCATGACGAGGTTCGGTCACGGCGACACGCGGATCACGACTCGCACAAACGAAGACTTTCTGGCCGAGCAGCTCTTCAGCACCATCCACGAAGCCGGACACGCGCTGTACGAGCAGGGCACGCGGGCCGAGGACGATGGGTTGCCACTGGGTGGCGGGACGTCGGCGGGGGTGCACGAAAGCCAGTCGAGGCTCTGGGAGAACATCGTCGGCCGCAGCCTGGGGTTCTGGTCGCACTGGTATCCGACTCTTCAGGCGGAGTTTCCAGAGCAACTGCGGAACGTGGACCTGCGGGACTTCTACGCGGCGGTGAACCGGGTGGAACCGTCGCTGATCCGGACCGACGCGGACGAGGTGACCTACAACCTGCACGTCATGATCCGGTTCGACCTGGAGCTGCAACTGCTGGAGGGCGAACTGGCGGTGGCGGACCTGCCCGAAGCCTGGCACGCGCGCTACCAGTCGGACCTGGGCGTGCGAGCGCCGGACGACCGCGACGGCGTGCTGCAGGACGTGCACTGGTACGCCGGCAGCATCGGCGGGGCCTTCCAGTGCTACACCCTGGGCAACATCATCGGCGCCCAGCTGTATGAGGCGGCGCTGAGTGAGCGGCCGGATATTCCGGCTCAGATCGCGAGCGGGGATACGTCATCACTGCTCGAGTGGATGTCGACCCACGTGTACCGGGTGGGCCGACGGCTGACGCCGGATCAGCTGATCGAGCGGGTCTGCGGCGGGCCGCTGGACGCCCAGCCGTTGCTTCGACGGCTGACCGCAAAGTTCGAGGACCTGTACGCGCTCTGAACCGGGAAGACGCGCCGGGTAAATCGTGACGTTGGTGTGACCGAGGACGGACCGCGCGCTCCTCGGGCTGACGAATTCGATGAACTCGTTGCCCAGGTCAACGGGGTCATGCGCGAGGAGGTGGGCGTGCCGCCACGGAGGATCAACGAGATCGTTCACGGGCGGCGGTCGGTTACGGCGGATACGGCGCTGCGGTTGGGGAAGGCGTTAAGGATGTCGCCGGAGTTCTGGCTGAATCTTCAGCGGATGTACGACCTGGAGGTTGCGCGGGCGACGACGGACCTGAGCTCGATCGAGCCGCTGGTGGCGACGTAGCCGCGACCTCGTCCAGCCCGCACCGCGGCGATGCCTCTAGGCGTCGGACTTGCGGGCGACGAGGAGGAAGGAACCGAGGAGGCGGCGGATGGTGGGGAGGTCGTCGCCGAAGCGCCAGCTGGCGGTGCTGGGGAACTCCTGGAGGCTTTCGATGCGGAGGCCGGCGCGGGCGATGCTGGTAACGATGTCGCCGAGGGTCCAACTGAACTCCCACCTGGGTTCGGGAGCGTCTTCGGCACCGGCGAAGTGGCGCCAGCCGGCGGTGCGGTGGGGCTGGCGGTCGAAGTAGTCGCCGACGATGGCGATGGAGCCGTCGCGAACCTCGAGGTTGCCGAGCTGCGGGTGCTCCTCGTTGAGGATCAGGCGGCCGGTGGGTTTGAGCAGCTCGTGGATGGAGGCGGCCCAGGTGTCGAGATCCGGAAGCCACCCCACGGCGCCCCCGCCGGTATAGACGATGTCGAAGGACCCGGGGGGCAGCGCCTCCGGACGGCTGCTGACGTCGGCGGCCAGGAACCCGGCCGGGATTCCGGCGGCTTCAGCCTTGCGCCTGGCCAGGTCGATCTGCTTGGAGCTGATGTCGACGCCGGTGACGTGGGCGCCGGCGTTGGCCCAGGAGAGCGTCTCCTCGCCGCTGCCGCATTGCAGGTGGCAGAGGCGCAGGCCGCGCGTCGCCGGCGGCCTCAAGTTCGTGTTCGCGCAGCAGCGAGCCGCCGCGGGCAAAGAAGTCCGCGGACGGCCAGATGCCGTGTCGCCTTTCGGCAATGGCGTCCCAGGCGTCGCGGTTGGCGGCGGTGTACTTGTTCACGAGGTTTTCGAGTTGCGGTGGATGGGAGGCGACGATCCATTGTGACCGTTTGCGCGTTGGGGCTGGACGACTCGACGCCAGCGATTCAGGCTAGGACCAGACGCGCCGCGGGGAATCCACGATGAGGAACGAGGGTCCGACATGAGCGTGGATGGACCGCGGGTGATGCGGCTGGACGAGCGGCAGGACCTGATCGACCACGTCAACCGGGTCATGCGCGAGGAGGTGGGCAGCGATCCCACCTACGGCGAGGACTGGCCGCACGTGCACCAGCCGGAGAACGTGCGCAACATCTTCGTGGTCCGGGAAGACGACCAGATCGTGGCCTCCACGGCGATCTATCCGCACGACACGCGGCTGGACGGCGTGGAGTTGCGGATCGGCGGGATCAACGGGGTCTCGACCGACGTGCCGTATCGGCGGCGTGGCTACGCCACGCGGGTGCTGGACGCCTGCATCGAGCGCATGGCCGAACTGGGCTCGCACGTCAGCCTGCTCTCGACGGGCGTACCCAGCTGGTACCGGAAGCAGGGCTGGGAGTATGGCGGGACCGTGCGGGTGTATCGGTTCGACCGGGGAAACCGGTCGTTCCTGCCGAGCGAGCCGGCGCTGGAGATTCGGCCGGCGACGGACGAGGACTTCGAGGCGCTGTCGGAGATCAACGAGGCCCGGGCCTGGGGCGCGGTACGACCGCCGGACCACATGCGGGCGATGCTGGTGCGGCGCAACTCGACGGTGTGGGTGGCCGATCGCGACGGCCGGGCCGCGGCTTATGTGTTCGCGCGCGGCACGAGGATGGCCGAATACGGCGGGCCGGCCGACCTGGTGGTTCCCATGATCGCGCGCTTGCTGGCGGACTGGGACGACCCGTCGGTGAAAACGTCGACGCAGACGGTGGCCGAGCGCCAGGCCGGGCGGAATCCGACGGTCCACGCCACGCTGGCGGCGCCGGCGCGGGCGGACGACGTGACGGACGTGCTGGATGCGGCGGGAATCATGCGCTCCGCCGATTACATCGGGATGATTCGAATCGAGGACCCGGTAGGCCTGGTGCGCGCCTACGGGCGCGAGGATTTGGATCCGGCGGACGAGGGCGACACGATCGCGATGACGGTGGGCGGCCGGCGAGTGCGCCTGAGCCGCAATGACGCGGTCAAGCTGCTATTCGGCCCGGAGCGGCCGCCGGGCGTCAGCGATGCGGGGTTGCCGCTGGCGTTCCACGAGTGGTCGGCCGATCGCGTCTAATTGGAGTGGCGCCCAGCGGCCCTTACTTCATAGAATCAGCGCACCTACCTGCGCGGGGAATCCAGGTAGGCTTATCACCCGGCCGCGTCGGGCGGCGCGTGGAGGCCAGGCATGGCAGTAACTGAACGACGAGACACGGCTGGGCACGTGATCGAGATCCTTGATGAGGAATTCGAGGATTTCACCACGGAGGCCCGGGCCTACCTGGCCGGTCAGCGCGTCGAAGAAAAGTTCATCGGCTACCGGCTGAAGCAGGGCGTCTACGGCCAGCGCCAGCCAAACGTGCAGATGCTGCGGGTGAAGCTGCCCATGGGCGGCGTGACGGCGGACCAGCTGGACGCTTTTGCCGAGGTGACCGAGCGATTCGCTCCGCTGAAGAAGGGTCACATCACCACGCGCGAGAACGTCCAGATCCACCACATTCCGCTGCCGCTGGCCTGGGATGCGTTGCGGGTGCTGGGTCGCGCCGGGCTTTCGACTCGGGAAGCCTGCGGCAACACCGTGCGCAACGTGACCGGCGACCCCTGGGCGGGCGTGGCCGACGACGAGACGTTCGACGCGACGCCGTACGCGGGAGCCTTCGTACGCTATTTCGTGCGCAACCCGCTAACCCAGTTGCTGCCGCGCAAGTTCAAGGTCTCGTTCAGCGGGTCCGACACCGACCGCACCATCGGCGAGATTCACGACCTGGCCTTCTTCTCGACCATCCGCGAAGTGGACGGCAAGGAAGAGCGCGGGTTCCGGATCCTGACCGGCGGCGGGCTGTCGATCATGCCCAAGCACGCGTTCGAGCTGTACGACTTCGTGCCGCTGAGCGACTACCTGCGGGTGTCCGAAGCGGTGCTGCGGATCTTCAACCGGTCCGACGAGCTGCGACGCAACCGGGCCAAGGCCCGCATCAAGTTCCTGGTTCACCGGGTCGGAATCGAGAAGTTCCGCGAGATGGTGGAGGCGGAGCTGACCGGCGCCTGGGCGCAGCGCGACTACGACCTGGACGACCTGGTCTTCATCGACAACGAGGAAGCGGACGCCCCGGACATGCCGGCCGAAGCGCCGGATATCGCCGAGGAAGACGCCGACCTGTTCGAGCGCTTCTGCTCCACGAACGTGGCGCGGCAGGTGCAGGCCGGGTACTCGACCATGGAAGTCAAGGTCAACCAGGGCGACCTGAGTCCCGAGCAGTTCCGAGGGTTGGCGCAGATCCTGCGTGACTACGGCGCGAGCCGGGCGCGGACGACGCACTGGCAAAACATCGTGCTGCGCTGGATTCCCGACAACAGCGTCTACCCCGTCTGGCGCGAACTGCGCGCGCTGGGGCTGGGGAATCCGGGCGCATACGAGATCAACGACGTGGTGTCGTGCCCCGGCACGGACAGCTGCAAGCTCGGGATCACCTCGTCGATGGGTCTCAACAAGGCCATCCAGGCCAAGGTCGAGGAGATGCACATCCAGGATCCGCTGACGCGACAGATCCTGATCAACATGAGCGGCTGCCCCAACTCCTGCGGCATGCACCATGTGGGCAACATCGGCTTCCACGGCGCGGCCATCAAGACCGGCGGTCGGCAGGTTCCGGCGTACCACACGTTCATCGGCGGCAACCGACGCTACGGGTCGCCGATGCGGCTGGGCCTGCTGCTGCGCACGCGGGTGCCCGCCAAGCGCGCGCCGGCCGTCGTGGAGCGATTGATCCTCGACTATGAGGAGAATCGCGAGAGCGACGACGAATCCTTCAACGAGTACGTGGACCGGTACGACCGGCTGTACTTCGACGGTCTCCTCAAGGACCTGGCGCTGCCGCCCGAATACGACGACGAACCCGAGCATTTCGTGGACTGGGACCGCGACCGGCTGTACGTGCTGGAACGCGGCGAGGGCGAATGCGCGGTCTGACTCCAGGCATTCCGTCCGACCTATCGCCGACGCAGCGCAGCCAGCGGCTGCATGTGTCGGCGGCGATTGTTGCGATTCGCTTCGCGCGTGGCTGCACCTCCTGTTGTTGCCACTGCACCTGCGCCTGTATACGGGGCGTGGTGGTCTAGGCCTCTCACGCCCGCCAAGTCCTGGTCACGCCAGGCACGTCTCGACGCCGGCCGGGCTTCCGTGCCCAGGCCGCGTGATCGGTCCTAACTGACCACGCGCTAGAACGGCGTCGAGCACCTGAAATCGAGCGAGGGGCGCGTTTTGCCCCATGCCATTGGAGGTTCTCTCTCAATCGTGAACGTTCAACTTGCTGAAATCGACCTGCGGCGCGACGGCCCGCGGCTGCAGGAATTGCCCGCCGAGGAGGTGCTGCGCGAAGTCGTGCGCGCCTATGCCCCGGATGTGGCGTTGTCGTGCTCATTCGGCGGTCCCAGCGGCATGGTGCTGGTGGACATGCTGGCGCGGCAGGACCTGCTGGACGGCGTCGAGGTGTATTACCTGGACACCGGCCTGCTGTTCGATGCCGCGCACGAGGTGCGTGAGGAAGTCGAGCAACGCTACGGGTTCGAGGCCACGGCCTATCGGCCGGATTTGTCGCTGGCCGAACAGGCGGAGCGATACGGCGACGCGTTGTGGGACCGCGATCCGGACACCTGCTGCGGGATCCGCAAAGTCGGACCAAACGCGCGGGCGCTGGCGGACAAGCGGGCCTGGATCACGGGCGTGCGTCGCGACCAGTCGGCGCAGCGCGCGGCGACGCCGGTAATCGAGTGGAACGCGAAGTTTGGGCTTGTGAAGGTCGCGCCGCTGAGCGGCTGGACCGAAGCCGAGATCTGGGACTACATCCGACGCCACGACGTGCCGTACAACCGGCTGCACGACGAGGGCTACCCGAGCCTGGGCTGCAACACGCGCTGTACCTCGCGCCCGCTGCCGGGCGAGTCGCTGCGCAGCGGTCGCTGGCAAGGACTCGACAAGACCGAATGCGGTCTGCACGGAAACACCTAGGGATGGTCAAGTCAATGGACTGCAATGGGTATGCCGCCTACGGGCGGCACGAGCCGGCCGGGGTCACAATCTGGCTGACGGGCCTTTCGGGCGCGGGCAAGACGACGCTGGCGGAGTGGCTGACGCCGGAACTGGAACGCCGCGGCCACCGCGTGGAGTCGCTGGACGGCGACGTGGTGCGCACGCACCTGAGCAAGGGCCTGGGGTTCACGCGCGAGGACCGCGACGAGAACATCCGGCGGATTGCGTGGGTGGCGGCGCTGGGGACGCGGCACGGCGCGACCATGCTGGTGTCGGCGATCTCGCCCTATACCGACGGACGCCGCGAGGCGCGGGAGCAGATCGGCCAATTCGTAGAGGTTTACGTGAAGTGCTCGCTTGACGAGTTGATCGAGCGCGACCCCAAGGGGCTGTATGCGCGCGCCCTGGCCGGTGAGATCGAGAACTTCACCGGGGTCAACGATCCGTACGAAGCGCCGGTGGATCCGGAGATCGTGGTGGAAACGGATATGGAGTCGGTAGAGCAAAGCGCGGCCAGGATCCTGGACGGCCTGGAACGCCTGGGCCACCTGGCGCCGGCGGCCGACTGCGTGGCGGCGGCCTGATGGCTGCCGTGGCATCGACCGTGGCGATCGAGCTCTCGCCGCGGCAACTGGCCGACCTTGAGCTGTTTCGGGTTGGCGGCTACCGCCCGCTGACCGGCTTCATGACGAAGGCCGAATACCAGGCGGTGCTGAAGGACATGCACCTGCCGGACGGTCAGCCCTGGCCGCTGCCGATCACGCTGGCGGTGGACGCCGACACGGCAGCTCTGGTGCGCGAGGGTGACAGGCTGGATCTGCTGGACGGAGCGGGCCGGCCTCGCGGCGAGCTTGAAGTGCGGCAGCGATTTCACTACGACAAGACCGCGGAGGCGCAAGCCGTATACCGAACGACCGACGCCGAGCATCCCGGCGTGGCTGCGCTCTATGCGCAGGGCGAAGTGCTGCTGGGCGGGCCGGTGACCTCTTTCGGAGAGTCGCCGGACCGGGCGGAGGATCCGCGGCACCTGACCCCGTCGCAGCTGCGCGAACGATTCGATGCGCTGGGTTGGCGGACGGTGGTCGGGTTCCAGACCCGCAATCCGATCCATCGCGCCCACGAGTACATCCAGAAGGCCGCGCTGGAGATTGTCGACGGGCTTTTGGTGCATCCGCTGGTCGGCGTTACCAAGGAAGACGACGTGCCGGCGGACGTGCGCTGGCGCTGCTACGAGGTGCTGCTGGACGGCTACTTTCCGCGCGACCGGGTGTTGCTGGCGGCGCTGCCGGCCGCAATGCGCTACGCGGGGCCGCGCGAGGCGGTGTTTCACGCGCTGGTGCGGCGCAACTACGGCTGCACGCACTTCATCGTGGGCCGCGACCATGCGGGCGTGGGCGACTACTACGGGCCGCACGACGCCCAGCACATCTTTCATGAGTTCGACGTGGGCGAACTGGGCATTACGCCGCTGTTCTTCGAGCACGCCTTCTGGTGCACGGAATGCGCGGGGATGGGCTCGGCCAAGACTTGTCCGCACGACGGGACCAACCACGTGTTCCTGAGCGGGACGCGGCTGCGGGGGCTGCTGAGCGAAGGGCAGCGACCGCCGGTTGAGTTCACTCGTCCGGAGGTGGCGGCTGTGCTGGCGGAGGCCTACGCCCGGCGCTGAGCGACGGGGCGTAGGCTTTAGCGGCTGGCGCAGGCGGCGAGACCGAGGTGCGGCGGTGATGGCTCGCATCGCGACACGCCGTTCGCCGCTGGCTCGCGCGCAGGCGGCGTTGGTGGCTGACCTGGTGCAAGCGGCCACTCCCGGGCTGGGCGTCGAATTCGTGCTGGTGGAAACGGCGGGCGACCTGGACCGCAGCCGGCCTATCGAGACCCTGGGCGAGCGGGGCGTGTTTTCGCGCGGCGTGCAGGCGGCGCTGCTGGACGGGCGGGCCGACATCGCCGTGCACAGCTACAAGGACTTGCCGACGGAGACGCTGGCGGGTCTGCGGATCGCGGCCATTCCTGTCAGAGCCGATCCGCGCGACGCGCTCGTGAGTCGGAGCGGCCAGGCATTGGCCGACCTTTCGGAGGGCGCCTCGGTTGGCACCGGCAGCGCCCGGCGGTCGGCCCAGGTCCTGGCAGCCCGCCCCGACCTGCGCGTGCAACCCCTGCGCGGCAACGTGGGTACGCGCGTTGGACGCGTGCGGGCCGGACAGCTCGACGCGGCGGTTTTGGCGGTGGCGGGACTGGAACGGGCGGGTCTGGCCGGCGACATCGCCGAGCTCCTGGAGCCGCCGGAGTTTCTGCCAGCCCCGGCGCAGGGCGCGCTGGCGGTGGAGGTTCGCACGGACAAGCCGGACGTTGAGAATCTAGTGAAGCGAATTGACGACGCGGATTCCCGGGCGGCAGTGACGGCCGAGCGGGCCTTCTTGCGCGACCTGCGGGGTGGCTGCAATGTGGCGGCCGGAGCGCTGGCGACCGTCGACGGTGCCGGTCTGACGCTCACGGTGGGACTGTTTGGTGATGGCGAAGCGCCGCCGCTGACGCTTCACGGGCGCCTGAGCGATGCCGACGCGTTGGGTCGGCAGGCGGCCGCCAGGGTGCTGGCGGCGCGAGAGCAGGCGACGCAGTGAAAGCGCAAGCGGGGACCATTTACCTGGTGGGTGCGGGTCCGGGCGATCCGAAGCTGATTACCGTGCACGGCCGCGAAGTCCTGGAGTCGGCGGACGCGGTGGTGCACGACCGGCTGATCTCGCCTGAGCTGTTGAAGCTGGCGCGAGTCGATGCACGGATCGAGGATGCGGGCAAGGCGCCGGGTCGGGCTTCGCGAAGCCAGGAAGACATCAACGACCTGCTCATTGCCCTGGCTCGCGCAGGGCACTCGGTCTGCCGGCTCAAGGGCGGCGATCCCTTCGTCTTCGGTCGTGGCGGCGAGGAAGTGCTGGCGGCGCGGGCGGCCGGGATCCCGGTTGTCGTGGTGCCCGGTATCTCCTCGGCGCTGGCCGGGCCGGCCGCGGCGGACGTGCCCGTCACGCATCGAGGGGTGGAGTCGAGCTTCACGGTCGTGACCGGTCACGACGCGCAAGCGGCTGCCGGGGTGGATTGGGCACGCATTGCGGGGACACCGGGTTCCATCGTGGTGTTGATGGGCGTCGGGAACCTGGGGACGATTGCCGGGAAGCTGATCGAGGGCGGACGCCCGCCCGACGAGCCGGTGCGCGTGGTGGAGCGCGCTACGCTGCCGGGGCAGCGCGCGCTTTCGGGCACGCTGGCGACCATCGAACAGCTGGCGCAGGAGGCGGAACTGCAGGCCCCGGCGGTGATCGTCGTGGGACCTGTCGCCGGCGTGCTGAACGAGGCCGAAACCACGTGAGTCGGCCGCGAGTCGTGGTGACGCGGCCGTCAAGTGGGCCTGATCGGCTGACGGAACGGCTGCAGGAGTTGGGTTGCGAGGTGGTGGCGGCCCCGGCCATCCAAATCGGCCCGCCGCGCAGCTACGAGGCGCTGGACGCCCTGGTGCGCGCGCCGGGCAGGTCCGACTACCTGCTGTTCATGAGCCGCAACGCGGTGCGTTACTACGTGCAGCGCGCGCGGCGGCTACGGCGCGGCGGGCCACCGGTTCCCGCCAGTGTGCAGGTGGGAGTGGTTGGAGCCGCGACTGGCCGTGTAGCCGAACGGGCGGGCATTGACGTGACCGTTCACTCGAACGGTCGAACCGGGGCTGACCTTGCCGAGGCCGTGGCTGCGGCGGCCTCACCTGGGGCGTCGGTGGCCGTGGTCCAGGCGGAGGATGGACGTGAGGAACCAGCCGAGCGCCTGCGGTCCGCCGGGCTATCGGTCACCCGCGTCCCGGCCTACCGGACGCGTCCGGCCGCGGTTCCTCGCGAGATTGTGGCCGCCGTGCAAAACGCCGCGGTCGACGCCCTGGCATTTGCCAGCCCTTCCAGCGCGGTCAGTTTTGCGGTTGCGTTGTGTGGGCTAGCGGCGATTCCGAAAGGGGTCGTCGTCGCTGCCATCGGTCCAACCACCGCAGCGGCCTGTGAACGCGCCGGACGGAGACCGGATGTGGTGGCGGCGGCATCAACGGCCGAAGCCCTGGCGGGGGCTGTGGCTGGTCAGTTGAGGGGCGCGTCGCACAGCAGCCCGTCGAGGTGACCTTGACGTCGGAAGTTCTCCCCGGACGTAGCCCCCCGGCGAGGCTCAGTTCACCTCGTCGCAGAAGGGAAGCCCGAGCGCCGGCAGGTCGTGTTGGCGGATGTCGCGCCAAGTGACCGGCACACAGCCGGTCAGGAAGTTGCCTGACAGGCTCAGCGTCTCCAGGTTCAGCAGGCGGATGAGGGCCGGCGGGATGTCGCCCGTCAGCTGGTTGTGGTCCAGGGTCAGCTGGGTGAGTTGGGTGAGGTTGCCCAGCTCGGCCGGGATATGTCCCTGCAACCCGTTGGTGTGGAGCGTCAGACTCGTGAGGTGGAACAGCCGGCCGAGTTCCGGGGGGATCGGGCCGGAGAGATGATTCCCGGAGAGACGCAACTCGTTCAGTTTGGACGCGCTGGAGAGGTTGGCGGGGATGGTCCCGCTGAATTGATTGCTGGACAGGTCCAGGACTCGGAGTTCTACCGGGTTGCCGAGATAAGCCGGAATCTCACCGCTGAGGCGGTTGTTGCCGAGCCTGAGCCGATACATCCGCGTCAGTCCGCTAAATGTCGACGGAATCTCGCCGTGCAGGTTGTTGCCTGTGAGGTTCAGATTACTCAGGTTGTGGATGTGACCGAGTTCGGGCGGAAGCTCGCCGGTCAGCCGATTTCGATCCAGTGCCAGGGTGCTGAGGAATCCAATGCGACCCAATTGGGGAGGAATTTGTCCTGTCAGCCGGTTGCCTGAAAGCACGATACTGGTCAGCCCAAGCGGGTTGCCGAGCGAGGCGGGGATTTCGCCGGAGAGCTGATTGTTGTGCAGAAGGAGGTTGTCCAGGTCCGTGATGTTGCCGAGTTCGGACGGTATATGCCCTCGAAACTGATTGTCGTAGAGGCTCAGGACTCGCAGCCGGGGAAAGTTGCCGAGCCAGGCGGGGATCTCGCCCTCGAAGCTGTTGTTTTCAAGGCTCAGCCTTCGGAACTTGGTCAGCCCCTGCAGGCTGTCGGGGATGGTGCCCTCCATCTGGTTGCCGGAGAGGTTCAACCAGTCCAACTCCTTGGCCCTCCCGAGTCCGGGCGGAATGACCCCGCGCAGCTTGTTTTCCCGTATTTCGATGCCTCTGAGGTAGGCGAGGTCGCCCAGCCTGGATGGCATCACGCCGCGCAGGTTGTTGCTTTTGAGCGAGATGTTGGTGACGCGTCCGTCGGCATTCGTCCAGATGCCGTGCCAGGCCTGGAGCGGGGCGCTGCTGAGCCAGAGGTTGCTGTTGTTCCAGGCGGGGCCGCCGGTGGCGTAGTAGAAGGCCTCGAGGGCGGCGCGGTCGGTGGCGGCGTTCGTCTGAGTGCTGTCGGGGACCTCGTCGCAGAAGCGCTCGATGAGTTCGCCCAGGTCGTGGCTGGGGATGCGGCGCAGGGCGCGGTCGAGACAGCCGTTGAGGAAGTTCCCAGAGACGCGCAACTCCCGCAGGTTCGGCAGGTGGCCCAGGGCGGCCGGGACGTTGCCGACGAGCTGATTGGCGTAAAGGTTGAGGACGGTGAGGTGGCTGAAGCCGCCCAGGAAGTCGGGAATGGGACCGCTGAACTGATTGCCGCTGAGATCCAGCCAGGAGAGCGCGGCTAGGTCGCTGAGACTGGCCGGGATCTTGCCGCTGAACTGATTGCCGCCGAGGTTCAGGCTCCGCAGATTGGTCAGTTGGCCGAGGGCGAGTGGCACGGAGCCCTCGATGTGATTGCCTGAAAGGTTGAGGTGCTCCAGGTGCGGTAGCCGCTCCAGCGGAAACGCAAGTTCACCGCGTAGCTGGTTCTGCGCCAGATTGAGCTGGACCACCCGGCCGTCGGTCGTGGTCGTGACGCCGTGCCAGTCGTTGAGCGGGGCGTCGCTGAGCCAGTGTTCGCCATTTGACCAGTTGGGGCCCTCGGTGGCGTGGTAGAGGGCGGTGAGGATGGCGCGCTCGGTGAGGCTGTGGGGCGTGAAGGTCTGGCCGACGGTGAGGGGCTGAGCCGGGTTGAAACTGGGAAAGGCAAGGTGGCTGTCGTCGGGATAAACGAGGTCGCGGACGTCGTCGCCCAGGAGGCGGAGCTTGACGGGTCGGGGGGTGCCGGGGTGGTATTCGAGGACGGCGGCCTGGAAGTACTGGCGGATGAAGGTGGGGTTGGCACCGGGAATGTGGAGGACGGCGCGGGGATCGAGGTCGGAGCGGGCCTCGGACTTGGGGAAGCCGAAGGTCTGGACGCCGCCGAGAGATTCGAAGTAGTCCAAGAAACCAATCGGAGTTCCGTCAATAGCGAAGTTGGAGACACGGTGCCCCCACGGACCGGCTTCAAGGCCGGGCTGCTCAGTGAGCAGGTGGGGCTCAACGCCAAGGTCAACGGAGCCGCCGATCCCGCCGCCGAGGTAGTCCCAGGCCAGGCGGCGCTCCAGGCGCCAGGCGCCGTCGCGGAGGTGACAGTCGACGACGCCACGCTGGTAGTACTGCGTGAGGGCGCCGGGACGTTCTTCGAGGACCTCGGAGGTGGGATATCCCCAGCGTATGAGATCGCCGGTGGTCTGGTAGTGGGAAAGGAATCCGCACGTTACGAGGTCGGTCCCGACGGTGAGGCGGAGATCGGGGATGTTGTGGGCGAGGTGGGCGTCGGGCTGGATGAAGCTGGTGCGGAGGACGGTGCCGGCAAGCCGTGAAGTGGGTGGTGGGTCGTCGGCGAGCGCCAACGCCGGAAGTGCCAGTAGGGCCGCGAGGAGGAATACCAGAGCGCTTTGAAGCCGAAGAGTACTTCGGGAGCCCTTCACTGCGGGTACGTTTTCCTGCCAGATTCGAAGGCTGCGGGGCCTCAGGATACGACCCGTTGCAGTCGCTGTGGATCCGGCGGGGCTGGACGACCAGGCCGCGAAAGACTGCTGTAACGGACCACCGTACACCTGAAAGTGCGGGTTCGGTGTGGGGCGCTGCCGGCTTTAGAATTGCGCCCCGCCGCTGGAGGTTGTGACGTGCTGCGCGAACGGCTGAGTGGACCGGTGGTGAATGCTGAAGAAGCGGGCGCCCATCGGCCGCGGCGGTTGCGGCGGTTGGCTGGCCTACGGCGGCTGGTTCGGGAGACGCGGCTGTCGGCGGACCAGTTGCTGTACCCGATGTTCGTGGTTCCGGGCGAGGGCATGGAGATGGAGATCGGGTCGCTGCCGGGGCAGATGCAGCGATCGGTGGACCGGATCGGCGCGGCGGCTCGTGAGGTCGCTGCGGCCGGAATCCAGGGCGTGCTGTTGTTCGGCCAGGCGGCGGTGAAGTCGCCGGAGGGCGATGAGGCGTCCTCGCCGGACGGGGCGGTCCAGCGGGCTATCGGTGAGATCAAGGAGACAAGCCCGGGCCTGGTGGTGTTCACGGACGTGTGCCTGTGCGCGTACACGGATCATGGCCATTGCGGCGTGCTGAACGGCCAGACCATCGACAACGACGCATCGGTGGAGCGGATCGCCGAGGTGGCGCTTTCGCACGCGCGGGCGGGGGCGGACGTGGTGGCGCCCTCGGACATGATGGACGGGCGCGTGGGGGCGATCCGGTCGGTGCTGGACGCGCAGGGCTTCGGCGAGACGGCAATCATGGCCTACGCCGCCAAGTACGCCAGCG
The DNA here is from genome assembly GCA_011523785.1 of Chloroflexota bacterium. Classification (GTDB taxonomy): domain Bacteria; phylum Chloroflexota; class UBA11872; order UBA11872; family UBA11872; genus UBA11872. The sequence goes on along the minus strand of WTFW01000128.1, from coordinate 36,616 downwards.
CCTTCTACGGACCGTTTCGAGAAGCCTCCGGCTCGGCCCCGGCCTTCGGGGACCGGCGCGGGTACCAGATGGATCCCGGCAATGCGCGCGAGGCGCTGCGGGAGGTTGGGCTGGACCTTGAGGAGGGCGCTGACATCGTGATGGTCAAGCCGGCGCTGACCTACCTGGACGTGATTGCGCGGGTGCGTGCCGAATACGACGCGCCCCTGGCGGCGTACCTGGTCAGCGGCGAGTTTGCGGCTATCAAGGCTGCCGCCGCGCGGGGCTGGCTGGACGAACGCGCGGCGGCGCTGGAGGCGCTGACGGCGGTGGCGCGGGCGGGCGCCGACATCATCATCACCTACTGGGCGCCGGAGGCCGCGCGCTGGCTGGACGAGGGGCCGACGCACTGACGCAGGGCACGCGCCGCGCGGTGGTTCTGAGCGCGGCGGCCGCGGCGGCGTTCTCGCTGGGAGCCCCACTTTCACGCCTGGCGGCGCCGGTAAGCGCGGCGGAAGTGACGCTGTGGCGGCTGGGGCTGGCGACGCTGGTGGCGTATGGCCTGGCACGTGCGTCCGGTGTCTCCCTGGTGCACATTCGCGAGCGGCGAACGGCCGTCCTGGGAGCGACGCTCTACGCGCACTTCCTGTTGTTCACGCTGGCGGCGCAGACGACGACCACCGCCCACACCCTGGCCCTCGTGTACGGCTCGCCGGCGCTCGTGGCGTTGGGCTCGGCGCTGATCCTGCGCGAGCCGCCGCGACCCATGCAGATCGTTGGCGTGCTGGGGGCCGTGGCCGGAATCGCGATCCTGGTTGGCTTCGAGCCGGCCGCGAGCGGCGCCACGCTTGGCGGAGACCTGGCGGCCGCCGGGTCCGGCGCGGCATTGGCGGCCTACGTGCTGGCGGGGCGTTACTACCGTGGCGCCATGCCGCTCCCGGCCTACGTGTTCGCGGTCTACGGATGGGCGGCGCTACTGGCGCTGCCGTTCGCGGCCTTCTCGTTTGACCCGGCGTCATACGACGGCGGCCGCATCCTCGTTCTGGTCATCCTGGGCGTCGTGCCGCTGGGAATGGGTCATACGCTGCTCAACGCGGCGCTGCGGCGGGCGCGAGCGACGATCCCCAACGTGATCACCACCCAGGAGGTCACCGGCGGGGTAATCCTGGGTGCGCTGCTCTACGGCGAAATTCCAGGACCCAGCGCCGTGCTCGGCGCACTGCTGGCGCTGGCCGGGGTGATCACCGTGGTGGTGTTCGGGCGGAGCAAGCCCGAGACGGCATCGGGCGCCTAGGGCCGAAAGCGCAGCGTTGCCACGGCGCCCGTAGCGTCCTGGCGCGGGGCGATATCGAAGTCGCCGTCCAGGTTGCGCTCGACCAGGTTGCGAACGATGGTCAGGCCGAGTCCCTGATCGCGTGCGAGGCTGAAGCCTTCCGGCAGTCCGATGCCATCGTCCTCGATCGAGATGGCCAGGCGGCCGTTATGGGCCGACGAGTCGACGTGGATGCGGCCCGTCGTGCGGCCGGCCATGCCGTGCTCCACGGCGTTCCAGAGCAGCTCGTTAATCACCAGGGCGAAGACGGTGGCCTTTTCGGATTGGATGCGGCCGGGTCGGGCCTCCACCGTGATATCGATGCGGCGACCGCTGGCCGTCAGGTCGCCCCGCAGCATGTCGGCCATCGAGTCGATGATCTGGTGCACCGTGGTCTGCCCGATAGCGTCCTGCGATAGCAGGTCGTGCACGCGGGCCATGCCGCCGATGCGGCCGGCGCTGAGCTTGAGCAACGTGGCGGCTTCCTGGGTTTCGGTGCGCCGCGCCTGCATTTCAAGCAGGGAGGCGATGGTCTGCATGTTGTTCTTGACGCGGTGGTGCATTTCCTGCAGCAGGATGGACTTGGTCTCCAGGCCTTGCCGAACCTCTTCGAACAGCCGGGCGTTCTCGATAGCAATGGCCGCGTGGTTGGCAAAGGTGAAGGCCAGGTCCACCTGTTCCCGGGTGTATTCATGTGGCGCGGGGCTATAGAGGCTGATGGCCCCCACGGCGCGGTCGCGCAGGATCAGCGGCACGCTAAACAAGGCGCCGTAGCCCTCGGTGGCGATAAGTTCGGGCGTGGCAACCAGGCGCTGGTCGTTCATGGCGTCGTTGACGACCACCGGCGCGCGGGTGGAAACAGCGCGGCCGACCACCCCGTCGCCGATCCCCAGGCTGTGGCGACGGTAGGCGTCGCCAAGGTTGTACGACGCGACGATGCGCATGCGCTTCCCGTCCGCGTCCACCTGCCAAATAGCCGCCTTGTCCACGTCGATGAGATTGGCGGCGGTCTGCGCGATCTGGGCCAACACGGACTCGGGCTCAAGGTCCGTGGTGAGCGTTCGGGCGAGATTCTGGACGGTGGTGAGCTGCTCGATCTTGCCGTGCAAGGCGTCGTCGGTTTGTCCATGGAGGCGGGCGTTCTCCACGGCGATGGCGAGTTGGCCGGCGGTAATTTCGGCGAAGCGGACTTCCTCGTCGGTGAAGTCGCGGAACTCCGGGCTGGCCATGCTCAGGACGCCGATCAGGCGTTCGACCGTGAAGAGGACGATGGGGACGACGAGGAAGCTCCGCAGGCCTTCCTCACCGAGGCCAGGCACGTATTTAAAGCGGGGGTCGCTCCAGGCGTCGCGCACGGCCACCGGCTGTCCGACCTGGGCCGCCCAGCCGATGATGCCTTCGCCCAGGGCCAGGGTGGTCTGGCCCACGGCCTCCGGATTGAAGGCGCGGGTGGCGCTGAGGATCAGGCGGTCGATGGCCTCGTCGTACAGGTAGATGGTGACCTCGGAGACGCCCAGGTGATCCGAGACGGACTCGACGGTAGCGAGCAGAATCTCGTCCAACTCAAGGGAGGAGTTGATGACGCCGTTGATCCGGTCCAGCGCCCGGACGGTGTTGTCCAGCAAGCGTTCGCGTTCGGTTGGCGCGGCGTTGATGGGAACGATGGCGTCGTAGCCGCGCACAAGCGCCTGCACGGCGGCCGTTTGCAACTGCACAAGCTCGTCGACAATGGCCTCGTGCCGAGATGGCGGTGCGTTGCGCAGCACGGCCGCGCCCAGCGCGCCCATGCGCTCGAGCGCGGTGGCCAGCAGGCCCGAGAGGGAGCCGCCACGTTCGGCCACGGTGGTGCCGACGTTCTCGATGTGGCGCAGGAAGGCGCGGTTGGCGCGCAACTGCAAAAGGAGCCGGCCGGCGTCCAGCATGGAGGCATCGAGCCCGGCGTCGGCTTGATCAGCCAGCCAGCGCGCGAATTGCCGGCCTTGTTCGCTCCCGTCTCGAACCTGGGTCACGCGTCGGACCTTCCCTCGGCCACGGTCAGCCCGCGACGCTTCTGCCTGAAGAGCTTAGGACGGCGAGCGGCGGCGTAAAAAGGCGGGCACATCGACCTGATCGTCCGCCAGGCTCTCCCGTGACGCCGTGCGCGTGGCGCGGGCGCTCCGGCCTCGCTCACGCCCCGGGCGGGCAATGTCCGGCGTACTCGAGGACTCGAACCCGGTCGCGATCAGCGTGACTCGGATCGCCTGGCCCATGCGCGGGTCGACCACCGTGCCAAAGATGATGTTGGCATCGGCCGCGGCAACCGCGGTTACGTGCTCGGCGGCGGCGTTCATCTCGGCAATGGCCACGTCGTCCGAGGCAGTGATGTTGATCAAGACGCCGCGGGCATCGTCGATCGAGGTTTCGAGCAGCGGGCTTTCCATGGCCTCACGCACCGCCCGCAGTGCCCGCTCTTCGCCGGCGGCTTCACCCACGCCCATCATGGCCGTCCCGGCGTCGCGCATCACGGAGCGCACGTCGGCAAAGTCCACGTTGACCAGGCCGGTGGATGTAATCAGGTCGGTGACGCCCTGCACCCCGCGATGCAGCATTTCGTCGGCCATGACGAAGGCGTCGGAGAACGCGGTGCCGGCGCTGGCGTGTTCCAGCAACTTGTCGTTGTGAACCGTGATCAGAGCGTCCACGCGGCTTTCGATGTCGGCCAGGCCCTGGCGGGCAACCTGGACGCGCCGTGAGCCTTCAAAGGTGAAGGGGACCGTAACGACGGCAACGGCGAGGGCCCCGGCCTCCATGGCTCGGTCTGCCAGGATCGGGGTGGCGCCGGTGCCGGTACCGCCGCCCATGCCGGCGGTGATGAAGACCATGTCGGCCCCCTCCACCAGGTCGGCCAGTTCGTCGCTGCTCTCGCTGGCGGCGCGCTCGCCAAGGCGCGGGTCGCCGCCCGAGCCCAGATGGTCGGTGGCACGGCTGCCGATCAGGAGCCGCCGGTGCGCGTTCGACGAGGCGAGGTCCTGCGCGTCGGTGTTGACCGCAATGAACTCCACACCATCGAGTTCGGCGGCAACCATGCGGTTGACGGCGTTGTTGCCCGCGCCGCCGACACCGATGACTCGAATGTCGGTGAGCCCGGGTACCAGGTCCCTCGACTCCAGGTCCGGGCTATTGCGCAGGATGCGTGGCACCAGGTTGTCCGGCCGCCGCAGGTCGCCCAGGCGGTTGGGATCGAACCCGCCGCGATCCCTAGGCGGCACGGGAACGCACCTCCTCCGCTAACGTCTCATAGGCCAACACCGCCCGGCGGGCGCCGCGGTTGGCGCTGCCGGCCGCGAAGATGGAAACGCCGGTGCTGGCGGCTTCCAGGATCTTGCTGTTGGTGGGAATGTCGGACTCGAAGACGCCGGCGCCCCAGCGTTCGCGCAGGTATTCGGCCACGGTTTTCTCTTCGCGCAGCCGGCGATCAAACTTGCTGAGTACGATGCCCAGGACCTTGAGCCGAGGGTTGAGGAAGGTGACTTCCTCAATGCTCTCGTTCAGCATCTGTAGCCCTTGCAGCGAGAAGAAGCGGGCTTCCGTGGGAATGATGACCCACTCGGCCGCCACCAGGGCATTGATGGTCAGTACGCCCAGCGACGGCGGGGTGTCAAAGAGGATGTAGTCGTAGTCCGTGTCGACTCGCAGCACGTGCTCGCGCAGGCGCAGTTCGCGACCCAGCTTGGTCTGCAGCGCCGACTCCACCCGGGCCAGTTCGGGCGAGGCCGGCACGACGTCTACGATGCCGCCGGCCGGATCGTTGACCCGATAGCGAGGCAGTTCCACGTCGCGGTTCATCAGGGCGTCAGCCAGGGTGGCGTCCATCACACGCTCGACGCCGAACGAGCTTGTGAGGTTGGATTGCGGATCGCAGTCGATCACGAGTAGCCGCGATCCGGCGCGCGCCAGGGTGGACGCCAGGTTGGATGTCGTGGTCGTCTTGCCAACGCCGCCCTTCTGGTTAGCGATGGCGATAGTCACGGCCATGGGGAGCCTCCACGCAAGCGTCGCCCACCGGCCCCCACGGCGACGATCTGAGTGGCGATGCTAAGGCAGGCGCTTCCTCCGAGTCAACATAAGTTTACGCCGCCCGGCACCTTGACCTCATGCTAGCCTCGGCGGACCCAACCGGACGCATGCGAGCACGAGCCACGACGACCAACGCTTCCAAGGCTTCGTCGCTCGCAGTGGACCTAGCGCCGGGCCATCCGCGCGGCCTGCGGCTGCGCGCACCCGTCCTTACCGCCTCGGGCACGTTCGGATTCGGCGACGAGTACCGGGACGTCGTAAATCTGGCAGCGCTTGGCGCCATCGTGACGAAAACGGTGACGCCCGAGCCCCGCGAGGGCAATCCCACCCCGCGCACGATCGAGACGCCGGCCGGCATGTTGAATTCGATCGGCCTGCCGAATCCCGGCGGCGCAGGCGCGGTGCGGGAGAAGGCGCCCATCTGGGCCGACCTGCCCTGTCCGGTGATCGTCAGCATCGCGGCCCACGATCCGCGGAGTTGGACCTCGCTGGCGGCCCGCTTCGACGGGCTGCCCAACGTGGTGGCCATCGAGGCCAATCTGTCCTGCCCCAACGTGGCCGGCGGGTTGGACTACTCCACCGACCCCGCCACCGCAGCCCACACCGTGCAGGCCGTTCGCTGCGGCGTCTCGCTTCCGGTAATTGCCAAGCTCTCGCCCAACGTCACCGACGTGCGGCCCATAGCGCGGGCCGCCGAAGACGCCGGAGCCGACGCGCTGTCACTCATCAATACCCTGTTGGGGATGGTGGTTGACACGGAGGCGGCGCTGCCGTTTCTGGGCGCCGGCGTGGGCGGTCTCTCGGGTCCGGCCATCCGGCCGGTGGCGGTGCGGTGCGTCTACGACGCGGCTGGGGCCGTGTCGATCCCCGTCATTGGCATGGGCGGGGTGGTGACCACGGACGACGCGCTGCAGTTCCTCATGGCCGGAGCCTCGGCGGTGCAGGTCGGCACCACGACGTTTCGCGAGCCGCGCGCGGCGGAGCGCATCGTGGATGGCCTGGGCGCATACCTGGAGAGCCGTGGCCTTGCATCCGTTTCCGATGTCGTCGGGCTGGCTCGGCCGGAACGGCTCAGCGGCTGAAATGGACCTGGATGACCTCGGCGTCTGAGACCAGGTAGTCGCGACCGACGCGGCGGAGCTGGCCAAGGTCGCGCAAGGCGGCCATCGAGCCGGCCGCGATGAGGTCGTCGGCGCCGGCCGCATCGGCTCGAATGAAGCCCGCGGCCAGGTCGGTGTGAATGGTGGCGGCGGCATCCAGGGCGGTTGCGCCGCGCGGCAACAGCCACGCGTTCACCGACCGCGAGTTGCCGGTGTAGAAGGTGATGTAGTCGAGGGCGCGGCAGAGCGCCTGGCCCAGCCGCTGCGAAGCCAGACCTGGCAGACCCAGATCAGCCCTGAATTCGGCGGCGTCGTGCTCGGAGAGGTCGTCAAGTTCAGCTTCGGTGGCGGCGCCGATCACGCACCAGTCGTCGTGGTGCGCGGCGGCACGCTGTGCGTCAATGGCGGCGGCTTCGTCGTCGGGGGCGTTGCAGGCCACGGCGCAGGGTTTGGCGCCGAGCAGCCCGAAGCCGCGCAGGCTGGCGGCTTCGCGCGCCGAAAGCCCCTCGAGGAGCGGGCGTTCCGCTTCCAGGGCCTCGCGTGCGCGGGTGACGACGGCCAGCTGCTCGCCGGCCTCGCGGCGGTCGACCCGTGGGCCGCTGGTCAGACGCTCTTCGAGACGCTGCTGCGCGGGTTCGAGGATCGCCAGGTCCAGCACGGCCAGTTCGGTGCGGAGCGTGGCGGCACGGTGGGCCGCGGATTCGAGGCCACCCTGACCCGAGACGACCAGCAGGAGCGCGTCAGCGGTTCGCAGACGCCCGATCCATTCGGCGTTGGGTGGCTCGCCGGCTGCCAGCGCCTGGCCGGGTGCGTGCCAGAGGGTGAACGACACCGGGATGGTCTGGGCCGCGTTGAAGACGGACCGGAGCGGCGGAAGCCGCGGATCGCGGAGGGGCATGGCGCCGGTCTGAACGCTCAGCCGTCCCTTGGGCGCGTCGACGACATGCCGACCGACGGCGGCGGCGAAGACGGCGTCGACGCCGGATTCGAAGTCCCCGGCAAGGGCGATTTCGGGCACGTCAGACGACTCGCGACGGAACTCTCATCAAACGTTCAATTGGAGAGCCCGTGAGGCGAAGCTTGGCGCCAATTCGTCCGGGGAGCGGGCATACGGTCGAAATGACTCCGGAACGGACGGAGTGATCCATGGGACAAAGGAGTTCCGCGGTGACGAGGAGTCGGCGCATCGTTGCGCTGGTGATTGCCCGGTCTCGTGCAGTGGTGGCATGTCAACCCTGACGCCTCGCACGTGGCGGTGGCGTTTGGTGCCGGTGAGCATCCGCCCATCATGCCGGGTGAGTCGTCGACGATCACCATCGGCGCGGATCGGGGCGTGAACCACCTGTCGGTGGCCTCGATGCTGATCTGCACGAACGTCGGCCGTGGCGAGCATGCGGTGCTATGCTCAGCTTCTACCCGTGACCGGAATCCCGTTGAACCGTGCCTTCACCTAAAGAAATCGTCCGTCAGCAACGTCGAGCCAAGGAAGTGCGCCGGCAGCGACTTCTGCGCGCTCGCAACGTAAGCGCCCGCTCGACGGTGCGAACGTTTGTCAGGCGCGCCCGCGAGGCGATCGAGGCCGGCGATACGGACGCAGCCGAAGCGGCGATCCGCGACGCGCAGAGCCGCCTGGATAGCGCCGCGCGCAAGGGCGTTATCCACCGCCGCAAGGCGGCGCGCAGCGTTGCCCGCCTGGTCCGGCAACTGCGGGCGGCGAACGCCGCTTAAGCGCGCGCGTCGGCCGGCCGCGTGGCCAGCCGTGCGGTCAGGATCTCCAGCAGCGCATCCTTGTCGCCCCCGGTTGACTTGAGGGCGCCGTCAGTGCGCACGACTTCGGCGTACATGCGGGCGATCAGCCGGTCGGACATGCGGCGGGCCTGCTGCGCGAGGTACCGACCCCGGCTCGGCGGTGCGCCGGCGGCTCGCGCCACCGCCTGGTAATCGCCGCCTTCCACGACCGCCTGCCGCGCGGCGGCCAGCTGGCGCAGCGAGCGGGTGACGTCGGCCAGGATCATCTCGTGGGGTGTGCGCAGGGCCAGCATGTCGTGAAGCACGGCCAGCGCGTCCGAGCCGCGCCGGTCGGCCAGCGCGTTCACGTAGTCCCAGCGCGCGTGCTCGCCGATCGTGGCGCAGGCGTTGTTGACGTCACGTTCGCTGATTTCGCCGTTGAAGCCCACGTAGGCCGCCAGCTTCTCGATCTCGCTTGCGAGCAGGCCGGCATCCGCCGTCATGAGTTCGACCAGGCGGACCGCGGCTTCCTCGGAGATGCTCACGCCCGCACGCCGTGCCTCGGCGCGCACGAATCGCACCGCTTCGGCGTCCCGCAGCGGACCGAACTGCTGAACCCGCGCGCCGTGCTGGGTAAGAGCGTTGAACGCCTTCACCCGAGCGGCCGTGCGCCGGTCGCCCAGATCAAGGTAAACCGAAACGGCCAGGTCGCACGCGTCGGTGGCGGGGTCTTTCTTCCGGGCGTCGCTGAACGCGGCCAGCCACTGGATGAGCTTGCGAGCCGGCGGTCCGCTGGCGGGGGCGCCGTCCAGGAACACCTTGCGCCGCTCGCCGAACATGGAAACGGCGCCACACGCGGCGTTGAGTTCGTCCGGCCCCGCCCGCGCGCCGTCCAGGCGCGTATAGGCCAGGTCATCCGCAGCCGGATGGCCCAGCACCGCCTCTACGGCGTTGCGCAACCTCGGGTCGCGGCCGCCCAGGAAGACGAAAAGCACGGGGCTAAGGGTAAGGCTTCTTGCCCTATGGCCGGTTTCCCGGTCGGAAAGCTGGCGGACTGTCAAGAAGCTCGAAGAACCTCCGTCGGGACATTCCGGCTGTTCTCATGTTGCTCCTGATGATGTCGAGGCCGACTGCTCTGTACTGCGGGATCACAATAGGTCGGGCCACGCCGCGCTTCGTCAGGACGATGTGCGACCCGCGTCTTCGCTCCTCCTGGAATCCGTCCGCCTCGAAAACCCTGACAAGCTCACGCCAATTGAGCGGTGTAAGCCTCCGCGACACCCTTCTGCCTCAAGGGGAATTCAACCCGGAGCGAACTCTCAGGCGGCGCCGTTTCACCTCGGACCGGTTCGAACCCGGAGTCCTTCAGGACCTGGACCAACGTGCCGCGCTCGAAGCAGGACAGCACAAACAGGTGCAGTGCTTCGTTGAGATTCTCAACGGCTTGTTGCTCCGTCCTGCCCTGGCTGAAGACATCGAGTGACGGGCAACCCGCAACGTAGCCCACCTCGTCAGGCCGAACCTGGATGGGCACGTCGAATTTGAAGCCAATGTCCTTGTCCGTGGGGGCTTTCCCTTCTCGTTGCCACGTCGAAGTCGGTTCGAGCCAGCCGTAGTCACGGTATCACTGTATGGAGCAGCGAAGTGCGACGGCATCCGGACCGGATTGAATTCACCCCCGATCCTTGCAGCCCGTCCTTGGTTCGTCATGCGCGTTGACACGGCGGACTGGCACACTCACCCTGTTACCCGGCCTGAGCGCCCGCCACCGCGGGTTCCGCCGTTTCTACCTGGAGGTTCTCTATGGGCGCCGACTCCGCCAACGGCGCGATCGAGCGGTCGTTCGCTTCCCAGCATCCCGGATCGGCGGCGCTACGCACGCGGGCGTGCGAGGCGCTGGCCGGCGGCGTGGCGCACGACACCCGCATCCAGGCGCCATTCCCCATCATGACCGCCCGCGCCAAAGGGGCGCGCAAGTGGGACGTGGACGGCAACGAGTACGTGGACTACACCATGGGCCACGGCGCGTTGATCCTGGGGCACGGGCACCCGGTGGCCGTGGACGCCGCGCGCGAGCAGTTGGAGATTGGCACCCATTACGGGGCCGGCCACGAGCTCGAGATTCGCTGGGCCGAGCAGATCAAGCGCCTCGTGCCCAGCATCGAGCGCGTCCGCTTCCATTCCTCCGGCACCGAAGCCACCCACATGGCCATGCGCCTCGCCCGCGCCCACACCGGCCGCGACCGGATCCTCAAGTTCCAGGGCCACTTTCACGGCTGGCACGACTACGCGACGGTGGGTGTCGAAGATCCCTACGACATCCCGACCTCCGCCGGCGTTCCAGCGGCGACGCAGGGGACGATCACCGCGCTGCCAACGGACCTGGAGTGCGTGCGCGAGGAACTGACGAAGGGCGACGTGGCCGCGGTGATTGTGGAGCCCAGCGGTGCCAGTTGGGGCGCCTTGCCCATCGACCCGCCGTTCATTCACGGCCTGCGAGACCTGACGACCGAGCACGACGCGGTGTTGATCCTGGACGAAGTCGTAACCGGCTTCCGCATGTCGCCCGGCGGCTTCCAGGTAATGGCCGGCGTAACCCCGGACCTGACCACCATGGCCAAGATCGTCGCCGGCGGCCTGCCGGGCGCGGCCGTGGGCGGCCGTACCGAGATCATGGACCGCCTGGAGAAGCGCGGCGACCCCGCCTGGGACCGCGGCCAGCGCATCGCCCACCCCGGCACCTACAACGCCAACCCCGTCTCCGCCGCGGCCGGCGCCGCCGTGCTGGACTTTCTGGCCGACGGCCACGTACATGCGCACATCGACGCCCTGGCCGAGCAGTTGCGCCAGGGCCTGCAGGAGGCCTTCGACCGCCACGACGTCGGCGCCCTGGTCTACGGCGAGACCTCGTACTTCCACATCAGCCTCAGCGGCCAGCCGGCCAAGAGCGGCGTCGGTGGAGCCGCTGGCGACGCGCTGGGCCAGGCGCTGATCAACGAAGGCGTGCACCTCATCTCCGGCGGCGGATTCACCAGCGCCACCCACACCCAAGCCGACATCGAGCAGACCGTGGCGGCCTTCGACACCGCCATCGGCGCCGTGGCCGCCGAAGGCTTGTTCGGCGACTAAGCCTGAAAGGGATTCCCGACGCATGAAAATCGAAGGCAAGCTGGCGGACCTCGGCATCGAGCTGCCGTCCCCAACCATTCCGCCCACCGCTCCGCTCAAGCCCTGGAACATCAGCGGCAACCTGGTCTACCTCTCGGGCGCCGGTCCCGTCGACGCCACCGGCGCCACGCCGGTCGGCAAGGTCGGGCGCGACTACGACACGGCCCAGGCCGCCGAGTTCGCCCGCTCCATCGCCGTGGCCCATCTCGGCGCGCTCAAGGACGCGCTGGGCGACCTGGACCGCGTGCTACAAGTGGTGAAGGTCCTGGGCATGGTGAACTGCACCGACGACTACACCGACCAGCCGGCCGTGATCAACGGCTACTCGGAGCTGTTCGTGGAGCTCTGGGGCGAAAACGGCCGCCACGCCCGCTCGGCCGTCGGCATGGCGCAACTCCCCGGCGGCATGCCGGTCGAAATCGAGGCCATTCTCGAGTTCATGTAGGGGCCTGACGCCCGCAGCTCGAGGCTTGGAGGTTGGTCGGGAGGCTAGCGAGGGCCGCGCGTAAACGCGTCGTCCCGGCCCCATGCCACCGGCACCTCGGCGGGCACCTGTGAACGACCCCGGCGCAGGTTCGGCACCGGCACCAGCACATAGCCGTTGTCCACGCCGAACTCCAGGATGCGCTTGGTCAGTTGCACATCCTGCGCGCAGTAGTCGATCACGCGACGGCGGTCCTCGTGCCGCCCGGTTCGCCACAAGTGGACCGCTTCGGTGCCGTCGCTGAGCGACTTGGCTTCGCCGAACATGGCGCCGGCGATGTCCTGCAACCGCATGCCCTTGCGCCGGCCCGTCACCGACTGCAATTCCAGCAGCACGTCGAATGACCGCTCGCGCAGCACCGACACGTCGCCGTAGGCCGACAACACCGTGAGATCAAAGCGCCGCGAGTTAAACCCGACCACGCGCGGATGCGCCGCCAGGTAGTCGATCAGATCCTGCGCGTCCGGCTCCTGCCAGACGTGCTGCCGGCCGTGCTCGTCGATGGTGACCCCCACGGCCAGCCCAAAGTCCCTGATATTCCGCCAGCCGCCCCGCACCTCATGGCTCAGGTACAGCGTCTCCAGGTCAAAGACGACATACCGCCCGTCGGCCGCGGATTGATCGGTCCGGTCGCGCATCCCGCATTATGCGCAGGTGCCCGCAGCCACGCGCCAATCGCCCTCGGCATACAGGAATACCCGAACCCGGAATTCCCTTGCCGCAGCCGTGGTCCGTTGTTACGGTTGCCGCGTGCGCATTGCGCGCCCGGTCAGTCACGCCTGTCGCGACCCCGAGGCACAATGCACACAACGCAAAGGCGTTGACGGGGAGGAGTAGGCCTCCCGAGAACCCCGAGCGAGCCGGAAATGGTGTGAGCCGGCGGGTTCTCCGGGCCGAAGGTCGCCCCCGAGCCGACCGGTTGAAGGGTTTGCCTGGTAGGCCGGTCCGGTGCCCGCCGTCATCGGGTAACGAAGCGGTTCGGCCAGCCGGCCGGGCAAGCGGGGTGGTACCGCGGGTTACAGCCCGTCCCTGTGAGGGACGGGTTTTTTGTTGCCGGAAAGCCGGCCGACGCGAAGGACACGGAGCGGTGAGACGCAGCACGCAGAGGCGTGAGATTGCGCGCGCTCAGGTTTACGCGGTCGCGGTACCCAACGGGGACGCCGCCTAGCCGCCGTCTCCGCGTTTCCCCGCCAGACTCCACGACACCTTTTTCCGCAACTCTCCAGGAGACCCTCGACATGTCCGCGACCAACGGCCAATCCACCAACGGTTCCACCGCCGCACCCGGCACGCCGCGTACCGGCGGCGAGGTGGTGTGCGACGCCATGCTCGCTGCCGGCGTCGACGTCATCTTCGGGATGCCGGGCGGCGCCTCGCTGCCGTTCTATGACTCCCTCTACCACTACCAGGACCGCATCCGCCACGTCCTGATCCGGCACGAGCAGGCGGCGGGCTTCGCCGCCAACGGCTACGCGCGGGCCACCGGCAAGGTCGGCGTGGCCACCAGCACCTCCGGGCCGGGCGCCACCAACATGGTCACCTGCATGGCCAACGACATCATGGACTCGGTCGGCGTGGTCTACATCACCGGCCAGGTGGCCCGTCCGGCCATCGGCTCCGACGCCTTCCAGGAAGCCGACGTCACCGGCATCTCCATTCCGATCACCAAGCACAGCTACCTGGTGATGGACGTGGACGACCTGCCGCGCGTGATGTCGGAAGCCTTCCACCTGGCCTCCACCGGTCGTCCGGGCCCGGTCCACGTGGACATTCCCAAGGACGTGTTCCTGGAAACCACCACCGAGACCGCGCCCGACCAGGTGAACCTGCGCGGCTACCGGCCCTCCAAGGTCGGCAACGCCCGCATGGTCCGCAAGGCCGCCGAGGTCATCAACGCGTCCGAGCGCCCGATCATCATGGCCGGCCACGGCATTGACATCTCCGGCGCCGCCGAGGAGCTGTTGCAGCTCGCCACCCGCGGCAGCATCCCGGTGGTCAGCACCCTGCACGGCGTGGGTACGTTCCCAGAAACGCATCCCCTCTCCTTCGGGATGCTGGGCATGCACGGCCTGGCCTACGCGAACTTCTCCATGCGCCAGACCGACTGCATCATCGGCCTCGGCACCCGCTTCGACGACCGGGCCGTGGGCAAGGAGGACGAGTTCGGGCCGGGCGCCAAGGTCGTGCACATCGACATCGACCCGGCCGAGATCGGCAAGGTCCTGGAGACCGACGTGCCGATCGTCGGCGACCTGAAACTCACCCTGCAGAAGCTGCTGCCCCTGATCGAATCGCGCGACCGCACGCCCTGGCTGGACCAGATGAACGGCTGGCGGCGCGACCACCCCTCGCTGAAGATTCCCGACAGCCCCGACTCCGTGCTGCCGCAGGAAGTCGTGCGGGCCATCTACGACATCTCCGGCGGCGAAGCGCGCGTGATCGCCGATGTGGGCCAGAACCAGATGTGGGCATCGCAGCACTTCTGGTACGAGCGCCCGCGCATGTTCTTCAGCGCCGGCGGCCTGGGCCCGATGGGCTACGCCCTGCCCGCCGCGATGGGCGTCAAGCTGGCGGACGAGTCGCAGGACGTCTGGTGCGTCACCGGCGACGGCGGGCTGCTGATCAACATCCAGGAGTTCAACACGCTGGCCGCCGAAGGCATCAACGTCAAGGTCGCCGTTCTCAACAACGCGCACCTGGGCATGATCCGCCAGTGGCAGGAGTTCTTCTACGAAGGCCGCTACATGGGCGCCTTCCTGGACAACCCCGACTTCGCCAAGGTCGCCCAGGCGTTCGGCCTGCACGGCGTGGGCACCAGCTCGCGCGATGAGATGCACGACGCCATCGCCATGGCCCACGAATACGACGGACCCGTGGTGCTGGACCTGCACGTGGACCGGGTGGAGAACGTCTACCCGATGATCGTTCCGGGCACCGGCGTCAACAGCGTGATCGAGGACCCGCGATGAACGGGACCGAAACCCACACGCTGGTCGCCACCGTGGCCGACCATCCGGGTGTCCTGACCCGGGTGGCCAGCCTCTTTCGCCGCCGCGGCTTCAACATCGCCAGCCTGGCCGTTGGCCATTCCGAGGAGCCGGGCTATTCGCGCATGACGATTGCCGTCGAGGGCTCGGCGGAGGAAGTCAAGCAGTGCGAGAAGCAGCTCTATAAGCTGGTCGAGGTCGTCTCCGTCAGGAACCTCACCGGCGCTCCCGCGGTCAGTCGCGAACTGGCCATGATCAAGGTGCGCGTCTCGTCCGCCGAGCGGCCGGGCCTGGCCGAGATCACCGACATTTTTCGCGGCGAGATCGTGGACGTCAGCAAGACCTCCATGATCGTGCAGATGACCGGCGCTCAATCCAAGATCGACCGATTCCTGGATGTGATTACCGAGTACCCGATCGAGGAAATCTCCCGAACCGGCGTGATCGCCATCGCGCGCGACGACGTCGGCCCCCGGAATGGACGTGCGCGTGGATAGCAAGGTTCTCTACGAGGCCGACATCACGGCCGACGAGTTGCAGGGCAAGCGGGTCGCGGTTTTGGGCTACGGCAGCCAGGGGCACGCCCATGCGCTGAACCTGCGCGACTCCGACGCCGACGTGGTCGTCGGCCTGCGCCCGGGCAGCCCCTCGCGCGCCCGCGCCGAGTCGGAGGACCTGCTGGTCCTCGACGTCGCCGAGGCCGTGGACGCTTCCGAAGCCGTCATGCTGGCCCTGCCGGACCAGGATCAGCCGCAGGTCTACGAGGAGCAGATCGCGCCGGTCCTGCGGCCCGGTCACATGATTCTCTTCGCGCACGGCTTCAACATCCACTACGGCCAGATCAATCCGGCGGCCGAGGTGGACGTCGCGATGGTGGCGCCCAAGGGACCGGGACACGTCCTGCGCGACCTCTTTGTCGAGGGCGTGGGCGTTCCGGGTCTGATCGCGGTCCACCAGGACGCCACCGGCCGCGCACGTGACGTAGCGCTGTCCTACGCCAAGGGCATCGGCTGCGCCAAGGCCGGCCTGATCGAGACCACCTTCAAGGACGAGACCGAAACCGACCTGTTCGGCGAGCAGGCCGTCCTCTGCGGCGGCACCACCGCCCTGATCAAGGCTGCCTTCGAGACCCTGGTGGACGCCGGCTACGACCCGCGCCTCGCCTACTTCGAGTGCCTGCACGAGCTCAAACTGATCGTGGACCTGATCTACCAGGGCGGCATCAGCTACATGCGCTACTCCATCAGCGACACGGCCGAGTTCGGCGACCTCGTCTCGGGTCCGCGCGTGGTCGACGACAACTCGCGGAAAGCCATGCAGGGCATCCTCGAAGACGTGCAGAACGGCGAGTTCGCGCGCCGCTGGATTCTCGAGAACCAGGCCGGGCGCCCCGCGTATAATGCGCTTCGGAACCGCGACCTCGAACACCCGGTTGAGGTGGTGGGTCGCGAACTCCGCAGCATGATGGACTGGCTCCCCAAGACGCGCGAATGAACCGCAGGTGACGCACGACCGATGCGAACGCTCCTGGTGACTTTCCGGCTCGCGCTTCCCGGCCCCTCCCACTAGCGGAGGGGAGTCCCGGGATACCCCGCGGCCGCCTTCGCGGCCGCCCACGACCTAGCTGAGGAAGCTGTCACCATGCGGAACGTCCGCATCTTCGACACCACCCTGCGCGACGGCGAGCAAGCTGCCGGCGGCGCGCTGACCATCGACGAGAAGCTGGAAATCGGGCGTCAACTGGCCCGCTTGAATGTTGACGTCATCGAGGCCGGGTTTCCGTTCACCTCGCCCGGCGACTTCAGGGCCGTGGACCTGCTGGCTCGCGAGCTGCGCAACGTCGAAGTCGCCGGGCTGAGCGGTTTCAAGCGCGAACAGATCGACACGACCTGGGACGCGCTGAAGGCCGCCGCGCGACCCCTGCTGCACATCGTCATCTCCACCAGCGACATTCACCTGCAACACCAGTTGCATGAGCGTCGCGAGGTCGTGCTGGACCTGACGCGCGACTCTGTGGGCCACGCGCGCACCCTGACCGACCACATCGAGTTTTCGGCCATGGACGCCACCCGGTCCGACCTCGACTTCGTCAGCGAAGTCTTTACCGTCGCCATCGAATCCGGCGCGACGGTCGTGAACTTCCCCGACACGGTCGGCTACGCGCAACCGGCCGAGTTCGCGGAAATGGTCAGGTACGTCATGGACCAGACGCGCGGCATCGAGGACGTGGTCCTGTCGGTCCATTGCCACGACGACCTGGGCCAAGCGGTGGCCAACTCGCTGGCGGCCGTCAAAGAGGGCGCGGCGCAGGTTGAGTGCACGATCAACGGTGTGGGCGAGCGCGCCGGCAATGCCTCGCTGGAAGAGATCGTGATGGCGCTGCGTACGCGCGGCGACTACTTCGAGGCCGACACCCGCCTGGTCAGCACCGAACTGGCGCGCAGCAGCCGCCTGGTGTCCAACTACATGGGGATGGTGGTGCCGCCCAACAAGGCCGTCATCGGCGCCAACGCCTTCGCCCACGCGTCCGGACTACACCAGGACGGGATGCTGAAGGAGCGCACGACCTACGAAATCATGGACCCGTCTGATGTCGGGCTGGACGAGAGCAGCATCGTCCTGGGCAAGACCTCGGGCCGCCACGCGTTCCGCGACCGCCTGAAGCGGATGGGATACAGGCTGGCCGACGATGAGTTCCAGGCCGCCTTTCAGGCCTTCAAGGAGATTGCCGACCGCAAGAAGACGATCACGGACCGTGATCTCGAAGCCATCGTGCAGAACGAACAGCGCCGTGCGTTTCACCAGACGTTCGAGCTATTGCACGTGCAGGTCAGCACCGGCACCGGCGCCATGCCGACCGCGACGGTGCGGTTGCGGTCGGATGACGGGGAAGAGCACGTCGACGCCGGTATCGGTACTGGTCCCGTGGATGCGATCTATCAGGCGATCAACCGCCTGGTGAAGGTGCCGAACCAGCTCACCGAGTTCTCGATCAATTCCGTAACCGAGGGCATCGACGCCATCGGCGAGGTGACCATCCGCATCGAGAGCAACGGCAAGACCTTCAGCGGCCACGGCGCCGACACCGACATCCTGGTCGCCAGCGCCCAGGCCTACGTCAACGCGCTGAACCGCCTCATGGCCGGGCTCGGCAAGGGCTGGTCGACTACCCCTGAGGCCACCCTGCTGGCCGACGCTTCGGGCGTACCCGGAATCTAGGAGGCGACATGGGCCACACGCTGCTCGACAAGGTCTGGGACGCCCACACGGTGCGCGAGTTGCCGAACGGGCAGACCCAGCTATTCATTGGTCTGCACCTGGTGCACGAAGTCACCAGTCCCCAGGCATTCCAGATGCTGGCGGAGCGCGGGCTGTCGGTGCGCTACCCCGACCGCACCTTCGCCACCGTCGACCACATCATCCCCACCGACGGGTCCACCCGGCCCTACGTGGATGGGATGGCCGAGCAGATGTTCGTGGCGATTGAGCAGAACATCGAACAGACCGGAATCCCGTTCTTCGACCGCTCCACCGGCCGCCAGGGCATCGTGCACGTGATCGGGCCCGAGCTTGGTCTGACCCAACCCGGCATGACCATCGCCTGCGGCGATAGTCATACGAGTACGCACGGCGCCTTTGGGGCCATTGCCTTCGGTATCGGCACCTCGCAGGTGCGCGACGTGCTGGCCACGCAGACCATCTCGGTGGCCAAGCCGCAATGTCGGCGCATCACCGTTGACGGGCAGCTTGCGGATGGCGTGTTCGCCAAGGACGTGATCCTGGCCATCATCGGCCGCCTGGGCGTGCAGGGTGGCGTCGGCTATGCCTACGAGTACGCCGGCGACGTCTTCGACGCCATGTCCATGGACGAGCGCATGACCGTCTGCAACATGTCCATCGAGGGCGGCGCGCGCGTCGGCTACGTCAACCCCGACGAGACCGCCTACGCCTACCTGCAAGGCCGTGAATACGCCCCGAAGGGCGAGGAATTCGACAGCGCCCGCCAGTGGTGGAGCAGCGTGGCCTCCGACTCGGATGCTGCTTACGACGATCACGTCGACATTGCGGGCGAGTCGATCGCGCCGATGGTCACCTGGGGCGTCAACCCGGGCCAGGTCCTGGGCGTTGACGATCTCATCCCCTCGCCCGACGAAGTGGAGGGTCTCGAACGCCGCTCGATCCAGGATGCGCTGGATCACATGAAGCTCACGCCGGGCGCGCCGATTGCCGGCACGCCGATCGACGTGGCCTTCGTTGGCTCCTGCACCAACAGCCGCATCTCCGACCTGCGCGAAGCCGCGCGCGTGGCCGAGGGCGGACGCGTGCCCGCCCACGTGAAGGCGCTGGTGGTGCCGGGCTCACAGCAGGTAAAGACCGAGGCCGAGGCCGAAGGTCTGGACGACATCTTCCGCGCCGCCGGCTTCGAGTGGCGTGACGCCGGCTGTTCCATGTGCCTGGCCATGAACCCCGACAAGCTGGTGAACGACCAGGTCTGCGCGTCTTCCAGCAACCGTAACTTCAAGGGCCGCCAGGGCAGCCCGCTGGGCCGAACCCTCCTGATGAGCCCGGCCATGGTCGCCGCCGCCGCGGTCGCCGGCGAGGTGACCGACGTGCGCGCGCTGGCCGCGGGCTAAGGGGGCGGACGATGTCTGACGACGGACGCATCACTCACGTCGCCGGAACCGGCGTTCCGGTACGCGGCAACGATATCGACACCGACCGGATCATTCCCGCCCGCTATCTGCGCGAAATCACCTTCGAGACGCTGGGACCACATGCGTTCGAGGACGACCGCAAGCAGCTCAACGGCAAGCACCCGTTCGACGATGCTCGCTTTACCGGCGCCAGCGTCCTGGTGGTCAATCGCAACTTCGGCTCCGGCTCCAGCCGCGAACACGCCCCGCAGGCCCTCATGCGCCGGGGTATCAAGGCCATCGTCGGCGAGAGCTTTGCCGAGATCTTCTTCGGCAACTGCACCACCATCGGCATTCCCTGCCTGACCCTGCCCGCCACCCAGATCGAGTCGCTCCAGAGCCTGATCGAGGAAGCGCCCGAGACGGCGCTTCAGATCGACGTTGGCAGCGGAGCGATCACGGCCGGGCAGGCCACCTACCAGGCCGAGCTGCCGGCTTCGGTCCGGGAGGCCTTTGTCAGCGGGGAGTGGGACGCGCTCTCGTCGCTGCTCGAATCCGACGAAGCGATCGGCGCCGTCCACGACCGGCTGCCCTACATCGCCGGCTGGTCCGCTCGGTGAAGGACTGGCGCATCGTCGTCACTCCCGGCGACGGTATCGGGCCGGAGGTGATGGCGGCCGGCGCCGAGGTGCTGGACCACACCGCCTCACGCTTCGGTGTTGGTGTCACGCAGTTGGAGCGCCCGCTCGGCGGCAACAGCATCGACCGCTTCGGCGAGCCCTGCACCGACGAGGTGTTTCAGGACGCGCTCGACGCGGACGCCGTATTGCTCGCTGCCGTCGGCGGTCCGAAGTGGGAGGACCCGCATGCCGAGTTCACCCCGGAGGAAGGCGTGCTGCGACTGCGTAAGGGTCTGGAACTCTACGCCAACGTTCGCCCGGTGCGCGTCTACGACGCCCTGGTCGATCGGTCGCCGCTCCGTCCCGAGGTGGTGCGCGGAACTGACATGGTGATCGTGCGGGAGCTGACGGGCGGCCTGTACTTTGGCCAGCCCAAGGAGATGCGCTTCATCGGCGGCGAGCGCGGCGCCGTGGACACCCTGGCCTACAAAGAGAGCGAGATCCGCCGGATCGTCGAGCGCGCCTTCGAGTGGGCCGCAGGTCGCCGGCGCAAGGTGCTGTCGGTGGACAAGTTCAACGTGTTGGTCACCGGACGCTTCTGGCGCGACATTGCGAACGACATTGCGGCGCAACACCCCGACATCGAATACGACACCATGCTGGCCGACGCCTTCGCCGCAGCCCTGGTTCGCCAGCCGACCGAATACGACGTCATCGTGACCGAAAACACCTTCGGAGATCTGCTCAGCGATGAGGCCGGCGTCTTCACCGGCTCGCTGGGCATGCTGCCCTCGGCCAGTTTGGGCGACGAGGGGCGCGCGCTATATGAACCGGTGCACGGCAGCGCGCCGGATATCGCGGGCCAGGGCATTGCCAACCCGTTGGGTACAATCCTCAGCGTGGCGATGCTGTTTCGCCACACGTTTGACCAGCCACAGGCGGCCGCGGCAATCGAGTCGGCCGTCGAACACACACTCAACGACGGGTTCCGAACGCCCGATATCGGCGAGGAGGGTGCGCGCCTCGTGGACACTCAGTCCATGACCGCGGCGGTCATTGCCCGCATCGAGGGCCCCGCCGCCGGCTGACAGGCGTCTTCATCGTCTTGCGGGAGGCCGGCGAGCCGACCCGCGCGTAACCGAACCAGTTCCCGCCGAGGCTTGACCGATCTCCATGCAACTCTCGCTCTACGACACGACCCTGCGCGACGGCGCGCAGACGGAAGGCATCTCGTTCTCGACCGAGGACAAGCTGCGCATCGCCCAGCGGCTGGATGCCTACGGGGTCCACTACATCGAGGGCGGTTTTCCCGGATCCAACCCCAAGGACCGCGACTTCTTCCGCCGCGCCGCCGAAATCCCCTGGCGGCAGGCCCGCATCACCGCCTTCGGCGCCACGCGCTACAAGGACCGCGACGTGGCCGACGATCCCACCGTGGCGGCGCTCCTGGCTTGCGAGACGCCCGCCGTAACCATCGTGGCCAAGTTCTCGCGCTTCCAGGTCGAGACGGTGCTGGAAACCAGTACCGACGAGAACCTGGCGATGATTCGCGACACGGTCGCGCACCTGAAAGCCGCCGGACGCGAGGTCATCGTCGACGCCGAGCACTTTTACGACGGTTTCAAACAGGATCCGATCTACTCGCACGCCTGCGTCGAGGCCGCTGCCGAGGCGGGTGCCGACTGGATCATTTGCTGCGACACCAACGGCGGAGCCTTGCCGGCCGAGGTCACCGAGGCGACGCGAGCAGCGCGCGCTTGGACGACGGTCCCGGTCGGCGTCCACATGCACAACGACGCCGATCTGGCTGCGGCCAACACGCTGGCCGGCGTAGCGGCGGGCGCGAGCCAGATTCAGGGCACGGTCAACGGGTTCGGCGAGCGCTGCGGCAACGCCAACCTCACGACCCTCATTCCCACCCTGCAACTCAAGCTCGGCCACCAGTGCGTGACGCCCGAGCAACTGCGCCAGACGACCGAGCTATCCCGCTACGTGGGCGAACTGGCCAACACCCCGCCCAGTGCTTTCATGCCGTACGTCGGCCTCAGCGCCTTCGCCCATAAGGCCGGCTACCACGGCAGCGGCATGCGCAAGCACGCCCAGGCCTACCAGCACATCGACCCGGCCACCGTCGGCAACGAGCGCCGCATCTTGATCTCGGAACTGGCCGGCCGCAGCAACATCGCCGAACGGGCGCGCGGCCTGGGTCTGAGCACCGACGACGCCGGCGTGAGCGAGGCGCTGGCCAAGGTCAAGGACCTCGAAGAACGCGGCTACCAGTTCGAGGGCGCCGAGGCCTCCTTCGAGCTACTGCTGCGCCGCCTGCGCGCCGATTACCACTCGCCGTTCGAGTTCGTGGACTTCCTGGTGCTGGCCGAAACCCGCGGCGGCCGCGAGATGCTCTCCGAAGCCATGGTCAAGATCCGCGTCGGCGAGGAAATGTTCCACACCGCCGCCGAAGGCAATGGCCCCGTTAGCGCGCTGGACCACGCCGCCCGCAAGGCGCTGGAACGCTTCTTTCCGGCCCTCCAGGAAGTGCATCTGGTCGACTACAAAGTCCGCATCCTCGACTCGGCCTCGGCCACCGACGCCAGCGTGCGCGTGCTCATCCAGTCCACCGACGGCTCGCGCGAATGGGGCACCGTCGGCAGCTCCACCAACATCATCGAAGCCTCCTGGCTGGCCCTCAAGGACAGCTACGAGTACGCCCTCCTGGAGAACGGCACAGGCGATCCGGCCTAGCGCGCTTCCGCTTCGATAGTCCGACCTGGTGGGCGTCAGGCCAGCCGGATCAACTCCGTCGTCACCTGCGTGATCGCCCGCAACTGATCATGCGGCATGTACTCCCGCACCGAGTGCACGTCGATGTACCCCATCCCCAGGCAAACCGAGGTAATGCCCTTCTCGTTGAACTCGTGCGCGTCGCTGCCGCCGCCCGTGCTCACGTGTTGCGGCTCAATCCCGGCGGCTGAAATCGCGGCGTCCGCCAGGTCCACCGCCGGATTTCCTTCGTCCAGTTGGTATGCCGTGTAGAACGTGTGCGTCTCGATATCCACCTCGCCGCCAAAGTCCGACGCCGCCTGCTCCGCCGCGCCCACGATGTCCGCCACCTGCAGTTCCAGCCGTTCCTCGGAAAGGCTGCGGGTTTCAACCGTGACCTTGGCCTCCGGCGCCACGATGTTGTACGCCTCGCCGCCGGAGATGATCCCCACGTTGGCCGTGGTGATCTCGTCCACCCGCCCCAGCGGCATCCGATCGATCGCCCGCGCCGCCATGCCGATCGCGCTGACCCCCAACTCCGGCTCCACCCCCGCGTGCGCCGCCTTGCCGCGAAACGTGAAGTTGAAGCGCCGCTGCCCCGGCGCCCGCATCACCACGTTGCCCACCGGACCGCCCGCGTCCAGCACATAACAGCGGCGCCCAACCACGTCATTGGCGTCAAACGCCTTCGAGCCGATGTGCCCCACGTCTTCCCCGGTCGTAAACAGCAGCTCCACCGGCCCGTGCGGCTCCCCCGACTCGTGGTACGCCTGCACCGCTTCCATGATCGCGGCCACACCCGCCTTGTCATCCGCGCCCAGGACCGAGGATCCATCCGAATACACCCCGTCGTCCTTCACCACCGGCGTCATCTCCGGCGTCGGCCGCACCGTGTCCATGTGCGCGTTCAGAATGATCGGCTCGCCGTCCCTTCCCCGCGCCGGCCACTCCCCAATCAGATTCCCGTGCGGATCCGACCGCCACGTAATCCCCAACCCCTCCATCCGCGGTTTGATCACCGCCACCACCCGCTCTTCGTCCCCGTAATAGCTGTCGACGGACAGGAGGGCGACGAAGGTGTCGAGGAGACGGTCAAAGTTGATTTCGATTGGCGGCGCTGCGGTGGTCATCTGCGAGTTGGTCTCCGGCTACGCGAGTTGGGTGCATTGTGGCGCACTTAGGCCGGCGTTGGCGGAACCGGCGAAGCGTCTGCCCTGGCTTATCGGTAAGCCTGTGCCGCCGTTCAAACTCGTGGTGCGGCATCCAGGCGATGGGCGGCGTAAGTCCAGTCGGCATCGGCCTCAATCCAGCCGGTGACATTGGGGTGGGCGTTGAACGAGGCGCGAAGGGCGTTGAGTTGTTCGGTTTCGATCTTGTCGACGGCGGTTAGGACGGGCCAGAGGCGGGCGGTGGGGGGCGCGGCTTTGCGTCCGGCGCGCGGGTCCAGGAGCAGGGTGAGCACGTGGTCGATGGTTAGCGGGTTTCCAAGGTCGATTCCCAGGATTTCCGCGACGAGTTCAGGCCGGTGGACGTGGCGCTCGGCGAGGGGACGGCCGATGGCGGCGAGGCAGGCGACGGGGATGACCAAGGTTGCGCTGGGGGGCATGGCGGGTTCGTGACTCGCGGGCGCCTTGAGCAGGCGTCGGCGGGCGCCGTCGGCTTCCACGATCAGGACGTCGGCGCCGGAAGCGCTCAGCAGGTCAGGCGCCAGCTCCGGCGGGATGCCGTCGTAGCGTCGCGGGGTGGGGGCGGCGGTGACGACGGTGACGACGGGATGCACGTCCAGCACTGGCGGCAATTCGGTACGCCAGCGGTCGGGCGGTGAGACGAGCAGCCGGGGCGCGCGGGCCATCGAGGGCCGGTGGATGGTGGTGGACTTGGTTGTGACCACGCGCAGGCCGCGCGCCGCCAGCGTGTTGGCCAGGGCGAACATGGTGGTGGTCTTGCCGCCGGCGCCGACGATGGCGACGATGTCGCCCGGCCCGGCGACTTCCGCCAGCGAGCAGGTGGACGCGCCCCGCGAGGTCACGAATCCGATCTCATCAGCCGGCTCCCGGCGTCACGAGGAGCATCCAGCGGCTGTTGTACTAGCGCCGCGCGTACACTGCGAGCGGGTTTCCATGAACAGGGGTTGTGCATGCCCTGCGCGTTGATTACGGGCATTACGGGCCAGGATGGCTCATATCTGGCGGAGTTCCTGCTGGAGAAGGGGTACAAGGTCGTCGGCGTCGTCCGTCGCACCAGTACCGAGAACAACGGTCGGATCCAGCACCTGCAGGACGACCTGGTGCTGGAGCCGGGCGACTTGCACGATCAGTACTCATTGATCGAGATCATGCAGCGGCACCGGCCGGACGAGGTGTACAACCTGGCGGCGCAGTCGTTTGTCGCGGCGTCGTGGCGACAGCCGGTGCTCACCGGCGAGGTGTCGGCGTTGGGTGCGACCCGGGTGCTGGAAGCGATCCGTGCGGTGGATCCCACTATCAAGTTCTACCAGGCGTCAAGCAGCGAGATGTTCGGCCAGGTGCAGGAATGGCCGCAGAGCGAAACCACGCCGTTCTATCCGCGCAGCCCCTACGGAGTCGCCAAGCTCTATGCCCACTGGATCACGGTCAACTATCGAGAGAGCTATGGAATGTTCGCCTGCTCCGGCATCTGCTTCAACCACGAGTCGCCGCGGCGCGGCCTGGAATTCGTCACGCGCAAGCTCAGTTATTCGGCGGCTCGGGTGTACCACGAAGTGGTGCAGAACGTCCCGTTCGGCGACCTGTCCACCCGTCGAGACTGGGGATACGCGCCGGACTTCGTACGCGGCATGTGGTTGATGCTCCAGCAGGACGAGCCCCGCGACTACGTGCTGGCAAC
This sequence comes from Chloroflexota bacterium, assembly GCA_011523785.1. Classification (GTDB taxonomy): domain Bacteria; phylum Chloroflexota; class UBA11872; order UBA11872; family UBA11872; genus UBA11872. Next base: position 10,923 of record WTFW01000128.1, on the reverse strand, counting down.
GGGCGAGACGCACACCGGCCACGAGTTCGCCAACCTGGCGTTCGGTCACCTGGGCCTTAACGCCCAGGACCACATCACCATGAGCGAGGACCTGTTGCGGCCAGCCGAGGTGCATCGCTTGATTGGGGATCCTTCGGCGATTCGCAACGATCTGGGCTGGGAACCGTCGGTCACCTTTGAGGAGTTGGTCCGCATCATGGTGGACGCCGACATGGAACTCGTGGCTAATGAGATCGCGCACGCGGAAATAGCCGCCGGCCGCAGCGCGAGCTAAGTCTGGCGCGAAAGGTGACGGGTTCGGTCCTCGTTACCGGAGCGTCCGGGTTCATAGGTTCGTACACAGTGGCGGCGTTTCGAGACGCCGGTCGCGACGTCGTGGGATCTTCCTTCGGCGGCGACGACAGTCTTGTGGCGCTGAATCTGCGCGATGCCGGGCAGGTTGATGGCGCGATAGCTCGCGTGCGGCCGTCCGTTGTCGTGCATCTGGCGGCCATTGCCAATCCCGGCGAGGCGCAGGCGGATCCCGCGCGGGCGTACGACGTGAATGTGCTCGGGCAGCTGAGACTGATCCAGTCGCTGCTGCGGCATGCGCCCGAGGCTCGCCTGGTAGCCATGAGCAGCGCCGAGATCTACGGCCGGATCGAGACTGGCGAGTTGGTCAGCGAGGATGCGCCGCTGCGGCCGGCATCGGTGTATGCGGCCACCAAGGCGGCGGCGGATCTGCAGGCGCTGCAATACCATCTGTCGGACGGACTGGATGCGGTGAGGTTGCGATTGTTCGGCAGTGTTGGACCGGGACGTTCGACCGACTACTTTCCGGGCCGCCAGGTGCATGCCGTGGCGGCCATTCTGGACGGACGGACCGAGCCGGTCGTGCCGACCTTCAGCTTGGCGGGAGCCCGCGACTACGTGGACGTGCGCGATGTTGCGCAAGCCATCGTGGCGGCGGCTGAGCGGGGACGATCCGGCGCGGTTTACAACGTGGCGACGGGACGTGCCTGGCCGCTACGGCAGATCGTCGAACGCTTGATTGCCATCGGCGGCATTCGCGCCGAGATCCACGAGGAACGCAAACTACCATCGGGACGGCACGGCGCCGTCGTTGCCGGCGACGCCACCCGCTTGCGCTCGGACACCGGCTGGCAACCTCGAATCACTATGGACCAGTCGCTGCGCGACGCGCTGGTCCACGCCCGCCAGGCAGCGGCGGCGGAGGCTTAGGGCGATGGCTCTGACCGAAACCCCCATCAAGTTCGGTACCGACGGCTGGCGCGCCGTCATTGGCGGTGACTACACGTTTCGCAACGTTGGCCGCGTCGCCCAGGGCTTCGCGACCTACGTGCGCCGCAACTGGCGCTGGGAGAACGGGATCGTGGTCGGCTACGACCGCCGTTTCGGTTCGGAGCGCTTTGCTGCGCATGTCGCGTCGGTGCTGGCCGGCAACAGCATTCCCGTGCATCTCGTGAACGCTCCGTGCCCAACGCCCGTGGCGGCATTCAGTACCGCCGACCTGCGAGCCGCCGGCGCGGTGATGATCACCGCCAGCCACAACCCGCCGGCCGACAACGGGTTCAAGGTCCGCACGGCCACCGGCGCGGCCGTGGATCCGGATGCGCTGGCGCTGATCGAGGATGCTGTGGCGGCCGTCGATGGAGACGCAGTGCGATTCCTGGACGCCGAGACGGCCGAGCGGGCCGGTTTGCTGCGCGAGTTCAGTCCCGACGCGGCCTATCTCGACCACGTGGCCAACCTGGTGGACCTCGAAGCGCTGCGCGCCCGCGCCATGCGGGTGGTGGTGGACGCGATGTATGGATCGGCGGCCGGTTGGCTGCCACGCATTCTCGAGGGCGGGCGGCTTGACGTGACGGAGATTCACAGCGACTGGAACCCGCGGTTTCCCGGATTGGCACGCCCCGAGCCGATTCCCCCGCAGACGGATGAGGTCGCGCAGGTGGTTCGGGACACATCGGCTGCTGTGGGCATCGTGACCGACGGCGACGGCGACCGGCTGGGGGTCGTTGACGAGCATGGCGCCTTCGTAGACCAACTGCGCACGATCGGCCTGCTGGCGTACTACTTCCTCGAGCACACAGGATCGCGAAACCCCCTGGTAAAGACCCTCACAACCTCGTCAATGCTGGAACGCCTGGGGCAGCAGTACGACGTCCACGTCGAGGAAGTCGGCGTGGGCATGAAGTTCGTGGCCCCGGCCATGCGGAACCTCAACGCCGTGCTGGGCGGCGAGGAGAGCGGCGGGTACGTCTTCCAGCCGCACATGCCGGAACGCGACGGTGTGGTAGCCGGCCTCTATTTCCTGGATCTGATGGCGCGCGAGGGCAAGACGCCCGCGGAGTTGGTGGCGCTACTGTTCGAGAGGCTGGGGCGGGAGTATCACTACGCCAGGTATGACCTGGAGTTCCCGGCCGAGGAACGAGGCGAAATCGAGGCCCGCGTCCAGGCCTGGCTGCCGGACGCCATCGACGGGTCGCGCGTATTGCGCCGCAACGAGATGGATGGTTTCAAGTACTACCTGGACGACGAGAGCTGGCTGTTGATTCGGTTTTCAGGAACCGAGCCGCTGCTGCGGGTCTACACGGAGACCACGTCGGAAGAGCGCGTGGCGACGCTGCTGGACATCGGGGCGCGAGCGGCCGGGGTTGAGATCGAGCCGGAATGAGCGATCAGCACGTGACGATCGTGGCCAAACCGTGGGGCCGCGAGGTGATATATGCCTCAACCGAGCTGTACATCGGCAAGATCATCGAGATCAACGCCGGGGCGCGGCTGAGCCTGCAGTACCACGAAGCAAAGGACGAGACGATCTACGTGCTTGACGGGCGGCTGCGGCTGGCAATTGGCGACTCAGCCGATACGTTGGCAACGCGCGACCTGGACGCGGGCGCCAGCGTGCGCGTGCACACCGGCACGGTGCACCGGTACGAGGCGCCGCACGGGGACGTTCGCGTGCTGGAGGTTTCGACACCGCACCCGGACGACGTGGTGCGGCTGGTGGACGACTACGGGCGCGAGGGAACTTCCGCGCCCTGACGTTCGGCTCTGGCTGCCGCCGCCCGCCTCTGATGGGCGAGCGCAATCGCCTCGGCTACAAGGTAGATAGCCGCGACGGCCGTCCCGACCAGCAGCACGGTGAGGACCGTGCGCGGCGAATCGTGGGCAAACGCGTAGCCGGCGATCGTCGCGGCCAGAATGACGACCAGGCCAATCCAGACCCGCAGGTGACCGGCGCCGATGTGCAGGCTGGCGGTTACCACGGCGATGGCCAGAAGCGCGGCGGCCGCCACGTAGAGGGGAAGCAGTTCGGCGTAGGGTGGGTAGCGGTCACCGAAGATCAGGCCATACACGCCGTCCGGCCAGGCCAGGATGATAAGTGCGCAGGCGCCGGAAACCGCGGCCATCAGCGCCAGGCTCGCCAGGTAGGCGCGGATGATTCCCGCGCCAACGGCCGCCCGCCAGACGACGAAGGGCAAGAGCACGATGCCCACCATCATTCCGCTCCAGAAGACGATGCGTCCGATGAGTGCCAGCGCGGCGTAGGCGGCGGCTTCATCCGGGCTGAATAAGACTTTGACAGCCAATACGTCCAGGTGCAGCAGTCCGGCTAGCGCGAAGAGGATCAGCGCCACGCGTACGTGATCCGAAATTCCCAGCGGCGACGCCTCCTGCTCAGCCGGGTCGTCGGGTCGATTCAAGACGCCGCGGGCACTCAGCCAGCCAAAGACGATGCCCCCCAGCGCCGACGCCGGACTCGCCAACAGGGCGCCGGTGGCCCCGCCGCCGGCCAATACGGTTGCCGCGCCAACGATGAGGCGTCCGAAGCCGTGGGCGGCCAGAGCGACACCGAGCCCGACGAATTCGCGGGCGCCCTGCGTGATTCCGCGCGCTACCGGTTCGAATGTCAGGCCGCCGGCGGCAATACCAGCAACCACGACCGGCCACGGCGAGGTCAATTGCAGCGCGGACTGAATGAGCGGGGACGCCGCCGCAATACCGAGCATCAAGATTACGGCGACGAGGCCGGTCCAGCGGACAACCGACCGGGTGAGGGTTCGTAGTTCGTTGAGTCGTCCGAGCGCGACCAGTTCGGCGGCTCGGCGCGCCACCAGCGTTTGAATGACCTGGGCCGGAGTTACCAGCAGCGACAGCGCGCCGAGCACGGCAAAGGCCTCGGCGTAGGCGCGCGGCTCCAATCCGCGGGCCATGATGAGCTGAAACGCAGACGTTGCGGCGCTTCCGGCCAGGAGAAACGGCGCCAGCTGGCCGTTGTCCCGCAGAATCGTCCCAACGATGCGCGGGGCCGACGCCGAAGCGTCAACCCGAGAGGTGTCGAAGCTGGTGTTCAGTCCTTGTAGTCGTCCCGCGCCGGACTCCAGGCCTCGATCAGGAAACAGCTGCTGGTCGCCGTGGCCTCATGGGGCACGTTGGACGGAACGACCCAGCAGTTCCCTGGTTCGATGGCGTGGACTTCGTCGCCAATCGTGAGGTCAAACGTGCCCTCGATGCAATAGCCGATCTGCTCGTAAACGTGGTCGTGCAAGGGCACCACGCCGCCTTCCTCCAGGTGGATCTCGGCCATCAGCATCGTCTCGCCCCATAGCAGCGTGCGCCGGCGAACGCCGGGCATCATGTCCGCAAAGGGTCGGTCAGTGTTCGAAGTTGTCGGCACGCTCAGGCTCCTCGTGAGTCACGCTTGGCGCATTGTCGCAAGCGCGGGCACTCCGGTGGGTCATTTGTTCGAGACGCCATCCAGGGCCCGGCGAATCAAGTCAAGGCTGGGTTTCTGGCCTTCGACCCCCAGCGGCGGCCAGTCGCCCTTGAGGCCAGTCTCGGAGGAGATGCAGACGATTTCGGCGTCAGGGTCGATCAGACCCTCCTGCGCCAACCGAGCCGTAACGGCCAGGGGAACGGCGCCGGTCGGTCCGACCCAGAGGCCTTCGACCTGCGCGAGCCGGCGTTGCATGTCCAGCGTTTCCTGATCGGGGACGTCACCGGCCAATCCGTCCTGTTCGCGGATGCGGCGCAGGGTCAGCCGGCCCTTGGCCCCCATGTCGCCGACGGCGGTGCCTTCGGCAACCGTGTAGCCGATCGTCTTCGCCCGCAGGTCGTCGCCGGATCGCCAGGCCTCGGCGATGGTGTTGGCCTCGGTGGACTGCGCGGAAACCGGCCGTGGCGGCTTCTCGATGCGCCCGGTGGCCGCAAGCGCCGCCCAGCCGCGTTGACTCGCCAGGAGTGTCTCGCCCATCCCAACCGGGTACACCATCAGATCCGGCGCGCGGCCGAGCTGTTCGTATGTCTCCAGGGCGATCGACTTCTTGCCTTCCTGCTTGTACGGGTTGCGCGTGGCCCCGCCGTCGAAGAACCAGCGGCGATCCACCGCGGCGTCGAAGTGCCGGATCATGTCGTCATAGACGCCGTCGTACCAGATCACGTCGCTGGCCACGCCGGCGATGTGGGCCATCTTGGCGGCGGTGCTTTGCGTGTAACAGCAGACCAGGCCGCGCAGACCGGCGCGGGCGGCGTAGGTGGCAATGGACGAGGCGGCGTTGCCGGTAGAAACCACGCCGATGGTGTCGAATCCGAACTGGCGGGCGCAGGCAACCGCGGTCTGGCTGGACCGGTCCTTGACGGTGCCGGTGGGATTCGAGCCGTCGAACTTGATCCAGAGACGACGGAGGCCCAGTTCGGCGCCGAGCCGCGGGACGGGAAACAGCGGCGACGGCTGCTCACCCAGGGTGACGAAATCTGCCGCGTCGTGCACGGGCATCCAGGCGGCGTAGCGCCACACGCCGGTTCGCCGGGATTGGACCAACGGTTCATCGGTCAGCCGCTGGAGGTCGTATTGGATCTCCACCAGCCCGTCGCAGGCCTGACAGGCCAAACGGTAGTCGAGCTCGTGGGACTGCTGGCAGTCCACGCAGCGCAGACCGGTTGCGGCGGACTCGGAGCGCACGTGTTGGGTGAATGGAAGACGGGAAGCGATAGCGTACCGCTCCCGACGTGGCCAACGCCTCGCCGGGGGGAGCCGGCGAGGCGTTGGGAAGGGTGGGAGCGCCCCGGGTTAGTTCAAGCTGGGCGTCGCAATCCGCGCAAGGCGGCGGGCGCAGGCGGCGCATTGGGTCGTGCCGGGCAAGAGATCGAGGCGAAGCGGTTCAATCTGGCCACCGCAGTCCTGGCACCGGCCCGGGCTCTCGCCGCTGGGCAATGCGCCGAGCACGTCCCGGATAGCCACCTGCAAGTCGCGAGCCGACGCGTCGTGCGCGCTATCGGCCAAACCGTCAATCTGTGTTTCGCTCATGGTCGCACCTGTGCGGACGATGGCGGGCGGGCCGCGCAATTGGCCCGCCCGCGCGATCGCCGAGTCCTAGGCGGACTCGATGGCAATGTTGGCCGCTCTGGCTTCGTCGGCCTTGGGAATGTGCACCGTCAGGACACCGTTCTCGTAGCGAGCGCCCGCGCCAGCCGCGGTGGTGCGCACCGGCAAGGGGACACGCCGGTAGAAGCGGCCGGCACGCCGCTCGCGGACGTGGAAGCGGCTGTCCTCGGCGGGCTCGCCCTTCGACTCATCCTCGTGGGCGCCCTGAATGATCAGGTCGCCGTCGGCGGTCGTGATCTGGATTTCGTCCGGCTGGAAGCCGGGCACCGAGGCGCGGACCACGACGGCGTCGTCCGTCTCCTCGATGTCCACGGGCGGCAACCAGCCCGGGCTGTCCTGGAAGGCCAGCCGGAAGGGCCGGGCGAACCACTCGTCGTCGAAGAATCTGGGGGCGAGCGCCTGGCGGCGAGCCTGCGGCCGCCAACTTCGGATAGCAAAGGTCATCTGAGAGCCTCCATGCAGCTCAATCAATTGCTGACGATTGGATCATAAGACTTGAGCCTTTCGCTGTCAGGTCCTAATTGAAAGCTTTCTGCGTGTGATTCGCGCAAGTCTGTCCGGTGGCTCGAGGCGGACGTCTCAGGATCCCGGTCGTAGCGCGACGACGTCAGGCGGTAATCGGAGCCCGAGTCAGAATCCCGCCGGCGCTTCCAATCCCAGCCGCTCCGCCATCGCCGTCAGCGGCTCGATCACGCTGGCCGGATAGGCGATGCCGTTGGCGACCCGATCCTCGAACAGCTCCCACTCGGGCTGCCCGGGCATCTGGACCATATCGAAGCCGGCTGCGGGCGGCAGCGCGTTGACGGCGCGGCTCTGCGCATCCATGGCCGTGCGGAAGTCATCCAGCGGCAGGAACGCGCCGACGTCAATGGTCAGGAAGAACAGGCTGCCCCGCGGGACTCGATTCTCCGGATCGAGCGCCCCCTTGATCAGGGTGGTGCCGTCGCCGGAAAGCACGCCGGCCATCAGGTCGTGAACCAGCCCTATGCCATAGCCCTTGGGGCCGCCGGCGGGCAGGACGTAGGCGAGTTTGGATGCGTCGGTGGTGGGATTGCCTTCGGTATCGGTCGCGACGCCCGCGGGCAGTGCTCCTGTGGTCGCCCCCACCATGTGCAGTTTGTTCAGGGCATACGCGCCCGACGCCATATCCAACACCACGGGCTGCGACCCGTGCGTAGGAAAGGCCCAGGCCAGGGGGGTATTGCCCGTGGCCGGTTGCCGGCTGCCGGTGGCGAGCATGCAGGGACCGGCCATGTTGCTGGCGGCGTGGCCAATCAGGCCGGCGTCCGCTGCCATCAGCGCCCAGTAGGCGGCCGCGCCGAAGTGGCCGGTGTTCGATGCGACGGCAACGCCGACCCCGCGCTCATGCGCGATGTCAATGGCGGCCTGCATGCCGGCCCGGGCGCCCAGCTGTCCCAGGGAGCGGTCGCCGGTCACACGCGCGGCGCCGTCGGCACAGCTCACGTGAATGTTGGGTCTCGGGTTGATCGCACCAGCGTGCAGACCTTCCGTATATGCCGCGAGCAGCCGTGTCCCGTGGGAAAACACCCCCCGCAGGTCACAGTGAACAAGCGTTTCCACCACATAGGCCGCGTCGTCGCGGGGCACGCCGGTGGCGGTCAGCGCGTTCGTTCCGAAGGCGCGCATCGTGTCAGCAGGGACTCGTAGCTCGCCGATGTCGTACCGCAGCCGATCGCTCATGCGTCCCACTCTGGATCCACGCCGTAGGCGCGGCCGGTCTCCGTTACCGCGTCCAGCAGCCCGGCCGGATATCCGATCCCTTGCTCCAAGGCATTGGCGCGCTTCAGCCATTCGGGTTCGCCGGGGACCAACACGCGGTCGAATCCCTCGGCCGGGCGCAACGCGTGGATCGCGTCAATCGTCTCGTCCATGTCGGCGACGAAGTCGGCCAGGGGGCGAAAGGCCTCGACCCGAATGGCCACAAAGACTTGGCCTACGGTTCCCAGGTGGTCGGGGGTCCGGTTCACCGCGGCGGTAGCCCCGGCCAGGATGCCGGAGAGTGTTTCCATGACGATGCCGAGGCCGAATCCCTTCGGTCCGGCGAATGGATTGAGCCAGACGAGCTGGTTGGGATCGGTGGTGGGATTGCCGTCGGCGTCCACGCCGACGTCCAGCGGAATGGACTGGCCGGTGGCGGCGGCGACTCGCACTTTGCCGAGCGCCGAGAAGCCGACGGCCATGTCGGCTACGACCGGGTAGTTCGTGCCTGCCGGGAGGGCCCAGGCGATCGGCCCGTTGGTCAGGGCCGGTGTGCGGCTCCCAAAGGCGAGGACGCCGGAGGCGCCCCCTCCGCTACTGGTGACAAAGGCCACGCAGCCGGCCTCGACGGCCTGCAGCGCCCAGTGTGCGGCCGGTCCGAAGTGACGCCCATTGTGAACGCAGACCATGCCGGCCGCGCCCTTGTTTGCCAGGTCAATGGCTCGCTGCATCCCGGCCTGCGCCGACACGGCGCCGGGCGCGCCGCCGGCGTCCAGCGCGGCTGTGGCCGGCCGCTCCTGCAGGGTGAGAATCTCCGCGTCGGGCTGCACGAGTCCGGAACGGATTTCAGCGGTGTAGGGCGTCACCCGGGTCACGCCGTGCGAGAAGACGCCGCGCGCGTCGGCTTCCACCAGCACGTCGGCGATCAGGGCGGCCCGGTCCGCCGACACCCCCGCCGCATGCATCACGCTGGTCGTAAACGCGCGCATGCGGTCCACCGGCACCCGCTGACCAACGGCCGCGTGTGCAAAGTCAGCGTTCATGGGTTGGCCGCGATGGAGGCCCTGATCGATTCGCCCAGCACTCGCACGCCCGTGCGGATTTCGTCATGCGGGGCATGGCTGAAGGCCAGCCGAATCGCTCCCAGCCCGTCGCCATCGACGCGGAATACCGACCCGCTGCGGACGTGCACGCGTGATCGCTCGCAGCGCTGCATCACGTCGTCCAGCAACTCCGGTCGTCCCAGCGTCAGCCAGACGAAGAATCCGCCGTTCGGTCGGTGCCAGCTGGCCAGGTCGCCGACGTGCTCATCCAGCGCGGCGAGCATGATGTCGCGACGTTCGCGATAGATGTCTTGCAGGCGCGCAATCTGCTCTTCCATGTGCTCGCGCATAAACTCCGACGCCAGGGCGGAGGCAAACGGGCTGGTGCCGCCGTCGGTCTTGAGCGGGAGGATGCGCTCGGTCAGCGGCGCCGACGTGAGAATCCAGCCGAGGCGAACGCCCGCGCCAAGGATCTTGGAGAAGGTGCCGGCACGGGTGACCAGGCCAGTGCCGCCGTCCAGTTCGTACATGGATGGTGGCCGTTCGCCGTCGTAATGCAGTTCGTAGTAGGCGTCGTCTTCAAAGACTGGCACGCCGTGCCGATGACAGATTTCAAGCACCTGCAGGCGCCGCTCGCGAGTGATTGTGTTGCCCATTGGATTCTGGAACGTGGGGATCGTGTAGAAGATGGCGGGTTGCCGCGTCGCGAAGAGTTCGTCCAGGGCTTCCGGCCTGGGGCCCTGCTCGTCCCAGGCCACGTGCGCACCGTGGTCGCAGACGCGGCGCACGAACAGGGCGCCGAACGAGGCGTGGTCCAGGGCAATGATCTGATCGCGATTAACGAACGTTCGCAGCACCATGTCGATGGCCTGCCCCGACCCGTTGGTAATGATGATCTGATCGCGGTCGACCTCAAGGCCCTCGAACACCCGCAGCTTCTCGCGAACGACGTCAATCAGTTCCAGGCTGCCCTTGCGCCGGCCATAGAGGAGGGCCGGATAGTTCTCGGGCAGGGCATTGCGGGCGGCCTCGACCATATGGTTGAGCGGCAGGGCTTCGTTGGCGGGCTGGCCAACCAGCAGATCCGCCACGATGTCCTCGGCCACGCCGGAAGCCGAAACCATCTGGCCCGGGGCAGCGCGCCGACGAGCCTCCTCGCTCAGGCAGCATTCGAAATCAAAGATGTCAGCCACGGCGCCGTCAGACTGCGAGGGTCGGCTAATAGATGCCGCCCCCGTCCAGGTAGTCGTCCTCGGGCTTGGTGGCCACCGGTATCGGGCGGTTTTCGCACACGATGGCTTCGGTCGTCAGGGTCATGATGCCGACGCTTACGGCAGCCCGAATGGCCGCGATTTCGATGGCCGCCGGATCGATGATGCCGCGCTCATAAAGGTCGGTGTAGTCGCCGTGGACGGCGTCCCAGCCATGCCAGTCAGGCAGCTTGCGGACGCGGTTGACCGTGACGGATGGGTTGACGCCCGAGTTTCGGGCGATGCGCCGCATGGGCGCCTCCAGGGCGTCAACCAGGATCCGCGCGCCGACCGCTGCGTCGCCGGTGAGTTCGTCGGCGACTTCCTGGGCCGCTGCCTGCGCGCGGATCAGCGATGTGCCGCCGCCCGGCACGATGCCTTCGCGCAGGGCCACTTTGACAGCCCCGACGGCATCGTCGGCCTTGTCCTTCAGATGGTTGATTTCCTGCTCGGTGACGCCGCCGACGGCCACGATGCCCACCGCTCCGCCGAGGCGAGCAATGCGACGCTCGAGCTTCTT
>WTFW01000028.1 GCA_011523785.1 Chloroflexota bacterium | reverse complement strand
GGGTTTGGGGGCGGAGGAAAAGCGCCGGGTCAGGGTCTGGCTACGGTGACGGTTGGGAGGAATGTGTTCATGGTGGTCAGTTCGACCTGATCTCCGTCAGCGCTTGTTGCCACTATCTGGCGGGTGTACTCGCCGGGTGGGAGCGGGTCGCCGCTTTTTTCGGAGCCCGACTCCGCGGGCAGCGGGAAGCCGACACTCAGGGACGGTGGGTCGATGTGAAAGTGTTCTGTGTAGGAGTGGGCACCGTTGTCGAGGGTCAATGAGACTCGCGGGACAGGTTTGTTGAATCTGCAGCCGGCGTGGTTGGCGCTGTCGGGGGCGGTGCGCAGCGGGTCGTCGAGCGAAGCCAGCGCGATGCTGATGTCGCCTCCGATTAGCGTGCTGGCGCACTCGGCAAGCAGCTCGACTTCGCCCGTATACGGAGGCCGAATTCGTAGGCGACGTCGTTGTACAGCCGATCGACGTAGGCGGCGCCGGGGTTGTCTGGCCACTGCCCGATCACGCGGATGTTGTAGTGGCCGGGGGCCAGGTCGAGATCGAGCACGGGGTAGGTCGGCGCGAGTTGCACGAAGTCGGCCATGAGATTTCCGTGCCGGGTAAATGTCTGGACGAACATCCTGTCCGGGGTGGTCTCGGACTCGATGCCGACTGGAATCTGCTTGCCCGGGGCGGTCTCGGGGTAGTCATCGATTCCCGACCAGAACTCGTACTCGTGGCAGACGCGACCGCCTCCGGCCTTTATCCGCCAGCAGTAGTGGCTGGGAGTGCCCCAGATCGAGCCGCTGGGATGCTCCAGCCACATGACCGGGAGCGGGGGGACCGGCCAAGCGCCCGGCCATTCCCGCTCGGCGGGCTGACCTCCGCTTGCCGGGCCGCAGGCGAATGTGGTCGTGGCCACGAGCAGAACCGCCAGGAATGCCTTCAGCGGGGCTGTCACGCGAGAAGTCCGGACGTGGGTCATTTGGGCTTTGGGCAGCGAAGTCCTCTATGAAAGGGCGACGGGACCAGGTGACCGAGCTGGCGCGTTGGGCCTCGATCGGACGACTACCTACCGACGGATTGGATTGCGGCTGAAGTAGAAAGCCCGGCGGGGATTGTCTGGGGTCGGGTGCCGGAAAGATCCTTACGCAGGAGGGGGCGCGGCTGGAAGAGAGCAGCTTGAAACTGCCGCTTCGCGGTATGCGCCGATGCCGCGCCGTGGGCGTTGACGGAGTGCGGCTGTACACGAGGATAGTGTGCACTAGAATCGTGGGCATGGGCTGGCGGGAGCCTTCTGTGAAGAACATCACGCTGAGCGCTGACGCGAGCCTGATTGTCGCGGCGCGCGAACGCGCGGCGGCGGAGCGTACGACGCTGAACGCGGAATTTCGGCGCTGGCTTGCGGACTATGCGGGGCGCACACACCAGGCTGACGCGGCCATGGCCACCATCCGCCTGCTGCGCGGCGACATTGCAACCGGCGGCCGCAGGTTCACGCGGGATGAAATGAATGAGCGCTGAGGACTTTCTGGACACGAACGTCTTCGTCTACCTGTTCGACGAAACGGCGCCCGACAAGCGTGCGCGTGCCGAAGGACTGGTGCGCCGCAGCCTGGCAGAGGGGAGCGGCTGCATCAGCTACCAGGTGGTGCAGGAAACCCTGAATGTGGTCACGCGAAAGCTGGGCGCGCGGCCCGCCAGCGCGCGGCTGTTGCTGGACGACGTGCTGGCGCCGCTGTGGCGGGTCAACCCGTCGCGCTCGCTGTACGCGCGCGGCCTGCGCCTGCAGGGGGAATTCGGGTTCAGCTCTTACGATTCGCTGATCGTGGCGGCCGCGTTGGAAGCCGGTTGCACACGTCTCTACAGCGAAGATCTGCACCACGGCCAGCGAGTGGACGAGCTGACCATCCAGAATCCTTTTCGCGGGCACTGACGGGGAAGACGGCGACTTCGTCCGGGCGCAGCCCGGCCACACTACGAGGGGACCAGGGCGCAAAGACGCCTGAATTCTTCGGCCGGCTCAGGGTAGGTTTTGCCTGTCCCCGTGGAGAGGGTGAATAGCGGTGGCCCCGTCAAGGGGACGACAGCCTGACGCGGTGCTCAGGGGTG
>WTFW01000147.1 GCA_011523785.1 Chloroflexota bacterium | reverse complement strand
CATGTGCGGCAACACGGGCGTCCAGATGGGCGGCTGGTTCCGCAAGGAGATCAACAGCGCCGACGACTTGAAGGGCCTCAAGATGCGTATCCCGGGCCTCGGCGGCGACGTCATGGCGAAGCTCGGCGCCTCGCCGGTCTCACTACCCGGCGGGCAGATCTACGAGAACCTCGTTTCGGGCGCCATCGACGCCACCGAATGGGTGGGACCGTGGAACGACGAGTTCATGAAGTTCTACGAAGCGGCCAAGTACTACTACTATCCGGGCATGCACGAGCCCGGCTCGATGCTGTCCGTGGGTCTCAACAAGAAGTTCTGGGATTCGCTCTCGAAGGCCGATCAGACGCTCATCGAGGCTGCGGCCTCCATGGAGAACGACGTCATGATGGCCGAGTACAACGCCAAGAACGGCGCTGCGCTGGCGCGGCTCACGCGCGATCAGGGCGTCCAGGTGCGCAAGTTCAACGACGACGTCTACGACGCGTTCGGGAAGGCGGCCGAGGAGGTCTTCGCGGGCGTGGTGACCCACAGTCCGCTCGCCAAGCGCATCCACGAGAGCTTCGACAAGGCGCGCCGCGAAGTCGGCGCCTGGTCGAATCTCGCCGATCAGGCGTTCGTGGCGCAGCGCAACCGCGTGCTGGGCGTCTCGAGCTAGACGTCCGGCGCATCGCATGACGGATCACTATGGTTTTCCACGGTGACTGAGGATCGGTTCAACGAGGACGAAAGACGGCCCGGCATCGCGGACGCGCTCTACCGCGCGTTCGCGCTGTCGCTGGCCGCGACGACCTTCGTTTTCCTCTTCAACAACTACCTGGTCTTCTGGCATGGCTGGCCGGGCGTCGCGCCTGTCTTAGGGGGCGCGGCGGCGTTCCTGGGATGGCTGCAGCTCGCCGCCTACGTCATCCCGGTCGCCGCCATCATCGTCTTCGCGCTCCGGAACCGGGAGAGGCCGTTTGCGTCTGACGCGGCGCTTCTCTACGCCGTCACCGCCTACGTCATCGCCGCGGCATTCTGGTCGACGTTCTTGATCGGCATCGTCGACGGCGTCATATCGTTCCTGCGCGTGGAAGGGCTCCTGCCCGCGGTGTTCGGCAAGAAGCTGGCCCAGCAACTGGGCGTCTCGAGCTTCCGCGGCGTCTACGTGCACTTGCCGCTGATGCTCGCGGCGGCGGTGGTGGCCTACTACAGGCGAGGACTCGACTTCATCTGGCTCGCGCTGCTCGTGGTCGTCGCCGAGTTCCAGATCGTCATCGCGCGCTTCATCTTCTCCTACGAGCAGGCGTTCATGGGCGATCTCGTTCGCTTCTGGTACGCGGCGCTGTTCCTGTTCGCCAGCGCCCATACCCTGGTCGCCGGAGGCCACGTCCGCGTGGACGTGCTCTACACGCATTTCACCGACCGCCGCAAGGCCCTGGTCAACGCCTGGGGCTCCATTCTGCTGGGCGTGCCGCTGTGCTGGACCATCCTCGCCGTCGGCATGGCGGGCAAGGCGTCCGTCATCAACAGCCCGCTGCTTTATTTCGAAACCTCCCAGAGCGGCTACGGCCTCTACGTCAAGTACCTGATGGCGGGATTCCTCGCCGTCTACGCCGTCTCCATGATGACGCAGTTTCTGGCGTACTACCTCGACGCCATGGCGGTCCTTCGCGGGCAGCCGCCCAGCCAACCCGCGCACGAGCCGGCCTGAACGTGGAACTTTTCTTTCTCGCGCTTCTGATCCTGGCCATGGCCGGGGCGCTGGCGTCGGGTTACCCGGTGGCCTTCGCGCTGCCCGGCTCGGCCATCCTGACCATCGGGCTCGCGTCGATCACCGGCTACATCTTCGCAGGCGACGCAAGCGCCTTCTTCGCGCAGGACGGCCCCGTCCAGTGGCTCACCGCGGGCGTGACCAATTTCCGGGGCGTCTACTGGGAGGTCGAGCGCGACACCATCATCGCCGTGCCCCTGTTCGTGTTCATGGGCATCATGCTGCAGCGCTCGAAGATCGCCGAGGACCTGCTGGTGACCATGGCGCGCCTGTTCGGGCCGGTTCCGGGCGGCCTCGGCATCTCGGTGGTGCTGGTGGGCGCGCTGCTCGCCGCCACCACCG
>WTFW01000047.1 GCA_011523785.1 Chloroflexota bacterium | reverse complement strand
GAGGCAGAATCGGCCGTCCCCGGCCGAATTCGGTGAGGGGTCTTCCGCGCAACCAGTCTCGGGTTACGCAGTAGTCTCCCGTGGGCGAGGGTTGTGGTAAGGGTCTTCCGGGCGATCACCCCCGGGTAGCACGTAGGTCTCGCGTGGCAGGATGCGGCTACCGCAGGCAGCCGAAGCGCAACGCCAGCGCTGACCAGGAAAGGGATTCCCATGCCCACGATGACCGGCGCGCGCTTCCTCGCCGAAACCCTCCACGGCTACGGCGTCACCCACTACTTCTTCATGCCCGTCAGCGTGCCCGAGGCCATGCCCGAGCTCGAACGCGTCGGCATCGAGCCCGTCATGGCCCACACCGAAAAGGGTGCCGCCTACATGGCCGACGGCTACGCCCGCATCAGCGGCGGCGCCGGCGTCTGCGGCGCCCAGTCGGTCGGGGCGCTCAACCTGGCCGCCGGCCTCCAGGATGCCTACCTGGCCTGCTCGCCCGTAATCGCCCTCACCGGCCGCCTGCGCCAGATCATGCAGAACCGCCACGCCTACCAGGAGGTCGACCACTCGGCCCCCTTCGAGGCCGTAACCAAGTTCAGCACCCCGGTGACTTCACTCGAGGAGTTCCCCATCGTTCTGCGCCAGGCCCTGCGCGAAGTCGTCTCCGGCACCCCCGGGCCGGCCCACCTCGACCTCTGGGGCATCACCGGCGGCGACATCATGACGGCCGAAGGCGACCTCGACGTCATCGTCGAGGAACCCTTCCGCCGCACGCCTCCCTTCCGACCCGAACCAGATCCAGCCAGCGTCCGCGCCGCCCTGGCCGAACTCCTACAGGCTTCCCGTCCCGTCATCGTCGCCGGCGGCGGCGTCCGTGCCTCTGGCGCCCGCGATGAGCTGATCGCCCTGGCCGAAGCCCTCAACATCCCCGTCATCACCTCGCTCAACGCCAAGGAGACCTTCCCCGCCGATCACCCGCTCGCGGTCGGCGTTTCCGGAACCTACTCCCGCGAATGCGCCAACCGCGTCTTCGCCGAAGTCGATCTCGCCTTCTTCATCGGCAGTCACAAGGGCGAGCAGGTCACCAACATCTGGAAGCTCCCGCGACCCGGCGCCCGTATCGTCCAGCTTGACATAAATTCAGCCGAACTCGGCCGCTCCTTCCCCATCAACGTCGGCCTCCTCGCCGACGCCCGCGCCGGACTCCGCAAACTCCTGGATCATGTCGAAGCCGACTCCGCAACTCCGCCGGCGTCACGAGCCACCTGGGTCCAGCGCGTCCAGTCCCTTGTCCGCACCTGGCGAGCCCAGGTCGACCCCCTCCTCACCTCCGACCAGGTCCCCATGCGCCCCGAGCGCCTCTGCGGCGAACTCACCCGCTTGCTGCCTGCGGACGCCATCCTCCTCTCGGACACCGGCCACGCCGGCATCTGGACCGGAACCATGATCGACCTCACCTCGCCCGGCCAGAGCTTCATCCGCTGCGCCGGCTCCCTGGGCTGGGGCCTGCCCGCCGCCATCGGCGCCAAGTGCGCCGCGCCTGACCGGCCGGTCGTCTGCTTCACTGGCGATGGCGGCATGTGGTACCACCTCACCGAGCTCGACACCGCCGCCCGCTACGGCATCCGCACCGTCACCGTCGTAAACAACAACGCCTCCCTCAACCAGGAACAGGCGCTCAACGAGCGCATCTACGGCGGCGCCACCCCCGGCTCCGACCGGCTCTGGAAGCTCAACGACGCCGACTTCGCCGCCATCGCCGAAACCATGGGCTGCGAAGGCATCACCGTCACCCGCCCGTCCGAAATGGAAGGGGCCTTGGACCGTGCCCTGTCATCCGACCGGGCCGCCGTCATCGACGTCAAAACCGACATCGCCGGCATCGCCCCCCGCGCCTGGGACGGCTAGCTGCAAGCTCGAATCCCCAAGGAGAAACTGCCAATGGCTGAAGGCATCCACGTCGTTCTGATCGTCAACGACGAAGCCGCCCACTGGCAGGGCTATCGCGACCGCCTGGCCGCCAACGACGGCGCCGCCTCGGTCTCCGTGGCTGTTCCTGCCGGCGAGCGGCGCGACTCCATCCTGTCCGTGCTCGGCGACAAGGTCCGCAC
>WTFW01000138.1 GCA_011523785.1 Chloroflexota bacterium | reverse complement strand
TCCCCTGGGACGAAGAACAACGCCGCCACCTCCGAGCCCGCCTCGACGCCCTCTATTTCCACCTCTACGGCCTCGACCGCGACGACGCCTCCTACATCCTCTCCACCTTCCCCATCATCCAACGCCAGGACGAAGCCCAATTCGACGGCCGCTACCGCACCCGAGCCCTAATCCTCGCCTACATAA
Source organism: Chloroflexota bacterium (assembly GCA_011523785.1). Classification (GTDB taxonomy): domain Bacteria; phylum Chloroflexota; class UBA11872; order UBA11872; family UBA11872; genus UBA11872. Next base: position 1,916 of record WTFW01000138.1, on the reverse strand, counting down.
ACGCCCTAACCGCCGGCGACACGATGAGCACTGTGGAGGTATAGTCGCGTCAAGCTAATGCACTACGGGTGACTTTATTGCAGTCTGTTAGATTCTCCCTGCGAGGAAGTCTTTTGAGCAATCTCCGAATTACCAATTCCTCAAAATATGGTCGGCAATCTCAATCGCCGTATCTGAACCTACTGGATTGCTGGCCGCGAAGAATAGCTCAAATATCGATGAGTTCATAGAATTCTCGAATGTTCGGCGGGTTGGCGCAACCCTTAGAAACACAGATTCAAGTCGCAGGCGATAGCTAGCGGCGATCAGTTTGCTTCCCGGATCTCGCTCAAACTCCGGCCCTTTGTCGAAGTAAGACAGCTGTCTCTTTTCGTGATAAATCTCCTTCCAGTGTTCTGATCCTCCGAAAACCCTATTCAACCTGGGCTCTAACGATGGATCTGGCGCGCTTGCCCGTGGCATCATGCGAGTAATTGCCATGAGAGGGAAGAGAATCCAGCAATCGATTTTTTGTGTCTTGGCAATTGCTTCAACAGTTGCCCATGCAACTTGAGTCGCATAAGGGTCTAAGAAGACCACTGCTCGATCAAGAGGCGTCATGCGTTGGCATAGTCTAGGTAGCACCTGATTTGCGTCTTCGGCAATCACATCCACATGTCTTTTGGGGTGCTCTGCTGCGAGGGCTCTGAGTTCTGCGCTTCGATCTTTGTCTTGCTCGACAAAGACCAAGCGGTCGAAGGCCCTGTCTCGGATATCCAGCGCAAGAGCTGCTGATCCCTTCAAGAGCTCCTTGTAGTCCTGATAGTCTTCGGGAAGATAGCCTGAATTGGGTTGCCATGTTCCAGTACCTGCAAAAGCATCAATATAGATTGTGTGAAACGGCTGGTTCTTCATCACTCTTGCGTATGCCTTCAAGTAGCGCTCGAGAATCTCTAGCTTCTCTCTGGTCCATCTTCCGCCGAATGTCGCCACGAGGACTTACCCACCCACGGGCATCTGGAGCCAGCGCTCGCCATCGATAGTGGCGGCATTCCCGCCGCGCTTATTGCGAACTCCCCCAAGCTGCTTGAGAAAGAATGCGACACCGGCCTTCGTTGACTGATTGCGCAGATCCCGCGCCCATTCCGGGTCCATGGGCCGTGCGCCGGCTCCGCTCTCACCGCCGACGATGACCCACTGCAAGGCTCCAGTATCCAGCCACTCGGTAAGTTCCAGAGGCTCCAATAGCGGCTCGGCCGACACGAAACGCACCGGCGCGGGCAGCCGCGCTAGCACTGACAGCCGCGGTGCGTACTTTTGACTCTCGACCGAAGTCCCAATCCACACGTTCGGTGGCCAGCCCTCCGGAAATCGCTCGCCGTACGCCTTCCACCAGCCCACAGCCCGCCCGGGCCGCTTGGTCAGCACCTGGAACACGTGCCCCCGCTTCGCGGCCGCTTCCCGCATCACCGAGAACGTGTCGAATATGAAGTCGAACGGCACGCGTTGATGAAACAGATCAGCCATGCTGTTGACGAAAACGAGTCTCCGCTTCTTCCAGGACAACGGTGTTCGCAGCCGCTCGGGCAGAAGCTGGATGTCCTCGGGTGTCGTTCCGTAGCCGGTGACCCCCATGGCCCGCAGCCGTGGGTATAGCGCGAACATATAGCAGTGGTCACACCCCGGCGATACGCGCGTGCAGCCCGTCACCGGGTTCCACGTCTCGTCCGTCCATTCAATCGCCGACGGCATCTCTAGCCACTCCCCGCGCAACGCGCGACGACCTGCACGCCCAAGGGTAACGTCGAGTACACCGGTGTGAAATCACAAGTCACGTAGCGTCGCCGGAGTCCAAGCCGAACGCTACCGGGCGCCCCTTCGTTGTGACGGCGAACTCGCCGACCGGATCTCAACCATCCCCGCTGCACGCACCGGGG
>WTFW01000214.1 GCA_011523785.1 Chloroflexota bacterium | reverse complement strand
CCCCGGTCCCCCTCCTCCTCGCCGCTCTCGCACGCCTCCGCAATCCCGCCCCAAAAATCCGCCAAAGCTCGCGCCCGCCGGCCGGGAACACCCCCTACGGGTGTTCCCGGCCGGCGGGCGCGAGTACCCCCAATAACGCGCGCCAGGCACCTCGACAACCAACCACATCCGCCTGCCCGTTTACACTGGCGCCAACCCGCCAAGCCCCGGAGCCGGTGTGACGGCCAACCTCGACCCCACCGGATCGCCCCGCCACTCGGGGCGCCGCTACCTGCCCGATGGGTCCGGCGTCAGCGTCCTCAGCTACGTCCTCGTCACCGCCGTCTTCGTCATCGTCCTGATCGTCGTGCTCACCTCCCTCGGCAACAGCATCGGCGAAGGTCTGCAAGACCTCGTCGACCAGATCCCCATCAGCCTCTGAGGAGCCACTAGCCCCGTGGACCGCGAACCCGACGAATACACCCCGGTTGAGTACCTCCGCCGCCTCACCGGCCGCGGCCGCCGCGTCATCCAGCACGCCGAGCTCGAAGCCGCCCGCCTCGGCCACGACGCCGTCGGTCCCGGCCACGTCCTCCTCGCCATCCTCGAGTCCCCCCAAACCGCCGCCGCTCGCGCCTTGCGCGACTCCGGGATCCACCTGGAACCGCTCCGCAACACGCTCCTCGACACCCTCCCTCCGGGCTATGCGCGCGACGACGGTCGCCGACCCCTCTCCGCCCAGGGCCGCAACGTCCTCCGCTCCGCTGCCCTGGAAGCTGAACGCATGGGCGTCCGCTTCATCGGCACCGAGCATCTGCTGCTCGGTGCCCTGGCCAATACCGGCCGTCTCACCTCCGGCGCGCTCGCCGCCGCCGGCGTCGACTTCCGCTCCCTCCGCCGCCGAATCGAGGCTGCGTACCAGCCCGGCTCGCCCGGCCGCGGCCGCCGGCGTCGCGGACGCTGGCGCGGTCGTGGCCGCCGCAGCAAGCCGCGCAGCATGCTGGCCGAATATGGCAGCGATTTCACCAACGCCGCCCGCACCGGCGACCTGGACCCCGTCATCGGCCGCCAGCTCGAGATGGACCGAGCCATCGAGGTCCTGCTGCGCCGAACCAAGAACAACCCCGTCCTGGTAGGCGATGCCGGTGTCGGCAAAACGGCCATCGCGGAAGGACTGGCTCACCGGATCGTCAAGGGCGACGTGCCGGACGAACTGCAAGACAAGCGGCTGGTCTCCCTCAGCCTCCCCGGCATGATTGCCGGCGCCAAGTACCGCGGCGAGTTTGAGGAGCGCGTCCAGCAGCTCATCGCCGAGGTCCGCAAGAGCGGCGACGTCATCCTGTTCATCGACGAGTTGCACACCGTCATCGGCGCCGGCGGCGCGGCTGGATCCCTGGACGCCGCCAACCTCCTCAAGGGCCATCTCGCCCGCGGCGAGGTCCAGGTCATCGGTGCCACCACCTGGCGCGAATACCGCCGCTACATCGCCAACGACAAGAGCCTCAACCGCCGCTTTCAGCCCATTGACGTCGACGAGCCCAGCGACGAGGACGCCGTCGAGATCCTCAAGGCTCTGCGACCCATCTACGAGTCCTATCACGGCGTCGAAGTCACCGACGACGCCGTCGACGCCTCGGTCCACCTGTCCCGCCGCTACGTCACCTCCCGCCAGCTGCCCGACAAGGCCATTGACCTGGTGGACGAAGCCGCCGCCCGCGCCAAGGTCCAGCGCCAGACCCCGCCCACCCGCATCCTCGAACTGCTGCGCCGCATCAAGGAACTCGACGCCGAGATCGCGACGGAATCCGAATCTCCGGACGACTCTGTGCATCCCCCCGCCTCCAGACGTCGAGTGCGCGACCAGGTCGCCGACGAATTGCGCGATGAACGCGCCGCCTGGGAGGCCGAATTCGGTTCGGACCGCCCCGTCATCACCCCCCACGAAATCGCGGAAGTCCTCTCCTCCTGGATCGGCGTGCCGCTACCCACCCTGGCCGAGAACGATTCCGACCGCTTCCTCCACATGGAAGACGACCTGCGCAAGCGTGTCGTTGGCCAGGACGACGTTCTCGCCGAACTCGGCCGCGCCCTGCGCCGCGCCCTGGCCGGCATGCGAGACGAGCGCCGCCCGATTGGGTCTTTCCTTTTCCTCGGCGAATCAGGTGTCGGTAAGACCGAAACCGCCAAGGCCCTGGCCCAATTCGTCAGCGGGACCGACGACAACCTGGTTCGGGTCGACATGTCGGAAATGTCGGAGTACCACAGCATCTCGCGACTCATCGGCTCCCCGCCGGGCTACGTCGGCTTCGACGAAGCCGGCGGCCTCACCGAGGCCGTCCGCCGCAACCCCTACTCCGTCGTCCTCTTCGACGACGTCGAGAAGGCGCACCCCCGCACGCTTCAGGTCTTGTTGCAAATAATGGAAGACGGCCTGCTGACCGATGCCAACGGCCGCCACGTGGATTTCCGAAACACCATTGTGGTCCTCACCTCGAACCTTGGCGTCGATCAGGTCACGGGACCCTCGATCGGCTTCGAACCCTCGTCCGAGTCGGCTCGGCGCTACACGGCCTACGAATCCCGCATCCGCGAATATGCCCGCCGCCAGCTCCCAGGCGAATTCCTGAACCGGCTCGACCGCCTAGTCGTCTTCCGCGCGCTCGAGGAAGAGGACATCCGGGAAATCGCGCGTCGCACGCTCTCGGACGCCATCCTGCGGGCCGAGAACCTGGGCATCCGGCTCCACATCACATCCGAAGCGCTGGACTTCATCGTGAACGTAACCCTGGGTCGTCAAGCCGGAGCTCGACCAATCGCGCAGTTGGTTGGCGAGTACGTCGACCAGCCCCTGACCGACCACGTCATGCAGGAATCGACCGAGGGACGTGAGTTCGAATTGCGCGTACAAGGCGATAAGCCGACCATCGTCGAAACCACTCCAAGCCCCGCGAGTACCCCTGGCTAATCCTATGCACGTGGGCTGATGGCGAAACTCGCCCCGCCCGAACGAATCCAGGGCGGGGCGGTTCTCTGCGGCTCGGCTAAGTCAGCCGCCGCCAGCCTCGGCACCGCCACTCGAGCACTCGCCGCCGCGCTCTTCCCGCCGCGCTGTGCCGCCTGCGGCCGCCCCGGCGCTGCCCTTTGCCAATCTTGCCTCGCCACCGCCACGCTCCTCTCCCACCCTCAATGCCGCCAATGCACTCGCCCCCTCACCTACGGCGACCAATGCGCCCGCTGCCGCCTTGAGCAACGTCGCATCGACCACCTCTACGTTCCCTACGCCTACACGCCGCCAATCCTCAACGCCGTCCACCGCTTCAAGTACGCCAACAAGCGCTACCTCGCCGCCGACCTGGCCGCTCTTGCCATGTCCGCTCTCCCGCCTGATCTGCAGGTCGACTTCGTGGTTCCGGTTCCGCTCGCCCCCAGCCGCGAGCGTCAGCGCGGCTACAACCAGGCTCGGCTCCTCGCCGCCGAAGTCGCTCGGCGCCTCGACCTGCAACTGGATACGGGCCTCCTCATTCGGCTGCGTGACACGCCGCCACAAACCTCGCTTCCCCGCGCACGCCGCCTCCAGAACGTCCGCGGCGCCTTTCGCGCCCTGCGCAAGCTGTCCGGCGCCCGAATCCTCCTGGTCGATGATGTCACCACCACCGGCGCAACCATCGAGGCCGCAGCCCGGGCCTTGCGAAGGCGCGGGGCCGTCTGGATTGGCGCCTTGGCGCTAGCCCGAACCCCGGAGGAACGCTCCGATGTTCCCCCGAATCCGGACGGTTTACTCCTGTAGCGCTGATATACTCCGCCAATCTTGCGGTTGGGAGGCCCGCCCCCCGAGCCGCGTTCTCGCAAGCGCGTAAGGGGTGCGCCGGATGGCCCTCAGGCGTCGCGGCAGTGTGCAGAGCTACCCGGATGTCCCAGTCGACCTCTGGGTCACCTGCCGCAAGTGCGGCGGCATGCATTACCGCCCGGAATTCGAAGCCGCGCTGCGCGTGTGTCCATCGTGTAACTACCACGACCGCCTCGACGCCGCCGAGCGTATCGCCCTCCTGCTCGACGACCCTGATCAGTTTCAAGAGATTGACGCCGACATCACCGCAGCCGACCCGCTCGAATTCAGTCGACCCAGTGGCTCCTACGTCGGTCGCGTGGCCAAAGCCCGTGCTCTCACCTCACGTAACGAGGCGATCGTCTGCGGCGTCGGCCCGCTGCAAGGCCGGCAGGTCGCTCTGGGCGTCATGGAATTTGGCTTCATTGCCGGCAGTATGGGGTCGGCCACCGGCGAGAAGATCACGCGACTCTTCGAGCACGCCTTGCGACACCGCCTGCCGGTCATCACGGTGACGGCTTCTGGAGGCGCCCGACAGGACGAGGGTCTCTTCGCGCTGATGCAAATGGCCCGTACAACAGCGGCGGCCGCTCGCCTGGGCGAGGCCGGCGTTCCCCACATCTGTGTGATGGCTGATCCCACCCTGGCAGGAGTCACCGCCAGCTTCGCCGCCATAGCCGACATCATCATCGGCGAGCCGGGCGCCACTATTCGCTTCGCTGGGTCCCGCGTGGTGCAGGGCACGCTGCGCCGCCGGGCGCCGGTTGAAGACCACACCACCGAATGGGTGCTTCGGCAGGGCATGATCGATCTGGTGGTTCCCCGACGTGATCTGCGCGAGACCTTGGCTCGCGTGATCGGTCACCTTGCGCCAGCGCACGTGGCCGCTCCGGCGCCGATCGCTGCCAGGGCCGCTCGCGTCTGAGCACAGAGGCGTTCCGTGCTTGAATTCGAGCGCGACCTTGACGAACTCCGCGACCACATCGCCGAACTGGAACGCGACGCCGGCGCGGACTCGAACTCCCATGTCGCGCGCGAACTCGCCGTCCTGCAGCTAGAGCTTGAGGCGCGCACTGCCGACATCTTTGCCCACCTCACCCCCTGGCAACGCGTTCAGTTGGCCCGTCACCCGCAGCGTCCCCATACCCAGGACTACATCGACCGCCTCTGCTCCGACTTCACCGAACTCCACGGCGACCGCCGCTACGCCGACGATCCTTCCGTCATCGCCGGGCTCGCAACGTTCCAAGGCCGTAGCGTGATCGTCGTGGGCCACCAGAAAGGCCGAAGTACGTCCGAGAATGTTGAGCGCAACTTCGGCATGGCCCATCCCGAGGGTTTTCGCAAAGCCCTGCGCCTGTTCGACATGGCCGAACGGTTTGGGCGTCCCGTTCTCACGTTTCTGGACACACCCGGCGCCAGCCCGACCCTTGACGACGAAAAGCGCGGTCAATCCTGGGCCATCGCCGAGAACATGGCCCGCCTTGCCCGGCTGCGCGTCCCGGTAATCGTCACCGTTATCGGCGAAGGCGGCAGCGGCGGCGCCCTGGCTCTCGGTGTTGGCGACCGTGTGCTAATGCTGGAACACGCCATCTACTCCGTGGCCTCGCCCGAAGCTGCTGCCGCCATCATCTGGCGCGACTCGGACCACGCCGAGGCCGCCGCCGCCGCCCTACGCCTGACAGCTCCCGATCTGCTGCACGCCGGGCTCATTGACCGCGTAGTCCCCGAACCCGACGGCGGCGCTCACCGAGACTTCGACATCGCCGCCGCGAATCTCCGTGCCCAACTGGCGCCCATGTTGCAGGAACTCTGTGCCCAGAACATCGACGACCTCGTCAACGCCCGCTACGCCAAGTTCCGCGCCATGGGCGAACATCAGAACGTGCCAGCCGGCTAACCGCGGTCGCCGGAACGAGAGACGGGCGGGCGGAAGTCTGGCTGATCCGCCGGGCACGCCCGAGCCCTTTCCAACCTCTGAACGTCATGACGCTCCGCCGCCACGCAGTCCGACTGCCAGACTCCAACTAACGTGACGATCCTGCAAAAGCTCTTCCTCGGCCTGCAGCCGCTAGTTACGACTCGGCAAGTGTTGCCCACAACTCGGCTGCCTGCCGCCATTGAGTCGCTCAGCATCCTGTTGGTCTCGGACCTGCACGTTGGCGGGCGACCGCATCGCTCCCTTGCGGCGCTCGACGAGCTGGCCGGGAGAGAGACGGACCTGCTCATTGCGGCGGGCGACCTGGTGGAGAACGAGCGCTTCATCTCCGACGTGGGCGAGCGATTGGCACGAATCAACGCACGACTGGGCGCCTTTGCCGTTTGGGGAAACCACGATGCGTTTGGCAAGCCACAGGGCCGAGCCCCGAGCTGGCTGCGCGACGAGACGCGCTCGCTCCCACACATGGAGGCGGCGCTGGCCGCGCACGGCATTCAGACGCTGACCAACCGCTCCGTGCGTCTCACCGTCGACGGCGCCCCGCTGCAAATCGTCGGGACGGGCGATACTCATCTAGGCCTGTGCGACTTGGACGCCGCGTTTCAGGACGTGGACTCCACGGTCGTCACGATCCTCGCTGCCCACAATCCGGACACCGCATTCCAGTTGGCTGAGCGTCGCGTGGACCTGACGCTCAGCGGCCATACGCACGGTGGGCAAGTCGCGCTTCCGTTTGTCGGACCGCTCACCCTGCGCACGCGTCACCACCTGCCCCAACCCTCCGGCTTAATGTATGTGCAGGGGCGTCCTCTGGTCGTATCTGCCGGCGTGGGCACGGTGGGCGTGCCGCTGCGATTCAACGCGCCGGGAGACGTGGTTGACCTACGCCTGGTGCGGATTGACGCCGATTGACAGGCGGCTGAGCGCGTCGAAGGTGAATTGCCATAGCGTCCACATGCCCGGCAGGAAAGACCCGAGGAGTACCGGCGGAGAGAGATCGGGCGCGGAGAGTTGTGCGTGCTGAATCACGTCCAGGATGGCCAATTGGGCACGTGGCTCGCCGCCCAGCTGGTCGTAGATGCGCAGCGACTCCTGCGCCGGTACGTAGAGGTCGCCACGATCGTGCAGCAGTGCCGCTGGAGCCCTCAGGCGCTCGATGTGAGCGTCGGGCGAGATTGACTCAAGCACTCCCGGAATCTCGCTTCGCACCCGGTCCATGAGCGCGCCAACCGCCGCCGGGTCGCGATTGGTGAAGAGATCGAACACGCGTCGTGCCGTTGGGCCGAGCTTGTCTGGATCATAGCCAGGCAATGCCTCGGGGTCCGGGTCCGGCGTCTCCAGCGCAAAGAGATGGAACAACGCCTCCTGATCGCGGTCATCCGGAATGGCCGAGAGCAGCGTGTTGCGCGTCACCAGCCAGACGTAGCTATCGGGCTGATACGGCAGGAATTCTCCGGCCACTTCCACTGTGGTTGTTGTGACGGCTCGCAGCATCGCGTCCAGCGAGTAGTAGGCGCCAATCGTCGCAATCAGCGCCACGTCGTCAGCAATCTCGGGGTCGGCGGCGGCAACCATTGCCAGCGATCCCCCCATGCTGAAGCCGATGAACCCCACGCGCGTCGGGTCCACGGATGGCTGGTCCCGGAGCACCTGGAACCCTTGTACCAGGGCGCCGATGTCCTCCGGAAAAACCCGGTAATTGCCGTAGTCGAGTGCGTCGGGCACCAGCACCACGAACCCGGTGCGCGCCAACCCGTCCGCAAAGTCCACGAGCGGCTGATATCCCCGGCCCTCCGGAACCACACCGTTGACGAGCACGATGGCCGGCAGACCTGATGCATTTGGCGGTTCATACAGGTCCGCCAGCAATTCATAGCCGTCGCGGGTCGTGTAGGCCAACGTGGTGACGCGGGGCGGCGGCCGCAACTTGAGAGGCGTCGGCGGATTGCCCGGAACCACAGCCGCCAGCGCCGACGCCGTACGAAGGCCCGGTCCCAGTTCATCCCGCACGCCGACCACAAACCCCAGCACCGCCAACGCCAGCCCGAAGCCGATAAAGGTGCGAGCCGAGATCATTGCTCCGTGCTCAGTGGCCCATGGCGGGTACGCGAAGACCGTCGTGCGTGCGCGGCACAGTCCGCAGGCTAGGTGTCATCAGAGTCAGCCGGGACCAGTGGCAAATTCGTTCGCTCAATTTCAGTGCGCTCGCGCCGCTGCCGCGATTCATTAATGGTCTCCAGCATTTCCTGGACGCCGCCCTCGCCGAAGTAACCCGACGCGTAGCGTACGTAGGTGACCTCGTCGAGCGTGACCAGGCGCTCCATGACCAGACCGGCAATCTGCTTTGACGGCACGTCCAGCGTCTCACGACCAAGCAGTTCGTTCTCGATTTCGATGGCCGCCTCTTCAGCCCAGGAACTGGTCACTGGTCGCTTCGTCCCGGCGATCATGATTGATCGATAGAGCTTGCCGCGGTTGAACGGCTCGCTTCGGCCGTCGTCCTTGACCACACGGACATCCATGCGCGCCAGGCGTTCCAGCGTCTGATAGCCCCGACCGCAGTCCGCGCAGCGGCGACGGCGGCGCATGGCGCCCTGCGATGTCAGCTCCCACGACTCGATCCGTGCCTCGCCGTGTCCACAGTGGGGGCACGCGAAGATGTCGCGACGCTCGTAGGTCGTAAAACGATGGCCGCACTCATGGCAGGCGCGGCGGCGGCGCGTGGCATCGGCGGCCTCACGCGTGTCCACGACTTGTAATCGTCCTGACGAGCAGGATGGACACCGCATATCGCGTTTTCTCCGATGACTCTGTAAAGGGTCGTATCACCTACCCACTACATATAGCATGTCAAGGCTTGAAGACGTATCGCTAGTCAACAGCTCGCGGCCACAGTCCGGCCGGCGGGCCAATCGGGACTTGAATGGCACACGAAGCTGTCCGACCGCGATGTCTGGTGCCCAGGCGTCTCGATCACGTTGCGATCAACGTGCGTGATCTCGACCGAAGCGCCTCGTTCTATGCCGGCATCTTTGACCTGACGCAGCATGCGCGTTCGAACTTTCGTCATGTGCTTTCGGCTCCCGGCTTTTGCCTTCACTTGTTTCAGGCGCCGGAACGGCGCCCGGAAGCTGGTGTCCGCGACTGGCGGCGGCTGGGCGTGCAACACGTGGCGCTGGCGGTGGGCGAAGCCGAGTTCGAACGTGCCGCCGAGGTCATTGTCGCCGCCGGATCGTCGGTTGAGGGACCTATGGAAGACCCAGAGGGCCGGTCTCTCTACTTTCGAGATCCGGACGGCAACGTCATTGAGCTGCGCAGCGCGTGGAATACAGACCGCACCCAATAGCACCGCTGCAGTGCCCTGATCGGCGTGATCAGATTCGCAACAGTCCGTCCCTATAATCGTCCGTCGCGGCGCCAGGCGCCCGTGATGTCCTGGAGGTCCGCCGCGTGTACGCCGTCTTGATCGCCGGAGGCCGGGGTGAACGCCTGCGGCCGCTGACCGCCAACGTTCCCAAGCCCATGGTTGCCGTTGCCGGCAAGCCGATCATGCAGCATCAGGTTGAGTGGTATCAGGCACAGGGCGTCGACCACTTCGTCATCTCGTGCGGCTACTTGCACGAGGTGATCGAAGACCACTTTGGCGACGGCTCGGCCCTGGGTGCCAGCTTCAGCTATGCGGTCGAGGAAACGCCGATGGGCCGTGGCGGCGGCCTGCGCCTGGGCATGCAGATGATCCCCCGCAATGAGCCGATCGTCATGGCTTCAAACGCCGACATCCTGACGGAACAGCGGCTGGACCCGATGCTTGACCAGCATCAGGACGATGGAAACCTGGCCACCATTCTGCTCACGCCCTACGTCAGCCAGTACGGCATCGTGGAGGTGGATGGCGGCAAGGTCAGCCAGTTCACCACCAACCCGGTGCTGCCCCACTGGATCAACGGCGGCGTCTACGTGCTGGACCGGTCCTTTGAGGACGAACTCCCCGAGATTGGCGATCACGAAGACAGTACGTTTCCGGAGCTGGCCGCCGCGGGCCGCCTCGGCGCCTTCCGATCCGAGGCGCGTTGGCGCGGCATGGACAGCGTGAAAGACCACGCCAATCTCGAAGAGGAACTGGCCGAAGCGCCCCTGAACTACGCCGGCGCCGGCTGATGCTTCCGGCCGCGGGTCGGCCCTGACGTTCACATGCCGAGACTGGTCACGCCCCCGCCGTTTCGCGAAACGGGCTATGACCCGGCCGCGCAGGTCTACGACCTGGAGTACCCGGAGTGCGAAGGAGCGGAGTTGGACTTCTGGATCACCGAGGGGCGCCGCTTCGGGCCGCGGCTGCTGGAATACGCCGTTGGCACCGGCCGTATGGCGATTCCCCTGGCCAGGCGCGGCTTCCAGGTCATCGGCGTGGACACGTCGGCAGCCATGCTGGAGCGAGCTGCGGCCCGCCGCGCCTCGCAATCTCGCGCCACCCGGGCGCGCCTTGATTTGCGCCGCGGTGACATGCGCACCTGTCGTCTCTCGGCGACATTCGACCTCGCGCTGGTCGGTTTCAACTCGTATCTGTTGCTCCCCGACCGGAAAGCCCGGCTGGAGACCCTTCAGAACGCCGTCGCCCACGTGCGGCCAAGGGGCGGCGTTGCCGTCGATGTCTTCTCCGCCACACCCCTCGACGCTACGCCCGACCACGAGGAGGTTGAATTCCTGGAACGCGATCCTTCCACAGGCCTGCGCGTAACCCGCGAACGCTTCTACACCTACGACAAGGCCGGGCATCGCGGTTGCAGCACCCTCATCTACCGCTACTACGAAGGGCCGTTACTCGTCAACGAGCGACGGCTGGGCTACAGCTTGGCGCTGGTCTCGAGGGATGAGGTCGTGGCGGAATTCGTGGAAGCCGGACTGCAGATCGACGCGGTGTACGGGAGCTACGGGCGCCAGCCCTGGCGCGACGACTCGCCGAATCTGATCGTCGTCGGCCGCACGGTCGCTCATTGACATGGGGCCGTCGCGCTCTCCACAATCGCACCCGAGCCAGCCGGGCTGTTTGGGCCCACGACCAGAGACCCACATGACTAGCGAGCCGCGCCGCCACATCCGCGTATCCGAGTTTCGGTTTCAGATTCCGCGCCGCAACGGCGAGGGAACCTTCCCGGTACCGCGCCATCAGCTCGCCTGGACCGACGCGTTCATTGACGAGGAAACCGGCGATCGCTACGAGCTGGCCTATGTGCTCGAACAGTTGGAAGCCCAGGGCTGGGACGTGCACGACCTGCTGAAGGGGCGCGGGACGTTCCGTGAGACCGTGGAGCGACTTCCCCTCCCCTACGGCGGTCAGTTTGCACCTGGAGACCCAACCACCCGCGACGCGTAGGCTGGCGTGACCGCTGCGGCGATGCCGGTTAACGTAGACTTCCGCCCGTCTGAGCGCGCGGCCTGATGTCCATGCCATACCGACTTGGCGCCATTGGCGTCGGCGGCAACGCTGCCGGTCACCTGCGGCGGTTTCTTGCGATGCCCGAGGTTGAAGTCGTTGGCCTGGCCGATCCGTCCGACGAAGCCGTCGCGACGGCCAGATCTGGCCTGACGGACCTGGACGAGGTCTCCGCCTACACCGACTGGCGT
>WTFW01000206.1 GCA_011523785.1 Chloroflexota bacterium | reverse complement strand
GCCCACCCAGGCCCCCACCGACCGACCCGCCACACCGACTCAACCCACAACCGCGCCGGCCCAGGCAACGGGAGAAGCCACACCGACCGCCGAACCGACGCCTCTTCCTGATGTCGACATCGCCGCCATCACGGCCAACGAGACCGCCAAGTCCCTCGTCATTCCGGCATCCGAGGTCGATCCGGGGCTCGAAATCATCGACGAAGAATCCGACCCCAGCGACTTCCTGTCCGAAGAGATCATGGCCCAATCCGTCCTGCAGAGCTTCTTCGTCAGCGGCAGCACCCGCCAGCCCTCCGGCGGTGTCGGGTCCGGTCGCCCCGTACAGCTCGTGCAGCGCCTCTTCGTCCACGCCAACGCCGAGGGCGCCTCCAGGATGTTCGAGGAACTAGTCGATAGCGCCGCACCAACCTTTGCCATCGCCGCGCTCGGCTTCTTCCGCCAGTTCTACCCTGACCTTGAGCCCGGAACGCGCACGTCGGACCAATTCACCCTGGCCGACCAAAATCGCCTCATCGAAGTCCGCATAGATCCCAAGATGGCTCCCGAAGAACGTGAGCTCGGACCTGGCGACCCGCACATCTACTACCTGATCCTGCGCCAGGGCCGAGTCTCAGCCATATTTGAGCTCGTCTACCTGAGCGCCCAGGATCCGGGCGTCGTCACCGTCCTGGGCGAACGCCTGATCAACCGTATTCCGAGCGACCTCGCGGAGTCGTAGAGCTAACAGTGCTTGAGACCCGCTCGCTGCCCGACGCCGCCGGCTTCTACGGTCCCTTCGGCGGTCGCTACGTGCCCGAAACGCTCGTAGCCGCCCTCGACGAGCTCGAAGCCTCCTTCCAGCGCCACCATCGCGACCCGGCCTTCGTGGACGAGCTCGAAGACCTCCTCCACTTCTACGCCGGCCGCCCCACACCCACCTACCACGCCACCCGCCTCAGCCGCGAACTCGGTGGCGCCCAGATATATCTCAAGCGCGAAGACCTCGCCCACACCGGCGCCCACAAGATCAACAACGCCCTCGGCCAGGGCCTGCTGGCTCGCGTCAGCGGCAAGCAACGTGTCATCGCCGAAACCGGCGCCGGCCAGCACGGCGTCGCCTCCGCCACCGTCTGCGCCATGCTCGGCCTCGACTGCGTCGTCTACATGGGCGAGGAAGACGTCCATCGCCAGGCCCTCAACGTCGCCCGCATGCGAACCCTCGGCGCCGAGGTCATACCCGTCACCTCCGGCACCCGCACCCTCAAGGACGCCATCAACGAAGCCCTCCGCGACTGGGTCACCAACGTCGAAACCACCTTCTACTTGTTCGGCTCCGCCACCGGTCCGCATCCCTATCCCCAGATCGTGCGCGAGTTCCAGCGCGTCATCGGCCGCGAAGCCCGCGCCCAGATCCAGGACCTCGCCGGCTCTCTGCCTCACACCGTCGTCGCCTGCGTCAACGGCGGCAGCAACGCCATCGGCATGTTCTCCGCATTCATTGACGACCCTGGCGTCACGCTCGTCGGCATCGAAGCCGGCGGTCGCGGCGGCGACCAGGGCGACCATGCCGCCACCGTGGAGAGCGGCACCCCCGGCATACTGCACGGCGCGCGCAGCCTCCTTCTGCAGGATGAAGGCGGACAAATCATCGGGACGCACAGCATCGCCGCGGGGCTTGACTACCCCGGAGTCGGACCCGAACTCGCCTACCTGCACCATGTCGGCAGGGTGGATTTCGCCACGTATGGCGACGCTGACGCGATGGACGCCCTCCAACTGTTGGCACGAACCGAAGGCATCATCCCCGCCCTCGAAAGCGCTCACGCCGTCGCCTGCGCCGTCCGGATTGCGCCCGAGGCAAGCAGCGACCACGTCATCCTCGTCAATCTCTCAGGACGCGGTGACAAAGACATGGAGACCATCGCCGCCGAACTCGGGACTCGCGTATGAACCGCATTGACTCGGCATTCAAGTCCGCCAAAGCCGAGTCGCGCCTCGTCCTGGCCCCCTACGTCACCGTCGGCTATCCAACCCGTGAATCCGCCGTCGAGCTGGCGCTGGCCTACGTTGAAGCAGGCGCCGACATGCTTGAGATCGGCATGCCCTTCAGCGACCCCATCGCCGACGGCCCGACGGTGCAGCTGGCCTCCCAAATTGCGCTCGAACGGGGCGTCTGGCTTGAGGATGCCTTCAATCTGATCGAGCGGATTCGTTCCCAGACCGGCATTCCATTGGCCCTGATGGGCTACGCGAACCCGTTCATGCAATTCGGCTTCGGCGCGCTGTCACGCGAATCCTCGGCAGCCGGCGCTGACGGCTTGATTGTTCCCGACGTTCTGCCGGAGCAAGCCCTGGACATCGAGGCCGCGAATGCCGAGCACGGCCTGCACTTCATCCGCTTTGCGGCCCCGACCTCGCCGCTCGAACGGCTACGGCATATCGGCCAGGGAGCCCGGGGCTTCATCTACTGCGTCAGCGTCACCGGCGTCACCGGCAGCCGCGCCGAGCTTTCCGAGAGCCTGCCCGCCTACCTGGCCCGCGTCGGCAAGGCCACCAGCATCCCCCGCGTCGTCGGCTTCGGCATCTCCAGGCCCGAGCACCTCCGGTCGCTCCACGGACGCGCCGAAGGCGCCATCGTCGCCAGCGCCCTCATCGACCTCGTGCAAGCCAGCCCGCCCGGCCAGGGCGTCGAAGCCGCCGCCGCCCACGTCCGCAGCCTCGCCGCCGCCGCATGACCCGCGTCATCCTCATTAGCCTTGGCCTGGCGGTCGCCGCATACGTCCTGATCGTCGTGCGTACCGCCTGGGTCATCGTTCACCCAAACCGGCGCTGGCGCCCGACCGACTGGGAACCTCTGCCCCTCAACCCGGCGCGCGTGCACTTCAGGTCAGCCGACGGCACCCGTCTCGCCGGCTGGATCAAGCCGCACGACAACCCCATCGCCACCGTGATTCTCATCCACGGTCTCGGCGTCAATCACACCGTGCTCGCCAACCGCGCGTACCGCCTCTGGCAGCGCCGCTTCTCGGTCATGCTCCTCGACTTCCGCGCCTGTGGCGAGTCCGAAGGCTCAACCAGCACCTGCGGCGTCCGCGAAGTCGAGGACGTTTCGGCCGCCGTCGATCTCTGCATCCACCAGCCTGAATTCGGCGACGCGCCCATCGTCGCCCTCGCGGACTCGCTCGGCGGCACCGTCGCCCTCGCCGCCGCCGCCCAACGCCCGGAAATCAAGGGGGTGCTCACCGACTGCGCGCCCGTGTCGCTGCGCTCTGCCATCGACAAGGGCTTCGGCGTCTACACCGGCCTTCCCGCGCTGCCATTCCGACGTGCCGTCGTGTGGGCCGCCGAACGCATCACCGGCGAGAGTGTCGACGACTTCTCTGTCGAAGACTCCATTGCCCGCATCGCCCCCCGCGCCGTCTGCCTTGCCCACGGCGACCAGGATCCGCTCGTGGATGTGGCCGACGCTCACCTGCTGCATTCGCGCGCCGGCGAACCTAAAGAACTCTGGCTCGAACCCGACGTCGGCCACGTCCTCGCCAGCCAGATCCACCCCGAGACCTACGCCGACCGCGTCGCCGACTTCTTCAGTCGCGCCGTTTCGCCCGACTGCGGCCCTTCACAACAGTCCGAACAGCGACGCACCGCTCAGTCTCCGGAAACGCCGGGCAACCCCGGCCCAGCGTCCAACGGCGCCGACTCCACGGTATCCGCCCAAACCGCCTCGCGTCCCTAGGCGCCATCGTCCCAGCGCGAAGTTCGCGTATCCGTCTCAAACTCCGGCGTGCTGTACGCCTCCGCCTCCAGCAATTCCTTCAGCTTCTCCAGCGACACTGTCATCACCAGGTCCGCGTCCCGCTTGGCTTTTCCGCCGATGCCAAGGAAGCTCCGGCCCTCGTTGTCCAGTTTCAGCACCCAGTCCACTTCGGTCCCGGTCAGCGAGTGCTTGACCTGCACGCTCGCGCTATGCGGCTGAAATTCCGCGTAGCGCGTCGGCAATCGGTACGTGAACACTCGGCGCTCGGCATCGAACTCCAGGATCTCGATCTCCGCCTGCGCCGCTCCGCTCACCGCAATCTTGGTCCCAACGCCCAGCGGCCCGTCCCCAACCTTTCGGACTTCGGCCACGCCGGGAAACCAGCGCACCAACTCCGAGCCGTCGGTCCACGCCCGCCACGCCGTGTCCGGGTCTGTATGGATGAATTGCTCGACCTTCTGGCCGATCACGATCCGCTGCGACTCCATGCTGGCTCCTCGCAGGCCGCCATTCGTGCGTCCCGCCCTATGGTACGCGCCACCGGCGGTCTCGGCGCGCACTTTCGGCGGTAAACTCACCGTGGAGGGGTGCCCGAGTGGTTTAAGGGGCTCGTCTCGAAAACGAGTAGGCGTGATGAGCGCCACGTGGGTTCGAATCCCACCCTCTCCGCCACTCACCGACAAATGCCGCGCTTGCTAGCATCCCTCATCGGGAGAGGTCGCCTAGAGGCTTAGGGCGCACGCCTGGAAAGCGTGTAGGGGGCAACCCCACGTGGGTTCGAATCCCACCCTCTCCGCCAACCGCCCCTACCCGCCAGAGATGCCGCGCGGCCTTACACGGCTGAAGGACCGCGCTTCCCCCACGAGCTGCGGGTGTCTCAAGAAAACATCTCTTGACTTAGCCAATGCTAATACCTAACCTTCGCCGTGGCTAAAGTTAGCCATAGCTAAGACGGAGCGTTAGTCAATGCTTCACGACTGGCCCACCCCGCAAGATCGGCCCGCGGCCACCGGCCGCCTCAGCCGTCGCCGCCTCCTGCAAATCGGCGCCGTCGGCACCGCAGGTACCGTCGCCGCAGCCGCCCTCGCCGCCTGCGGTGAATCCCAGGTCGTCACCGTCGAAAAGATCGTGACGCAGACCGAGATCAAGGAAGTCCCGGTCGAGAAGATTGTCACCCAGACGGTCGTCAAAGAAGTGCCCGTTGAGCGCGTCGTCGAAAAGGTCGTCACCGTCGAAAAGATGATGGCCCCCAAGCAGCAAACCGTCACCGTCTACTCCGGCCGCAGCGAGTCCCTGGTCGCCCCAGTCCTCGCCCAGTTCGGCGAAATCTCCGGCGTCGACGTCCGGATCAAGTACGCCGGCACCCCGGCCCTGGCCGCCACCCTCCTCGAGGAAGGCGCCAATTCACCCGCCGACCTCTTCTACGCCCAGGACCCCGGAGGCCTCGGCGCCGTCGAACCGCTTTTCGCCCCACTACCCCGGGACATCCTGGAACGATCCCCCGAGTGGGGTCGCCACGCCGACGGCCTATGGACCGGCGTCACCGGCCGCGCCCGCACCGTCGTCTACAACAACCGGAAGTTCACCGAAGCCGACCTGCCCGACGACATGTTCGGTTTTCACGATCCCGCCTGGAGAGGCCGCATCGGCTGGGCCCCCACCAACGGCTCCTTCCAGGCCATGGTCACCGGCATGCGCGCCGTCTGGGGTGAAGACCGCGCCTCTGAGTGGCTCCAGGGCATCAAGGCCAACCAGCCCATCGAGTTCGCCAAGAACACCCCGCAAGTTGCCGCCGCCGCCGCCGGCGAAATCGACGTCGGCTTCGTCAATCACTACTACCTGCACCGCTTCATGTCCGAGCAGGGCGAGTCCTTCAACGCCCGCAACTACCACGTACGCGGTGGTGGACCGGGTGCCCTTATCATGGTCTCCGGCGCGGGTGTCCTGGCCTCCGCCGCCAATCCCGAGCCGGCGCAGGCGCTCATCCGCTTCCTGCTCTCTGACGTGGGACAGAGCTACTTCGTGTCCAACACCTTCGAGTACCCCATGGCGCCCGGCGTCAAGACGCATCCGGGCGTCACACCCTTGGACACCATCAATCGGCCCGACATCGCGCCTTCGCAATTGACTGACCTCAAGGGAACGCAGGCGCTCCTTCGGCAGCTCGAAATCTTGCCTTAGCTCCGCGGCTTATGGCTTCGCTCCCCTCGGTTGAGCGCCTCTCCGGGTCGTTTACAGCCCGCCGGTCCCCGCCCGTTGGGCTGACCCTCCTGGCCCTGGCGGTCACCGCCCTCCTCCTGTTGCCGGTGATCTACCTGGGGATTCGGTCCTTCGACTCGGGGACCGAGGCTTGGCAGCTACTGATGCGTCCGCGCATCGCGGCCGTCATTGGTCGTAGCCTCCTCCTCGTCGTCTCAGTCACCGTCGTCGCCACCGCGCTGGCCGTGCCTATCGCCTGGCTGCTCACCCGCACCGACCTTCCCGGTCGCCGCGTGTGGACCGTGGTCATGGTCCTTCCCCTCGTCATTCCCAGCTTCGTCTACGCCCTCGTCGCCGGTACCGCCCTGGGACCGCGCGGCCTGCTGCAGCAGGGATTGGAAGCCGTGTTCGGCGTACCCGAATTGCCCTCAATCTACGGATTTCCCGGCGCCCTGCTGGCCCTTGCGCTGCTCACCTACCCTTACGTCCTGTTGCCGACCATGGCCGCCCTCCGGCGCCTGGATCCTGCGCTTGAGGAGGTCAGCCGCTGTCTCGGCCGCGGCGCCCTCCGCACCTTCGCCACCGTCACCCTGCCGGCGCTCCGCCCCGCCCTTGCCGCCGGTGCCCTCCTCGCCGCCCTCTACACCCTCTCGGACTTCGGTGCCGTCTCGCTGCTGCGCTACGAGACCTTCACCGCCGCCATCTTTGTCCAGTACCAGTCCGCCTTCGATCGCGCCGCCGCCGCGGCCCTTTCGCTCGTGTTGGTGGCCGCCGCCATCGCCATCGTCACCCTCGAAGCTCGCAGCCGCGGCCGTTCCCGCTACCACGCCCTCGGCCCGGGCACCAATCGTGAGTACCGCCCCATCCCGCTTCGTCGCTGGCGCTGGCCGGCGCTCGCCGGACTAAGCCTTGTCACGTTCGCCACAACGGTGGGGCCTGGCGCCGTGCTGCTCTACTGGCTCGTCCGCGGACTCACCGCCGGCGAAGAACTCCTTGAACTCGTCCAGCCCCTCGTCAACTCGGTCGGCGTGTCCCTATTGGCCGCCGCGATTCTGCTCGTCGTGGCCATTCCGCTGGGCGTCCTGCTGGTCCGCTACCCCAGTCCAATGGCTCGCGTGCTCGAACGCGGCTCCTACGTCGGCTTCGCCCTCCCCGGCATCACCGTCGCCATCGCCTTCATCTTCTTCGGCATCAACGTGGCCCGGCCCATCTACCAGACCCTCGTGCTACTCCTCGCCGCCTACGTCGTGCTGTTCCTTCCGACCACCCTTGGTTCGGTGCGCGCCGGCCTGCTCCAGGTCGATCCCCGCACCGAGGAAGCCGCCCGCACCCTTGGCAAGAGCCCTCGGCAGGTCCTCTGGCGAGTCACCATCCCCACTGTCCGTGGAAGCCTGGCCGCCGGCGCCGCCATGGCCTTCCTCCTCGTCATGAAAGAGCTCCCGGCCGCCCTCCTGCTTGGCCCCATCGGCTTCCGCACCCTCGCCACCGTCACCTGGGCCGCCGCCGATGAAGCCTTCTTTGCCCAGGCCGCCTCGTCCTCGCTTCTCCTGATCCTCGTCGCCTCGCTCCCCCTCGCCTTCATCCTCGCCCGTCGCGGCCCAACCGGCATCCTGCGCGCCGCCTAGACCGCCCGCGTATCATGCGGGTCCCGGCCCACACGCAGGACGCGCCATGTACGACCCGCACCTGCATCTGCTGATCGACGACCACGAGGTTCTCTACCGCGCCAATCTCACGCGCTTTGTTGAGCACCCGCAGCGAACCTCCCTCGACCCCGTCCTGCGCGCCGAAGCGCCCTGGGAACAAGGCCACGTGTCCCTGTGGGGCTCCGTACTGCACGACGGCTCGCAGTTCCAGATGTGGTACCTGGCCATCCCGCCCGATCGCCGCAGGGGCTACGACCGCATCTGCTACGCCACCTCACCCGACGGCGTCAACTGGACGCGTGGCGACTTTGATCGCTACCCGCTCCCTGAAGCCCCCCGCAACAACCTCGTCTACAGGGACGAGCAACTGCCTCGGATTCGCCGCAGTCACCCGTTCACCGTCATCCGCGATCCCCACGAACCCGACCCGCAACGCCGCTACAAGTTCGTCGGCTACATGAACGATGCCGACCACAACCGCGGCTACTCCGTCGGCTTCAGCCCCGACGGAATCGACTGGACCTGCGCCCCCCGCGTCCTTCTCCCCCGCGGCGACCGCACCGCCGTCGGCCAGGACTTCGTCAACGGCGGCTTCGTCATGACCTCCCGCGGCGACAACCGCGGCCGCGACCGTGAGGCTGGACACAAGACGCGGCGGGATATCGCAATCTCGCGTTCACCGGACCTCTTGAACTGGACGCCCGGCGTCCGCGTCTTCGAGGGTGACGACGACGACCCGCCGGGAACCGAGTTCTACGGCATGGCCCTCTTCATGTGGGGCAACCAGTGGATCGGGTACTTGGAGTACTACGACCCGCTGAACGAAATCCTCAACGTGCAGCTGACCACCAGCCGTGATGGCGACCGTTGGGAACGCGCCTGCTCCCGCCGCACCTACTTCGATGTCGGGTCCTCCGACTCGTGGGAAAGCACCTGGGTCGTCTTCCCACCGTCGCCGCCCATCGTCGTTGGCGACGAGATGCTGCTCTGGTACACCGGCCGCCCCCTCGCCCATCGCCGGCCTGAGGAACTCACATTTTCATCCTCGATCGGACTGGCCCGTGCTCCTCGCGACCGCTTCGCCGGCCTTCGCGCCGGACCCGACGGCGGCGAACTGACCACCGACTGGGTTGAAGTCGGCGGACCGCGCCTGTTGCTCAACATTGGAGCCGCGACCGGCCCGCTTTCCGTCGCCGTCACCGGCGATGACGCGCAGCCCATTCCCGGATTCGACCACGACGACTGCGACCTCGGCATCCAGGGCGGGGTCGACGTCGAAGCCACCTGGAGCGGGCGCAACCTCGCCTCTCTCGTTGGCCGCAGCGTCCGCCTCCACGTCAAGATCACCTATGCCACCCTCTACGCCTACCGCTTCGCCGGCACCTGAAAGCTGCCTGTGCCATGAGTGACCTCGCCCTGCTCGGCGGCCGGCCAGTCCGTTCCGAACCCTTCCCCCAATGGCCCATCGTCGAGGAATCGGATGTCCAGGCCGTCGCCGAGGTCGTTCGCAGCGGCGCCTGGGGACGCCTCGGCGCCAGCCAGGTCCACGACTTCGAAAAAGCCTTCGCCGCCTACCAGGGCGCCGCCTACGGCCTCAGCGTCAACAGCGGCGGCGTCGCCCTCGAGCTCGCCCTCATGTGCCTCCACCTGCCGCGGGGTGCCGAAGTCCTCGTTCCCGCCTACACCTACATGGCCACCGCCACCTGCATCCTCCGCGCCGGACTCACCCCCGTCTTCGTCGACATCCACGAGGACACCTACAACATCGATCCCGCCCGGCTCGAGTCAGCCGTCACCGCCCACACCGCCGCCATCCTCGTCGTCCACTTCGGCGGCCTCGCCTGTGACATGGACGCCGTCCTCGCGGTCGCCGCGAAACACGACCTTCGAGTGGTCGAAGACTCCGCCCACGCCCACGGCGCAACCTGGCGAGACCGCGGACTCGGCGCCATCGGCGATGTCGGCTGCTTCAGCTTCCAGGCCAGCAAGAACCTCAACGCCGGCGAAGGCGGCATGCTCCTCACCAATGACAGCGAGATCTACACCCGCGCCATCGAATACCACGATCTCTGGGCCGGCGGCATGCTCGAACGCGAGGGCCAGCTCGGCCAGGGCAGCATGCGCTCCGGCGCCACCTGGGACTACCCCGTCGCCGCTTCCAGCAACCGCATGCCCACCTACCAGGCCGTTCTCCTCCACCGCCAGCTCGAACGCCTTGAGGACCAGACCGAGCTCCGCGCTGCCAACGGCGCCTACCTCGACGACCTGCTCGACGACCTCGAAGGCATCCAACCCCGCCGCCAGGACGACTGGGTCACCCGCGATTCCCGGCACCTCTACATCTGCCGTTACGACGCCGATGCCTTCGACGGCCTGCCTCGCGAGACCTTCATCAAGGCCCTCAACGCCGAGGGCATCCCCGCCGCCCCCGGTTACGGCCGCGCCCTGCACCGCACCGGGCTCTTCCAGGACCGCAACGGCGAACTCGCCCGATTCTGGAATCGCAACGGCGGCGAGCCCGACATCGACTACCAAGCCGCCCCCTGCCCCGTCGCCGAACGCCTCTGCGCTGGCGAAACCCTCTGGCTCAGCCAGAACGTCTTCCTCGACACCCCCCAGGGCATGACCCAAATCGCCTCCGCCATCGAAAAAATCCGAGCCTCCGCCCACGACCTCATCGATTCCGGTGCCTGAACCGGCAACTTGGAATTGCCAACACGTCCTACCTCAACTACTCTTTCACTAGAGGACCCCGACAGGCTCTGTGCCAGAGCCTCGCGGGGTTCCAACCTTTAACCTGCACGTCCGCTTTCTCGCCTTTGGTCCCGACCATTCGACACAGAGTCTGGAACTGTGAGTCACCGCGGACGAGCAGGCTTCTTCTTTTGGGGCAAGTCGGACTCCCGCAAGGTCCTGGGCCAAAGCCTTACTTGGTCCCGCTTCCTAGACTCAACGCGTCCATCATGTCGACAAATGGACCAGCGTCTTCCCACGCCGGCTCGTAAGGCGCTTCCAGTTCGCGCACGCCGACCACGCCACCTACAGCGTGTCTGTCGTAGTGCCAACTTTCCCTGAGATAGAGGATTCCGCGTAGCAACCGGCCGTCGTCGTTCACCAGATCTGATCTCGTCGACTTGGCAACCGTGCCCGCACACCGGCGAATGGCCGCTGCGAATGCTCCGTCGTTGCCGTCGAGCCGATGTTGCTCGCGCAACCGGAGTGCGCCCGCGGCCAAGTCGGCCATCTGTATGCCCGGCGTCACCTTCGAGTCAACAAAGAAAGCGCTATCGACAATGTGCTCAAGCTGTCCACGACGCATGGCGACCCGAAAGATGTAATTGCTGATGCAAACGGAGAGATTCCGCCCCTGGACGTTCATCCCCTGTCCGTCATAGATCAGGATCGCCTGCTCGCTACGAGCTTTGGCGAGAGCATTTACACGTTGTAGAAGGAAAATGTGCTGGTACGGTAGCCAGTCTGGTCTAATGTTGGGTTCTTGCGCGGGACGATGCATAACGATCGCGAAAGCCGTCAGATCGATTTCATCGAAGAGCGCGTAGCACCGCTCAGCCAGCGCCCACTTAGATTCCCTTTGACGCACATACGTCCGCGCATTGAGAACTTCCAATGCCTTTAGCTCGTAAGGCGTATTCCGTCCCAACAGCGCCCGCTTCACCCCATACAGCTGCCGGCTCAGTTCTCGATGGTCAGCCTCGTGCATGCAGAGCGCCACGAGCGTCGAATACGCATTGGGATCGTTGGGGTGCGGCTGGCCGCTCTCGTCGATGAAGGCAAGCATTGAGTCGCTGGTCTACCCCCACTCCCCCGTCGGCTCCGGCCACGGCAACGCCTCCCGCG
>WTFW01000111.1 GCA_011523785.1 Chloroflexota bacterium | reverse complement strand
GTCTGCACCACTACCCAGTCCTGCCCCTGCCAGCGGTCGGCGGCGCGATCGGTGAAGACGGCGGTGAACCCGATCCGCCCATCTGCGACGCGGACGTCGGACAGTTGAACGCTGAAGTGCGCGGGCGGCGGGTTCCGCAGCGGGGCCACAGTGCCCGTCGGGGCGTATACGGACACCTCGTCGTTCCACCAGACGGGTTGTCGTGCGCTGGGGTCGAGCGCCGAGGGGGCCATCCGAGCCGGCAGCGCGATCAGGTCCGGCGTCCGCGATCCCAGGGGATTAGTCGAAATGACGGACATCCAGTGGTGGTTGCCCTGATCCAGGCCGCCCAATCGTTGTTCCGGCGGCAGCGCGGCGGCCAGCCGTGCCGCCGCGCGGGGGGCAAGATTCGGCGCCAAATAGACGCCGGCAGCTACGGGTACGGCTCGCCGCAGGGCTTCGTATGACGCTGCGGCATAGGCCCCGTCCAGGTGCGCGAACGCCGGCAGGACGCGATACAGCGCGTCGGAGGCGGTGCGTACCACGGGTTCGAAGAGGGTGGAGTCGGCGAGCCAGCGTCGCGCGTGATCGGGCAGGCGGGCGGTCCAGGCGTCGGTTGCATGCACGTAGGTGAAACCCCTGCGGGCGAGGGGGCCTGGTTCCAGGTAGCGCACGGCATCGTCGTAGGCGGTCCCCCGCATGGGGATCAGGTGCATGCGTCCTGCAAATCCCATGCCATTTGGCCGGCCCGTGGCGATGGTGAGTTCTGCCGGATGGGGTGTCAGGATGCGGGCGTGGATATCGGTACGCTCGCCGATATGGCGAATGACCTCGGGTGATATCCGATCTTCGAATGCGAAACGCCGCAGGTCAAAGGCTGAGGAGTCGGACGCCATCAGGCCGGGCTCGGGGTTGGTCAAATGAACGCCGCGGCTGACGCCTACCCCGATCGTGCGGACCGGCAGCGCCGTGGTGGGCCAGATGACCAGCGCGGCCAGGACTGCGCCGGCAGCCAGGCGCGGGCGCGGACGCAACGCCGGCAGACGGCCGGCCAGTGCCAGCAACAGCGCCAGTAACGCGAAGTTGCGAGCGTGTCCGTCGAAGCGCGTGACGTCGTGGGGAGCCGTCGGATACTCCACCATCAGCGCGGCTGCCATCAGCGGCAGCGTGCCCGCGGCCAGCGTCATCGTCAGCCGGTCGCGCCAGCCCAGCGCCGCCGCCAGCAGCGCGGCCGACAGGGCGCCGACGCCCAGCAGGCCGATTCGGCCATGCACCCGCTCGTGGCCTCCGAAAGCCTCCCGCGCGAAGGGATCGTCGATCCAGCCAATGGAAAAGTCGGCTCGCGGCTCGCCCAGAAGCAGCGCGGTTAGCGTCCCGCCGCCGGCGCCCAGTATCAGCGCCGCCGCTAGCGGCCCGGCGGTGCGTGGCAGGACCCCCGGTGCCCAATCTCCCACGCGACGTCGTGCAGCGATCCACAGCGTATCCAGCACAGCCCAAAGCCCCAGCGTCAGCAGTGCGACTTCGGCGCTCACGATGCCCAGGAAGCCGATCAACGCAGCCAGCGTCGCCGCGCCGGACCACGTTCGCCGTCGGTCGGCTGTGGCCTGCCACAGCACGACGAACGCCAGCGCGTAGCCCAACACGAACGCCGGTTTCCAGATGTTGGCCGGCGCCCCATCCAATTCCGAGTGCCAGCGCGTCGTCGTCTCCGGCCAGTACAGGCTGGCCAGCGATCCACGCAGGCCTGCGGTATGCATGTCCGTCGGGACTGGAATTGACAGGATGTTGGGGACCTCATTCAGCTGCCCAGTAAGCGTCCACGCGCCAGCCGTGAGCAGCAGCGGAGCCAGGAGGAACGCGCTGCGCCAATCGCTGCGCTGTCGCAGCGCGGTGGCCACGATCATGGCGAAACTGGTCCATACGTACGCCCCAATCAGTTCGGTTGCCAGCACCGGGCCCGGCGCGGTCGAAGGGGCCAGAAGTCCGGTCAGGAGATCGACGCCGTGGTGGTAGTAGGCAGGTAGATCGGGATTCCACGGCAGCACCGGCGGCCAGCCGCCGGCCCGAATGGATGCGGCGAGCCCCAGGTGGAGATCGGAGTCTGGGACTTTCATCAATTGCCGCGCTGCTAGCGTCACCCAGAACACCGCCAGGGTCGCGCCCGCGAAGCCGGCCAGCGTTCGCGGCTGCACTGGCAGCAGCTCCGGTGAACGCCGGGCCACTATCGCGCCAAGCGACAGGATCAGCATCCAGCCGACCAAGGCCCCGGCCAAGCCCGGCACGACGTGAAGAATGAAGTTGACGGCGAGACCCCACAGCGCCGGACCGATCACCAGTCCCTGCGCAAGCGCCGCGAGATCGTCATTCTCTCGCAGCGCCACCCGCGCCACGGCGAAACCAACCGCCACCAAGACCAACAGTTCCAGCGCCAGCACGGCCAGGCCGGTCAGCACGCCCGGGTCAACGGTCATGAGGCGTGATTCTGTCGGCAAGACTGGTGTGCGCTGAGTCCGACTCGCCGCGTGCCTGAGGACCGTCGATCGCCGACGGGATGCACGTCACCTGGATCACCGAACCAGCATGGCGTCCAGCGAGCCTTCGTAAACCTTGTAGGTGAAGTTTCCGTCGTCGGTCAGGGTGAAGTGCAACACCGGTATCAGCCCCACTTCCTCCCGGTTGACGTTTGGACGCGCAGCCAGCATCCAGTGGCCGGGTCGGAGCTGTGGTTGCGGCGGCGAGAGGTTGGCGTAACCGCTGCCATCCCACACCGCCAGGGTTCCGGTACGCGGCTCGAATTCGTAGAGAAAGAAGTACTCGTGGGTGGTGGTCTCGGGCACGGGCTGAATCTGGCCTTCGTACCAGCGGGTGAAGACTGCGGTGAAGGTGCGAGTCTCGAAGCGATATGGCAGCCGCCAGGGGGAATTGTCCGTTTCGACAACCACCCAGTCTTGCCCCTGCCAAAGGTCGGGAGCGCGATCGGTGAAGGTAGCGGTGAATCCGATTCGCCCGTCTTCGAACCGCACGTCGGAAAGCTGGACACTGAAGTCGCGCGTCGGCGCGGGCATACCAGTGTCCGCGTTTACGTCGAGCGAATAGATCGAGATTTCAGGATTCCACCAGGCGGGCTGCCGTAGCGCTGCGGGCAGGGCCGACGGGGCCAGCCGTGTTGGCATGGCCACGAACTGCAGAGAGTTCGTGTCCAGTGGGCTGGTTGGGATGTCCGACAGCAAGTAGACAGCGTCGAGATCCAGCGAGCCGGATATTCGGCCATGTGACACGGCTAGAGCCAACCGAGCCCCATCTCGGGGCGGGATGCTGGGTGCCAGGTAAACCGAGGCTGCTTGAGGAATAACCTGTTGAAGGGCAGCAAAAGAGCCTTGGGCTGGCGGGCTATCAAGACTCAGGAATTCCGGCTTGACTCGGTAGAGGGCGTCTGTTCCTTCGCGAATCAGCAGTTCGAAGAGTCGGGGATCGTTCAGACGTCGCCTGGCTTCGTCGGGCAGGGACGCGACCCAGGACTCGGGAGCGTGCACGTATTGGAGGCCCAGTGAGCGAGCGGCGGCCGGTTCCAGAAAGCGCAGCACATCCTGATAGTCGGGACCAAAAAACTGGAGGAGGTGGACTCGCCCAACGATCCCCGAGGCGTTTGGTCGACCCACGTCGATGCTCATCGGACTTGGATTGGGTGTGAAGATCCGTGCGTCAGCTGCGGTATGGTCGCGGATGTAGGCTCGAACGCCTTCCGCGGCAAACGGCGTGACCGCGGTGCGCCCCCACGCGTGGTATCTCGATGGTCCCGGCTGTGCGTTTCCCAGGTCGACTCCGCGCTGGAGCGCGATACCAAGCGTGCGGACCGGCGCGGCGATGGTGGGCCAGACGATGAGAGCGGCGATGCTCGCCGCGGCAAAGAAGCGCCAGGACCTGCGCAGAGAGCGAATGCGGTGAGCGAGCGCCACGAGGAGAGCAAGCAAGGCGAGGTTGCGCGCGTGACCGTCCAGGCGGACCAAGTCATTCGAGACTTCGTACTGAAGCGTGAGCGCAGCGATCACGAAACAGGCGCTGCCCAGCGCCAGCGCCAGCGCCAGCCGCTGGCCGATGCCCAGGAGAACGGCGGCGGCGGCCGTCGCAATGGGCCCGAGGGCCAATAGGCGGAGACCGCCTGGCAAGGTCGTCAACAGACCAAGCAGGTTGCGACGGCCAGGGTCGTTGATCCACTCGATCGAGAGTCCGCTTCCGATGTGGCCGACCAATGCCCCCGTAATGGCGCCGCCGCCAAGTCCGAGCAGAAGCCCAGCCAGGATCGGGCCTGCGGCTGCTCGTGCAAGGGTGCGCCGGGTCAGCGGCTCTCCGGATGTGAATCGTGGGACAGGTGCCGGCGCAGCGGCCAAGTTCCGACTCGTGACGGCCGTTCGGGGCTGGTGGCCAGGGGCGCGGCCGCGGATGGTCAGCCTGGGCAGAAACCGAGTAACTTCCAGGACGACCCAGAGCCCAAGTACGACCAGAGCCACGGTTTCTTCCAGAAGTCCAACAAACGCAATCAATACGGCAAGCGTGGCACTTGCAATCCAACGGCTTGGCTCTTTACCGCTGGAGGCGCGTTCCAGTACGACGAGTGCCAGTGCATAGGCAAGTGTGAACGGGGGCTTCCAGATATTGGGAGGAGACGCTTCCGGCTCAGGGTCGGACCACTGCAATTCCACGGTTGGCCAGTACAAGTCGGCAAGCGATGAGCGCAGTTCGGCATCGGGCAGACCCAATGGGACGGGCATCCACAGGATGGTTGGTGCCTCGCCGTAGAGGACCAACGTCCAGGCGCCGGCGCTAAGGGCCAGGGGACCAAGGATTAGTGCACCGGTCCAACCTCCGTAACGAAGCAGGATGGTTGCTATGACCAGAACGAGGCTTGTCCAAGCGTAGGCGCCCAGCAGTTCGGTCGTAAACGCAAGGTCTGGTCCGAATGGCGGGGCCAGCAGTCCGATTGCCATGTCGACCCCGTAGTGATACGGGACGGGAAGCCAAGGGTTCCAGGGCGTGAACGGCGGCCAGTTGCCGGCCCGAATTAGCGAGGACAATCCGAGGTGGATGTGGTGATCGGGAATCTTCATCAGCTGGCGTGCGGCCAGTGCGACCCAAAGGAGCGCCAGCGTCGTGACGGCGAATCCCGCCACCGTGCGCGGTGGAAGCTGAAGCCTCAGCCGTGCGTGCCAAGCCAAGCCGACCCCGAGCGCCAGGATAATGAGCCAGGCCACGAGCGCTCCGGCTGGCCCTGGCGCGAGATGCAGGGTGAAGTTGACCAGCAGGCCCCACACGGCGAGGCCGATCACCATCCCCTGTGCGAGCGCCATAAGGTCGTCGTTCTGCCGTAGCACTCGTCGCGCGAGACCGAAGCCGACTGCTGTGAGCGTCAGCAGTTCCAGGGCCAGGAGCAGGAGGCCCGGAAGGATGGTTGGGTCAACCGTCATTGAGAGGCTCGGCCATGGGCCTCGTCGTCGCAGGTGTCTGGAGGCTTGAAGGGACTCTTGGTTCGATCCGTGGGAGATTTGGCGTCGACCGGCTCCATGGACCCAGCTCAGCGAACCAGCATGGCGTCGAGCGGGCCCTGGTAGGCCGTGTAGGCCACGCTTCCATCGCTGGTGATCGTGAAGTGGAGCACCGGAATCAACCCAACTTTCCGGCCACTGATGTTAGGTCGCGCAGCGAGTAGCCAATCACCGGCGCCGAGGGCTGGTTGCGGCTCGACGAGGCTTCTGTAGTCGTTTCCGTCCCAGGCGGCCAGGGTGCCGGTCCGTAGATCAAACTCGTAGAGATGGACGTACTCGCGGGTCGCGGTGTCGGGGTTGGGCTGGAACTGGCCGTCGAACCAGCGGACGAATGCTGAGGTGAAGGTGGCGGTGTTGAACCGATAGGGAAAGTTCCACGGTGAGTTGTCAGTGGCGACGACGACCCAGTCCTGACCCTGCCACAGGTCGGAGGCGCGGTCGGTAAAGGTGGCGGTGAAGGCAATGCGCCCGTCGGCCATGCGAAGGTCGCGTAGCTGGATACTGAAGTGGTGGGGTGGCGGCGGCGTAACCGGGGCGGCACTGCCGTCGGACGAATAGACCGCGAATTCGCGATTCCACCAAACGGGCTGCCGGGCGTTTCCGGGCATGGCTGACGGAGCCAGCCGGGCTGGCGCCGCCACGAAATCGGGAGTCTGCGCACCAAGCGGCTCGGTCGAGAAGTCGGTTATGAGGTGAATCGCTCCTAGCTCCACCGAGCCAAGCAATTGCGTATGCGACAGCGCGACAGCTCGTCGGAAGCTCGCCAAAGTCTCAAGACCTGGTGCGAGATACACCGTAGCCGACGTCGGGATAGCCCGCCGAAGGGCTTCGAAAGACTCCGGATTGGGTGGTTCATCCAGGCTCAGAAACTCTGACCGGATGCGGTAGAGCGCGTCGGTATCGCTGCGGGCGAGTAGCTCGAAATAGCGCTGGTCACTAAGCCAGCGTTGGGCACGGACGGGCAGTGAGCTGACCCAGGCGTTGCTAGCGTGCACATAGCTGAAACCTAGCCGGCGAATTGCCCCTGGCTCCAGATAGCGCGCCACGTCGTCGTATGCCGGGCCGGTGAGCGGTTTGAGGTGGAGGTGACCTTCGAGCCCTGAGGCGTTGAGGCGACCGGTGACGTTGGTCATCTCACTTGGATGAGGCGAAAAAATGCGCGCGTCTGTGGGCGTGTGGTTGCGGATATATCCGGTCACCCGATCGGAAACGTCGGCTTCAATGACAAAGCGCCGCAGGTCGTAGAGATACGGGTCGGAGTCCGTGTCTCGGATTCCTGGTTCGGCATTTGCTAGATGAACCCCGCGGCCGACGCCCTGGCCAATAGTTCGGGCGGGTGCCGCGATCGTCGGCCAGACCGCAAGTCCGGCGATCAGGACACAGGCTCCGATGCGCCAGCGTCGGCGCAGGGAAGGCAAGCGGCTGGCCAGCGCCACCAGCAGTGCCAGCAACGCGAAGTTGCGGGCGTGCCCGTCAAGGCGTGTCACGTCGAACTGCATTGGTGCATATCGAACGGCGAGTGCGCCGATCATCAATGGAACGCTTCCGGCGGCGAGGGCCAGCACCAGGTGGTCGCGCCGTGCGAGTAGCACCGCGATCGCTGCCGTCGACATCGCTCCGACGCCAAGGATGCCAAGGCCGCCTGGGAGGACGTTGAAACGCCCCAGGGTCTGGCGGCTCCAAGGGTCGGCAATCCACTGAAGGGACAACTCGGCTCGAGGTGCGTCTGCCAGTATTCCCGTCAGCGAGCCTCCGCCAGTGGCCAGCAGCAGCGTGGCCGCTCCGGGTCCTACGGCTGCGCGGAGCAGTCCGGCTTGCGCCGGTCGCTGATCCATCGGCCGCCAGACTATTCGGGCAAAGTCCAGGATGACCCATAAACCAAGGGTCAGTACGGCGATTTCCGCGCTCACGATGCCGAGGAAGCCGACCAATGCGGCAAGCGTGGACGCGCTCATCCGGGAACGACGTCCGTTGGCCGTAACATGCCGAAGCGCGATGAAAGCCAGCGCATAGGCAAGAACGAAGGGCGGCTTCCAGATATTCGCTGGCGCGCCGCTGAACTCGGAAGCCCAAGATTGCTGAGGTTCGGGCCACATGAGGCCGACAATCGAGCTGCGCAATCCCGCTGCCGGAATTCCCGCCGGAATGGGGATCTGCAGGATGTTGGGGATGTGGTCTTCGACGATGCCAACGAGCGTCCACGCGCCGGCCGTAAGCAGTAACGGAGAGAGCGTGAGCGTGCTCAGCCAGCTCCCTCGGCTGAGCATCGTCGTGGTCACGACGAGTGCGAAGCTGGTCCATACGTAGGCTCCGAATAGCTCAATCGTGAACGCAGGATTCGGTCCCGACGGCGGGGCCAGCAGGGCGACCAAAACGTCGACGCCGTGGTGATAGTAGAGGTCAAACTCGGGGTTCCAGGCAACGATTGGCGGCCACCCGCCATCCCTGATGTAAGCGGCGAGCCCCAGGTGGATTTCCGGGTCCGGAATCTTCATCAACTGGCGGGCAGCCAGCGTGACCCAGAAGAGCGCCAGGGCCGCGCCCGCGAACCCGGCCAGCGTGCGCCGCGGAACTCGCACCTTCCCCTGCGAATGCCAGGCCAACCCGATGCCAATCGCCAGGATTAGCGCCCAGCCCACCATGGCCCCGGCCAGGCCCGGCACGACGCGGAGCATGAAGTTGACGGCGAGTCCCCAGAGCGCCGGACCGATGACCAGCCCTTGCGCAAGCGCTGCCAGGTCGTCATCCTCCCGCAACGCCACGCGCGCCACGACGAAGCCCACCGTCGCCAGAGCCGCAAGTTCGAGGATCAGAATCAGCAGCCCGAGTAGCACTGTCGAGTCAATCGTCATGTACGGAGCACCCGACTTTGTGATGCGGCAAAGGCTGTGCGGCCATCGGTGGCCGCAACGCCCCGGTCTTTCAATCGGTGACGGGCTCCGATTCGATTCATGGCGCCTGAGCTACGGGGACCAACATGGCGTCGATCGAACCTTGATAAGCGATGTAGGTATAGTCGTTACTCTCTGTCAGTTCTACGCGTAACACGGGGATCAGGGCGGCTTCATGCTGTCTGTGAAGTAGACGCATGGCGAGCAGCCAGATCCCCGGCTCATAGTCGCGTCCGAGATACTCGAGCGTTGCGTATCCGGACCCATCCCATTGGGCGAGCGTCGCTGTCCGCGGTTCGAATTGGTACAGGTACAAGTACTCGTGAATGTCTGTCTCAGCCACTGGCTGAAGCTGGCCAGTGAATGACCTTGCGGGCGCTTGGTATCGTCGAGCGGACGCGGGTCTATCGGGGATCGCCCAGCGCGAATCGCTGGCGGGGATGACTACCCAGTCTTGGCCGGTCCACCGGTCAGAAGATCGATCGGTAAAAGTCGCGGTAAAGGCGATGCGTGAATCGACCATCCGCACCTCCGACATCCGAAGGCTGACGTGCGGAGCCGGTGGATCCATGACTGGTTTTATGGCATCAGTAGGCGCATATACTGCGATGGTGTCATTCCACCAGACCGGTTGGCGTGCGGACGGGTCAAATGCCGATGGCGCCAGGTAAGTTGATGTCACGATGACATCGGGCTTAGAAGTCCCTAGCGGCGCAGACTCAAGGTCTGTGAAGAGGTGCAAGGCTGACGGCTGCAGTTTTCCGAGGAGCTGGGCTTGCGGCAGCGCCGCTGCGACGCGCAGCAAATCCTGAGGCTCGAGGTCAGGTGATAGGTAGACGGATGTAGATGGCGGGACTGCTTGCCGAAGAGCCTCGAATGAGCCTTGGGCGGGCGAAGTACGAAGGCTCAGGAACGCTGGGTGGACACGATAGAGGGCGTCGGCTCGACTACGAATGAGCAGTTCGAAGAGCTCGGGATTGGCCAACCACTGTTGAGCGTGGGCTGGAAGCTCGGCTTTCCAAGCTTCGGTTGTATGCACATAGTCAATGCCAAGCTGCCGAATGGCCGCTGGTTCGAGGAATCGGATGGCGTCCTTGTACTCGGGTCCTCGCCCCACAATTATGTGGAGATGATGAGCGAATCCAGAAGCGTTGGGTCGGCCGGTGGCAATCGTCAGCTCATCGGGATACGGCGAGAGTACTCGCGCGTCAGCCGGCGTGTGCGTGCGGATAAAGTCGGCGATGGCGTCTGAGCTGAAGTGCTTGACTGCATGTCGTCCTTGAAACCACTGATGGAACTCACGTGGCCCTGGCGGCATGTTGGACAGTTGTATGCCACGCTCGATCCCAAGGCTCAAGGCGCGGGCCGGTGACGCAGCCGTCGGCCACGTGGCCAGTGCAATAATGCCGGCGGCTGCAACATAGCGGTAGCGAGTTCTGAGAGCGGCGAGACGGATGGCTAGCGCAAGCAGGACCGCAATGAGGGCGAAGTTTCGAGCGTGTCCGTCCATTCTGGTTATGTCGCCCGGAAATGGCTCGTAGAACAGGGCGAGCGCGGCCAGCAGAAATGCACTGCTACCTACGGCCAGCAGTAGTACGAACGGATTGCGCCATGCGAGAAGAACGGCAACAAGGGCGACAGCCGCCGGTCCGAGTCCCAGCATTCCAACACCCCCGGACTCTACGGTAAGGTCGCCCAGTGGTCGGCGGCTAGATGGATTTTCATGCCAAACCAAGCTAAGACCGGAGTGCGATGAGCCGGTTACTAGGCCTGTCACGACCCCGCCGCTGGCGACTAGCAACACAACTGTCAGAGCTGGCCCGGCCGCCACCCGCAGTATGTCGGGCCAACGACCGTAGTTGAGTTGATCTGGGTTACCACTTACCGAAGCCGTCTGGAGGCGCTTGCGCAAGTGGAAAGACTTGAGGATCTGCGAAAGTTCGAATGCGATCCACAGAGCTAAGCCAATCAGAGCAACCGACTCGTCTACGAGCCCAACGAACCCGAGAACGGCCGCCAGAGTACACGCTGATGTCAACGTCCGCTCTCGACCAACTGCAACGCGTTCCAGCACTATGAATGTCAACAGGTATGCGAGTGGAAACGAGGGCCTCCAACTGTTCGGCGGAGACGCGTCAAAGTTCGTGTCCAAGGGCAAATCGAATGACGGCCAGTACACCTCGGATAACGCCGTGCGTAGACCAGTTTCCGGAGTTCCTGTCGGCACGGGAAATTGCAGGATACTTGGCGGGTTTGGTGAACCATATAACGTCCACGCGCCTGCGGTGAGGATCAGAGGGCAAAGCGCAAGGGCGCTGACCCATCCACCCAGCTTGAATATGCCGGTCCCGACGATCAAGGCAAGGCTAGTCCAGATGTAGGCTGCCAAGAGTTCATTGACGAATGCTAAGTCTGGCCCTGCGGGAGGGGCTAACAATCCCACCAGCATGTCGATTCCGTAGTGATAAGGGGCAGGCTGACCTGGGTTCCAGGGCAGCACTGGCGGAAACCCACCGGCACGAATTGACGAGGCAAGTCCGTGGTGAATCTCGTCGTCGGCAATTGATAGAAGCTGACGTCCGGCAAGTGCTAGCCAGAATGTGGCCAAGGCTGCGGCTCCGAACAATGCGGTCGTCCGCAGCGGCACGCGCAGTGATGCGGCTGCCCTCCAAGCCACTTTGGCTCCGATGCCGAGGGTGATTGCCCAGGCGACAATCGCCCCCGCCAGGCCCGGTAGAAGAAACATCACGAGATTCGCGGTGAGTCCCCAGATTGCGACGCCAATCGCCAAGCCCTGCGCCATGGCCATCAGGTCGTTGCCCTGACGGAGCACAACCCGCGCGATTACGAATCCAACCATGCCAAGGGCCAGGAACTGCAGGGCCATGAGTAAAAGGCCTGGGATCACGGATGGATCGACGTTCACGCGGTGTGTCTTCGTGGTCGTTCACGGATTGACGACCGGGGCCGTTGCAAGAAGCCTGATCGGCGAGCTGGCGCCGCCGTCAAGAGCGCAGCCAATCCGGCCGCCGCTGCGGCTCCCGTAAGCGTCTGGTAAGACGCTCCTGCGGAGTTGCTGTGATTGTCAAAGGGCTCGTACCAAGCAAACAAGTCACGGCGAAAAGCGTCGAAACTCCACTCGCCGTCCGGGAGGCATGG
>WTFW01000168.1 GCA_011523785.1 Chloroflexota bacterium | reverse complement strand
AAGCTACCTACCCCGTGCGTGGTGCGCCGTGACGACTATCCATTCACGCTATGAATGATTTCTATTCACGGCATAACGCAGGATCTACTCGCTCGTCTCCCGACGCCATGCCTCGGAAACCGGCTCCGCCTCCGTTCCCTTGCAGCGGCCGCATCTCAGACCGAACTCTTCCGGTTGCAACTCAACACGCCACCGCCCGTTCGCGATGAGCCGCGCTACCGTTGCCTGCAGACCGTGTCGAGCCACCTCGCAGATTCAGCCGCGCGCCACCCGGACAGTCGCCAGCCCCAACCGCGCATCAGTCAGGCTGTGCCGCACTCCACGGCCCGAATCAGCCTTGGCCTATGCCTCGATCCGCGCCCCTCGCACATGCGGATTCGCCCAGGCCAGCAGCGCTACCCCAAGCACCAGCACTCCGGCAAACCCGAACATGAGCCAGATCTCAACGAATTCGGCGATCCATCCCCCAATCAGCGCGCTCACCGGAATCAGCACCACGCTCAGCCCGCGCAGGATGCCGAAGATCCGTCCTCGATACGCCTCCGGAACGCTCGCAATCGTGATCGCGCCGGTGGCGATCATTCCCGCCACGATCGCGCCGGATTCAACGACTTCAAGGACCATCGTCACGGCCAGCCAGGTTGACCCGGCAATCCCCAGGGTGCAGATCCCCGCCAGGCTCCAGCTCGTCACCAGCAGGCGGCCCGCGCCGAACCGTCGCTCCAGCGGGCCCGCTGCCAACCCGCCCACCATGGCGCCGCCCGCGGAAGCCGCCAGCAGCAGCCCATAGATCTCGGCGCCGCCGCCCAGCCGCTCCTGCACCAGCGCCGGCCACAACGGCCCCACCAGCGACGCCACATTGATCAGCGCCCCCAGCCACAGCAGCGCAAACACCGCCGGGTAGTGCGAGGCCCTGCGCCACCCATCCCGCAAGTCGCCCGCGATGCCCCTGGCCGAGAGTCCCAGGCCAGCCTCGCTCGCAGGGGCCGAAGCTCGCCCCGGCAGGCGTGCCAGAGCAACGCATAGCGCCACGAACAGGAACGACACCGCATCCACCGCCAGCGCCCACACCGTCCCTGCGACCGCGATCAGCACACCTGCCGTCGCGCTGCCCACCAGCGCCGCCGTCTCTCGTGCGGTCGCGAATAGGCCCTGCGCCGTCGTCAGCAGATCATTTCCAACCACGGACGGCATCAGCGAAGCGCGCGCCGGCTGCATGAACGTCGTCAGGCCGTTCAGCTTGAAAATCGCCACGAACGCCACCACGGGCGGCAGGTAACCGGCCACCACCACGATCAGCGCCACCGCGCCCACCACCGCGGCCGCGCCCAGGTTGGTCGTCACCATGATCGCCTTGCGGTTCCAGCGGTCCGCAAAGACCCCCGCCAGCGGCGCAAACAGCACGTCCGGCAGGTGCCAGATCGCCTGGATCACCGCCGTCTGCAAGGTTGACTGCGTCTCCGACCAGACCACCCACATCACGGCCAGGTTGAAAAACGCGTCCCCGAAATACGAAACCGTCTGCCCGCTCCACAGCAGCGCAAACGACCGATTCCGAAATAGCCGCCGATAAACGTCCGTAATGAGCTTCAACGCCTCGCGGTCACAGCGCAGCGAGTCTCGCGCACCCGTGGGCCGCACAAACTCGACTGGCGCGCGAATCAGGCCGGCGAGATGACCGGCTGATCATCAGCACACCGCCGACATCTTCGCCGGAGACCGGTTAGCAGTGAAGTTGGGACGGCAATCGCCGTTCCCAACTCAGACCGGTCTACAGCCCAACCGCCGCCTGCTGCCGCGCCAGCCGCGAGTCGTGGTCCTCCGCAAACCGCTTGATGCCGGCATAGATCGAGTCCGCGTCCAGATGCGCCTCCGCGATCACGTCCGGCTCCGTCCCGCCCGTCAGCCACTGGTCGTCCCAGTCCGACCACAGCGAGTACTCGTCCGTCAGCGGTCCAAGGCCGCTCACTGGCGGGAATCGCCGCGTGCCTGTGGATACCACCATTGCGTCGTAGCGGCTGGCGTCCGACACGATCGAGTCGCGGTAGGACGCCGGTTGGCGCGCGAACAGCTCTTCGCTCACCACGGCCACCACCCGCACGTTCACCCCGGCCTCGTCCAGCCGCGGCAGCACGTTCACCAGGTTGACCGTCGAGTTGGATCCCTGCACGAACACCGTGCCCTGCGCCGGCTTGCCCGGATCCCAGTCGCGGATCAGGTACAACCCCTTCGCCGCCGCCAGCGGGTCCGAGTCGGCAAACGTGTTCCGGTCCGCCACCGGGAAGTCCGGCCGCGCCACCTCGATGATAATCACGCCCACCTTCGGATCCTGCGCGGCCAGCGAAGCCGCCGCGAAGTACCCCGGCGCCACGTCGTTGTAGTCCCAGAAACTCAGGTTGATCGCCTGGCCCCGCGGGAACAGCTTCCACACCTGCGGCGCGAAAATGCCGAAGTGCGTCCGCGCGTCCGCCGCCGTCTCCGGCCCCGAGTGCCCGGCCAGGATGTGCAGCACGCCCACCCGGAACGGGCTGTCCTGGTTCTGCTGGCTCCACACCCGCGCCGGCAGGTACATCAGCGGCGTGAACGCGCCGTACGTACCGCTCAGTGCCCACACGCCCGCGTGCACGTCCGGGTCCATCGACGCCGACTGGCTCACGAACCCGATGGCCGACGACGCATTCCCGGCTTCCTCGATCGGCGCCTTGACACGCGTTCCCAGCGGGTTGCCCACGGGGTCGTAGTGTCCCCACAGCGCGCCGTTCTCCACGTTGATCGAGCTCGACAAGTCGGCCGCCAGCGTGATGAACCGGTTGTCCGTCACGTAGTTGGTCCACTTGATGATTTCGGAAATCGCGCGCCGCGTACCGGCCACCTCGCCCGGCTTCTTGAACAGCTCGATGTCCACCGTCGAAGTCGTGCCCGAAAACTCGTTGGTGATCTCCAGCGACTGCGGCTCTTGCGGAATGTTCTGCGGCTGCAACCGCTCGTCCTGGAACGGATCCGAGGTCGTTTGGATCCGCAGCGGCAACTCGTCGTTCAGCGAGTCGCCAATCTCCACCAGCTTGTCCGCCAGCCAGTCGCCAAGGCCGTTCTGGTTCAACACCGACATCGCCACGTCGATGTTCGTCTTGAACTGGATCAGCCGTTCGCGCTCATCGCTGACCGGGCCTTCCCTGATCCCCTCGAACTGCACGCCATAGCGCTGTTCGAAGCTCTCCGCCAGCGCCACGAAGTACGGCTCGTTCATCTTCATCTCGTACGGATGGCTGTGGTACCCCACCAGCTGCTCGCCGAACCCGGCAATCTGGCCGTCCTGGGCGCTCGGCCACCAGCCCTTGGTGGTGTTGCCAACCACGATCAACGGCCGCCGGTCCTCCGGATCCCAGTCCTCCATCATCTTCAGCGCGGCCATCACCTGGTCGTAGTCGTTCCCGTCGTCCAGCGACAGCACGTTCCAGCCGTAGGAGGTCCACTGGTCCTCCATCACGTAGCCCTCGGCCACGTCCTCGCCAATCACGCCGCCCACCAGCGAGTCGTCGATCCCGGCGTTGTTGTACGACAGCAGGATCCGCAGCCGCTTGCCGACCTTCTGCGCCAGCGCCTGGGTCTTCAATTCCTGCGCGTGACCCTCGGTCATGGCGAACTCGCCTTCCAGCGCGATCACCTTCAGCGAGTCGTCCGCCCCCACGAAGTCCCAGAACGCCGCCTTGCCGGCCGCCGTCGCGACGCCGATACCCGACGGACCCCCGTTCACGTCATTCGTCAGGTCCGTCGTCTCCGCGTGCCCCGCCAGCGAGCGGATCCCGCGAATCTTCGCCTGCGCGAACAGCGGGTGGTCCGCCAGCCCATTGTCCGCCAGCAGCGTGTCCAGCGCCTCGCGACCGCGCCGGAATCCCAGCGCGTCGATCGCCAGCATCCCGATATTCGGGTCCACGGCGTACTGCGCGTCGCCCGTTGCCGCGTGCTTCCGGGCCATCGCCTCGCCCATAATCATCCACAGCGCGTACGCCGTCGGGATGTTGTGCCCGCCCGCCAGCATGAAACGGTCGCAGTACGGGTGCTTCGGCCGTCGGTAGTCGTACCGCAGCGCCCCGTTCTCCGGGCCGCCCAGGTGCAGCGCCACGTTGTACGGGGTATAGGCCAGCGGCCCCCCAAAGTGTCCCGTCTGGGCGTAATTGCCCAGCAGCACCAGGGTCATGGCGGTCATGAACCCAACGTCTTCCAGTCGGTCCCGGTCGTAGTCGGGAATCTCGACGCTGTGCTCGGTGGCCACCTGCTGGGCCGCGGCCCGTCGCAGCGTCGCCACGGCGCTACCGTTTTCGCTTGTCATCCCTGGGTTGCTCCTCGTCTGGCCTGGGGTCGCGGCGTGTCTATCGGTCCCTGTGCCGTCCTTGTCGCCGCACCCGCGCGGCTGCCGCTTCGTATATCCACTGGGAGGCCGGGGCGCGCTCACATGCAGCACCGTCCGACCGCCCGGTAAGCCTACCCAATCAGCCGCCGAACCTGAATTCGCCGCACGCCAACGAGTCGCGAAAACCGCCACGCAAGCTACGCTAGCCGTGGGCGGTGCTCGAGCGATCTTTCGGATCGACTACGACCGAGACGAGATCGTGGTCGTCCTTCGCGCATCCCATTGGAGCGAGGCACATGCCCGGCGACGCAACCATCCGCCTGACCCGATCGGCCTATCAGGCGATGCTTACGCACATCGAGGATTTGGAGGTCCGATTGGCGGCGCATGAGGCCGACGACGGCAGCCGCATCCCCCACCCCGTCGCGCTCGCCATCATCCGCGGCGAGTCTCCGCTTGTCGCCTTTCGCACCCACCGCGGCCTCACCCTGCGTGAGCTTTCCCGACGGGCCGGAATCTCCCCCAGCTACCTTTCCGAAATCGAACGTGGCCTCAAACCCGGTTCCACCGTCGCCCTCGCCAAACTCGCCGCCACCCTCCACACCACCATCGACACCCTGCTAGTCGACTCCGACACCAGCTGAGAAACGGCTGACCTCCCGGCCCTTCCTCTCAGACGTCTCTCTCCGTTAGCAAATCCAGCAGCCCTATCGGGTATAGAGGCCCATCCAGAGGCTGGCTAATGTCAATCCACTCCGCTTCAATCCGCTCGCCGTCGCCCTCCACGCCCGCGATCCGTTCGCCGACGTATCTCGAACGCTCCACAAACTCCGCCACGAACAGCAGCACGATCCAATGCGCCGGCTGCCCCTCCCGCTCAAAGATGTTCTCCAGCGTCCCGAGATGCCGAATGACCTCGATCTCCTCGCCAATCTCTTCCCGAATCTCCCGCCGCACGGCATCCGCTCCGCGCTCCCCAAAGTGAATCGCCCCGCCCAGCGGCCGGTAGAAACGTCCACCGCTGGCCGTCCGGTACTCACGCACCAGCAACCGCGACCCATCCCGGATCACGGCCAGCGCCACGGGCCGGATACGCCCGGTGGGACGTAATCCCTCAGAAACCACCAGCCTCCACGAATCGGGCTCCAGCCTCACCCTGTATCCACGCCCACGCCAGCCGCCTGGTCCAGGCTGTCACCGAGCAGTTCCAACAGCCCCTCCGGATACAGCGGCCGGTCCAGCCTCCGCGACACATCGATCCAGACGGCTTCAATCCGGGTACCGACACTCTCCATACCGTCAATCCGCTCGGCTGCGTAATGCGAGGCATCCACAAACCGCGCCTCGAACACCATCACGATTTCATGCCCAATCCGGCCGTGATAGTCAAAAATGTTTTCCAGCGTGCCCACCGGCCGCACGTCCCTGATCTCGGCGTCGAACTCTTCACGCATCTCCCGCCGCACCGCGTCAATGGCCCGCTCGCCGAACTTCACCCCACCGCCCGGCGGCCGGTAGAACGGTTCGGGCCGGTCCCACTTGTCCTCAACCAGGATGCGCGCGCCGTCCCGAAACACCGCCAGCGCCACCGGCCGGATCCTGGCGTACGGCGGCAACCGATCAGCTGCCACCTGGTCGTCCAAGACGCGTCACCGTTCCGGCCCTGCGGCCCCTCGCGCTTGAAGCAGCGCCAACATCCCATCCGGGTACAACGGCCGGTCCAACGGCGCCGACACGTCGATCCAGATGGCCTCGATCCGAACGCCGTCACCCTCGGTGCCGACAATTCGCTCCGCCTCGTAGAACGAGCGATCCACAAACCGCGCCTCGAACACAAACACGATTTCATGCCCCGGCCGGCCCTGGTACTCGAAGATGCTCTCCAGCGTCCCCAGTTGCCGCACGTCGCTGATTTCGGCGCCGAACTCCTCCCCCATCTCCCGCCGCAGGGCCTCGATCGCCCGTTCGCCAAACTCCACCCCGCCCCCCGGCGGACGGTAAAACCGGTCGCGCGGATCCCACGCCTCGCTGTCCTCAACCAGGATTCGCGGACCGTCCCGGAATATCGCCAGGGCCAGCGGACGAAAC
This sequence comes from Chloroflexota bacterium, assembly GCA_011523785.1. Lineage (GTDB taxonomy): Bacteria > Chloroflexota > UBA11872 > UBA11872 > UBA11872 > UBA11872. Next base: position 5,380 of record WTFW01000168.1, on the reverse strand, counting down.
CCTGCGTACGGCGGCAGCGCGCCCTCATCCCGAGGCGTCAACGCAAACGTCCAGTCCGGCACCCGCGCCGCGCGTCCGGCGCTACGGCGCGCCCTCCGGCGCCGGCGGCGGACCGTCCTTCAGGTAGTCCAGGTCCAGCGCACTCCGAACCTGCGCCAGCAGCGGCTCCGCCCGGCGCTTCGTCGCCGCCGTCCCGGCTGCCAGCACGTCCCGCACGTCATTCGGCCGCGACTCCCAGTCCGCCCGGCGCTCCCGGATCGGCGCCAGGAACGCATTCATCGCGTTGAACAACCGGTCCTTCACCTCCACGTCGCCCACCCGGCCTGTCCGATATCGAGCCTTCAGGTCGTCCACTTCATCGGTATTCGGGTTGAAGGCATCGTGGTACATGAACACCGGGTTGCCTTCCACGGTCCCCGGATCGGTCGCCCGTAGCCGCTTCGGGTCGGTGAACATGCTCCGCACCTTCGCCCGCAGCGTCTCCTCGGAGTCCTTCAGGAAGATCGCGTTCCCCGCCGAGGTCCCCATCTTTCCCTTGCCGTCGATCCCCACCAGTCGCGGCACCTCGCCAACCCGGCCCCTGGGAACCACAAACGTCTCCCCGAACCGCCGGTTGAACCGGATCGCCACGTCCCGCGTCATCTCGATGTGCGGCAACTGGTCCTCCCCCACCGGCACCAGGTGCGCCAGCGGCAGCAGGATGTTGGAAATCTGGATCACCGGGTAATTGAAAAACGCCACCGGCACCGTCTTGTTGGTCGTCTCCAGGTCGGCCAGCTCCGCCTTCAGCGTCGGATTCCGCTGCAGGTGCCCCAGTCCCAGGAACCAGCTCAGGTGCAGCGTCAGTTCCGCGAACTCCGGCACCCCGCTCTCGATCACGAAGTGCGAGATGTTCGGGTCCAGCCCCACCCCCAGCCAGTCCAGCGTCACTTCCCACAGACCCCAGCGAATCCACGGCAGGTTGTCGGCGTAGTCGGAGACCTGGTAATCGGCCAGCAGGAAGAACGACTCGTACTCCTCCTGCAGCTCCAGCCACTGCGAAAACGCGCCCGCGTAATGCCCCACGTGCGAGGGCCCGGAAGGCCGCAACCCCGTCAGGATGCGGCGCCGCCCACCATCCGGCGCGTCAACCGACTCCGACATAACCTATGACCTCGACTAACTCCGCAACCCGCCCATACTGCCACCGCCCGGCGCCCGAACGATGCATAGGTCCTACCGCAGCAGCTTGTTCACCCCGTTCAACCCCGCCACCTTGTACGCCTCCGCAAACGTCGGATAGTTGAAGATCGTCTCGACGAAGTAGTCGATCGTCCCCTCCAACTCCATCACCGCCTGCCCGATGTGCAGCAGCTCACTCGCCTGGCTGCCGAAGATGTGCACCCCCAGCACCTTGCGCGAGTCCGGGTCGAACAGCAGCTTCAGAATCCCGAAGTCGTCCCCGATGATCGCCCCGCGCGCAATCTCCTTGTACCGCGCCACCCCGCTCTCATACGCGATGCCGGCCAGCGTCAGTTGCTCCTCGGTCTTCCCGATCAGCGCGATCTCGGGAATCGTGTAGATGCCGATGGGCAATTGATCGTCGTCAATCTCCGGACAGGCCATCCCCAGCGCGTGCAGAGCCGCCAGGCGTCCCTGCTCGGCGGAGGTCGAAGCCAGCGCCGGCTGTCCGATCACGTCGCCGACCGCGTAAATGTGCTCCACATCCGTCTGGAAATGCTGGTTCACCTTCAGTCGCCCACGGGAGTCGGCCTCCAGCCCCGCCGCGTCGAGATTTAGCAGCCCCGTCGCTCCATGACGTCCGATCGAGTACATCACCAAATCGCTCACGACCTTGGCGCCGGTCTCCAGCACGGTCACCGGCCGTCCCCGCGCGTCGAACTCCACCGACGACACGTTGTGACCCAGCCGCAGGGTGATCCCGTCCTCCCGCATCCGGTACTTCAGCGCTTCGCCGATCTCCTCGTCCACCATCTCCAGGAGATCGCGGCGGCCGTCGATCAGCGTCACCGCCACGCCCAACGTCGCGAAGATGCTTGCGTACTCCGTCCCGATCACCCCGGCCCCAACCACTGTCATCGACTTCGGAATCGAGTGCAGGTCCAGGATCCCGTCGCTGTCCACCACCCGCTCCTTGTCGAACGGAATGTGCGCCGGCCGCGCCGGCCGCGACCCGGTCGCCAGGATTACCTTGTCGGCGCGCAACTCCAGGATTGAGTTTTCCGTGTGCACCGCAACCGTGTGCGGGTCCTCGAAGTGCGCAATGCCGTTCAGCATGTCGATGTCATTACGCAAGAACCCGTCGCGAACCACGTCCACCTCGGACTGCACAACTTGTGCCGTCCGCCGCAGCAGGTCGTCCATCGTCACGTTCGTCATCACCCGGTAGGCGGCCCCGTAGAACGCCCGTTGCCCCACGCCGGTCACGTGAATCACGGCTTCGCGCAACGTTTTTGAAGGAATCGTGCCCCGGTGCACGGCCTGCCCGCCCACATACCGCTGGCGGTCGATGGTCACGACCCGCTTGCCCACCTTGGCGGCCTGGATCGCCGCCCGCCGCCCGGCCGGACCCGTGCCGATAATGACGATGTCGTACCGCTCGGGCTCTCTCATCTAATCGCAGGCGAGTCTTTCCCCCTCTCCCCATGGGAGAGGGTTGGGGTCAGGGTCTTCCGTTCGCGACCTTTCACGCGGCGCGGGCGCTCAATTCGCCGGAAACTCCCCGCTACGCGGTCTTTCTCCCTCTCCCTTGAGGGAGAGGGCTGGGGTGAGGGTGGCTGCCGCGGACCTGCAACCATGCCCGAGCGCAGCATTCCTCAGTCGCTCTCCTCTTCGCAGGCTGACCGAGCGAAGCCGATCAGGCCAACTCCATTCCCCGCCGCGCCTCGCAAAAGCAAGACGCTTGGGGCTAGGGCCATAGCTCCCTAAAGATTCAGTGTCACAGCCTACCCGCCCGCCGCGCGAATCAAATTAAGTGCTGACCCCGCCCAAAACCACCGAATCTGCTCCTCGTTCAATGTGTGGTTAAGCCGAATCGTCGCCGTCGACCCGTCCGAATGCTCCAGCGTCGCCGTCACAGGACGCCCCGGCGCCAACTCGCCCACGTCATCCAGCGTGATCCGGTCGTCGATCTCGATCCGCTCGAAGTCGTCCGGATCGTCGAATGTCAGCGGCAGCAACCCCTGCTTCTTCAGATTCGCCTCGTGAATCCGCGCGAAGCTGCGCACGATGATTGCCCCGCCCCCCGTGTGCCGCGGTGACATCGCCGCGTGCTCCCGGCTGCTGCCTTCGCCGTAGTTCTGGTCGCCCACCGCCACCCAGGTAATCCCTTGCTGCTGGTAGTACGTGGCGATCTCCGCCAGCGGCTCGTCGTCCTCGCCGGTTTCCGTGTTGAAGCCCGTGCCAGCCTCGTCGCCGAACGCGTTGTTCGCCCCGATGAACATGTTGTCGCTGATGTTCGTCAGGTGCCCCCGGTACCGCAGCCAGCGCCCCGCCGGCGAAATCGCGTCCGTCGTGCACTGCCCCGTCGCCTTCAGCAGCACCGGCATGCCCTGGAATTGCTCCACCGCCCGCTCCGGAAACGGCGCCAGCGCTTCCAGCCGCTCGCTCTCGGGATCGATCGCCACCGTCACCGCGTCCGGATTCTCCGCCGGCGGCTCGTAGCCGTACCGCTGGCCGATAAACCCGTCCGCTGGAATGTCCGCCGCCGGCCCCGGCGGCTCCAGCACGAACCCATCGCCGTTGTCCCCGCCCACCGGCGAGGCCGTCGGATCGGCCGAGAGCCGCCCGCCCAGCGCGAACGCCACCGCCACCTCGGGACTCGTCAGGAACGAGAACGTATTCGGACTCCCGTCATTCCGCCGCGGGAAGTTCCGGTTGAACGACGACACGATCGAGTTGCGCTTCGGCGGGTCGCCCTCGCGCGCCGGCGTGATGTCGTCGCGCCGCCACTGCCCAATGCACGGACCGCAGGCGTTCGCCAGCACCACCGCCCCGATCGACTCCAGGTCCTGCAACTGCCCGTCCCGCTCGATCGTCGCCCGCACCATCTCCGACCCCGGCGTCACCAGGAACGGCACCCGCGCCTTCGCCCCGCGCGCCGCCGCCTGCCGCGCCAGGTCCGCCGCTCGCGAAATGTCCTCGTACGAAGAGTTCGTGCAACTCCCCACCAGCGCCGCCGAAATCTGGTCGGGGTATCCCTCTTCGGCCGCGGCCCCGGCCAGCTCGGATATCGGTCGCGCCAGGTCCGGTCGATGCGGCCCCACCACGTGCGGTTCCAGCTCCGACAAGTCGATCTCGATCACCTGCTCGAAGTACCGCTCCGGGTCGGCCAGTACCTCCGCGTCCGCCGTCAGCAGGTCGGCATTCGCCTCCGCCAGCTCGGCCAGCTCCTCGCGCTCGGTCGCCCTCAGGTACGCCGCCATCCGCTCGTCATAGGCGAACACCGATGTCGTGGCGCCCAGTTCCGCGCCCATGTTCGTGATCGTCGCCTTGCCCGTGCAGGCCAGCGACCTCGCGCCCTCGCCGAAGTACTCCACGATCCGGTTCGTCCCGCCGCTTGTCGTCAGCAGGCCCGCCACCTTCAGGATCACGTCCTTCGGCGCGGTCCAGCCCGAAAGCTCCCCGGTCAGGTGCACGCCGATCCCCTGCGGGTGCAGGACCTCCCACGGGAAGTCCACCATCACGTCCACCGCGTCCGCCCCGCCCACGCCGCAGGCCAGCATCCCCAGCCCGCCCGCGTTCGGCGTATGCGAATCCGTGCCGATCATCAGCCCGCCCGGAAACGCGTAGTTCTCCAGCACAACCTGGTGGATGATTCCCGACCCCGGCGCCCAGAACCCGATCCCGTACTTGGCCGACACGCTCTTCAGGAACGCGTAGACCTCGTTGTTCTCCAGCAGCGCCTGTTGCAGGTCCGGGTCCGCCCCGCTGTAGGCCCGGATCAGGTGATCGCAGTGCACCGTCGAGGGCACCGCCGCGCTGTCCCGCTCGGCCAGCATGAACTGCAGCAGCGCCATCTGCGCCGTCGCGTCCTGCATCGCCACCCGGTCCGGCCGCAATTGCAGGTAGCTCTCGCCCGCCACCAGTTCCTGCCCCGCCGGATCGTCCAGGTGCCCGTACAGCACCTTCTCCGTCAACGTCAGCGGCCGCCCCAATCGGTCCCGCACCACCGCCAGCCGCTCCCGCATGGCGACGTAAATGCCCTCGATCAGTTCCGGCGTCGACTCAATCTCCGGCATAACGGCTGACGCTCCCCTACCACCCGGCGCACCTATCCCACCCCAATTCTAGTCCCCGCCACCGTCGAGGTCCTGACATGTGCCCCAGGCGTCTTGTCTTGTGGCCCAGGCTGCGCGCAGCCTGGGACCCGCGCTTGATC